>JACSSF010000164.1 GCA_014879375.1 Lysobacteraceae bacterium
CAGCGGCTCGGCGCCCTGCACCAGCACGTCGTTCACGCACATGGCGACGAGGTCGATGCCGATGGTGTCGTGGCGGCCCAACTGCTGGGCGAGCTTGAGCTTGGTGCCGACGCCGTCCGTGCCCGAGACCAGCACTGGCTCGCGGTACTTGGCGGAGAGGTCGAACATCGCGCCGAAGCCGCCCAGGCCGCCCATCACCTCGGGGCGGAAGCTTTTCTTGACCAGCGGCTTGATCCGCTCGACCAGTTCGTTGCCCGCATCGATATTCACGCCGGCGTCGCGGTAGGTCAGGGAGGTAGGCTGGGTCACGGTCGGCTCGCGGCTTGGGGACGGGCGATTTTAACAGCCGGCCGGCCCTTGCGATGGACGCATCCGCCCGGCTGCGGCACCATTCCCCCTAGGAAACACGGAACTCACGGCGATGCGCGCAACGATTCGATGGACCTGGGCGGCGATGCTGGTGCTGGCGATGGGCACCGCGCAGGCCCAGCGCGTGGAAGGCAGCCGCGCCGCCGCGCAGGGCGCCTACGAGGCCGAAGTCTCGGTCCGCTCGCAGTCCGCCAGCGAGCGCAACACCGGTTTTTCGCGCGGGCTGATCCAGGTGCTGACCAAGCTGACCGGCGAGCGCGCGCCGCAGCAGCGTCCGGATGTGGGCGCGGAAGTGCGCAACGCCAAGGATTACGTGGCCAGCTATGACTATCGCCAGGACGAGGGCATATCCCCGACGACTGGCGCGCCGACCTATGGCACCACCCTGATCGTGCGTTTCAAGCCGGCCAAGGTGGATGAGCTGGCCAGGCAGATCGGCGTCGTCGCCTGGCCCGACCCGCGGCCCAAGCCGGTGCTGTGGCTGGCGCTCGACGATGGCAGCGGTCCGCGCCTGGTCGCGTTGCCGCAGGCCAGCGTCGCGCGCACCGCGCTGGACCGGGCCAAGGCGCTGGGTTTCGGCCTGGGCCTGCCCAAGGGCAGCGCGGCTGAGCAGGCCATCGTCGGCGCGATCTGGCGCGGTGATACCGGCGCCGTCGCGCGCCTATCCAAGGTCTACGTGCCGCCGATGCAGCTGATCGGCAAGGTGCAGCGTGCGGGCAGCGGCTGGAAGGCGGACTGGATCTTCCTCGACAACGGTCGCGTCGCAGGCCGCGATGCCAATGCCGGCTCGGATGCGCGCCAGGTGATCGCCTCGGGCGCGGATGTCGCCAACGATGCGCTGATCCGCAAGTACGTGCGCCGCGTGCCGCCCAAGCCGGTGGTGCGCGTGCAGAGCGTCAGCCTGACCTTCAGCGGCATCGACAACGCACGGGAATACCTGGAACTGATCGGCTACCTGGAGCGGCATCCGCAGGTGGGTCGCATCGTGCCGGTTTCCGCGACGCCGGGCGCCGTCACCTTTGCCGTGGATTTGAAGGATGGCCTGGCCGATTTCCGCAGCGCCGCGGCGCGTGAAGGCGTGATCTTCGCGATAGGCGAAGATGACGACGGCACGCAGTTCGACGTGCACTAAAAGCCACGGGTGACATCGATGGACAATTCGGCAGATACCTCGCTCGCCACGCTTGCCAGTTTCATCCGCAAGGTCCAATGGGTCGTCGTCCTGCTCGCCATCGGCTGGCTGTTGTCGAAGCTCTCGTCGATCCTGACGCCGTTCGTGGTCGCGGCGATGCTGGGCTGGCTGGGCGATCCGGTGGTGGACAAGCTCGAGGCCCGTGGCGCGAGCCGCAATACCGCCGTCATCACCGTGTTCGCGGTGATGTGCGTGATCTTGTTGGCCGTGGTGCTGGTCCTGGTGCCGGTCATCGTGCGCCAGGTGGGGACGCTGGCTGAATCCTGGCCGCAGTACCAGGCGTGGCTGTCGAACTGGTTCACCAATACCCTGGCGCCGTGGGTGCAGTCGAAATTCAACATCGACCTGGTGGCCTGGTTCGACAGCAAGCACCTGATGGACATGCTGCACGAGCATTGGCAGCGCGTGGGCGGCATCGCCGCGACCGTGCTCGGCTACCTGTCGCGCTCGGGCGTGGGCATGGTGATGTGGCTGGTCAACCTGGTGTTGATCCCGATTCTGGCGTTCTTCTTCCTGCGCGATTGGGACAAGTTCGTCGAGCGCGTGGCCTCGCTGATTCCGCGCGACAGCCTGGCGACGGTGACCAAGCTGGCCAAGGATTCCAACGACGTGCTGAGCGGCTTCCTGCGCGGGCAGTTCCTGGTGATGATCGCCGACGCCATCATGTACGGCGTCGGGCTGTCCCTGTTCGGCATCAAGGTCGGCATCCTGATCGGCTTCATCGGCGGCCTGCTGAGCTTCGTGCCTTACCTCGGGCCGACCTCGGTGGTGGTGATGGGCACCATCGCGGCGCTGGTGCAGGGGCTGGGCTGGCAGGGCGTGGCGGGCGTCCTGGTGGTCTGGGGCGTCGCGCAGCTGATCGAGAGCTACATCCTCACCCCGAAACTGGTGGGCGATCGCATCGGCCTGCATCCGATGGTGGTGATCTTCGCAGTGATGGCCGGCGGCGCGCTGTTCGGTTTCGTCGGCATGCTGCTGGCGTTGCCCGGCGCGGCGGTATTGAACGTGTTGCTGCGCTACTGCGTGGATCGTTACCAGCACAGCAAGACCTACATCGGCCATCAGGGTGGTGGCGATGTCTCGACGCCAGCCACGCTCGCGCCGCAGGCAAGCGACGCGCCGGCTGCGTCCCCGCCAGAAGCGTGAGCAGTACGCCCCAGCAACTTCCGCTGTCGTTGCGTTACCCGCCCGATCAGCGCCTCGATGCCTTCGTCACGCCGCCCGCAGGGGCGCTGGCGCAGTTGCGCGCGTTGGCTGGGGATGGCGAGCCCTGGCTGTATGCCGTCGGCCCCGCCGGTGCAGGCAAGACGCATCTGGCGCTCGGGTTTTGCGCCGAAGCCGAAGCGCACGGCAAATCCGCGAGTTATCTGCCGATGGCGACGCTCGCCGGACGCCTGCGCGAGGCGCTGCCGACGCCGCACCCGGCCCTACGCATCGCGCTCGACGGCATCGAACACATTGCCGGGCGGCACGACGATGAAGTCGCCCTGTTCGATTTCCACAATGCCGCGCGCGCGGCGGGCGCGGGCCTGTTCTACACTGCGCGCGAGGTACCGGACGCGCTGGGCCTGGTGCTGGCCGACTTGCGCTCGCGCCTGTCCCAGCTCAGCCGCATCCGCCTTGAGGCGGCGAATGACGACATGCGCGCCGCCGTCCTGCGCCTGCGCGCCGAACGCCGCGGCCTGGTGATGGACGCGGCGTCGATCGACTGGCTGCTGCGGCGTGTGGAACGCGACCTCGGCAGCCTGACCGTGCTGCTTGAGCGGCTGGATCGCGAGTCACTGGCCGCGCAGCGACGCGTGACGGTGCCTTTCCTGCGCCAGGTATTGGGCGGGTAGGCGGAGTTCAGCGGCAGGCTTGCGCGCGGGTTTCCCAGACCATCGGTTCCCAATAGGCGTTGCGGCGAATCGATTCGTTGTCCAGCTTGTCCTTGAACAGGCGCACGCCGATGCGATAGGTGGTGTTCGGCTTCACGTCGACCACCAGCGTCTTGTACGACTGCGCAGCCGTCTTGAGGCGATGCGCCAGATACATCTGCCGTTGTTCCCGCATCGTCAGCCGGTTGGGATCGATCCGGTCCATGACCGTCAACACGTGCTTGCCGGCTGGCAGTTCGTATTCGTACTTGCCGCCCAGGGGCGTGCTGCGGCCGTCGACCTTGGTGATGAAGCCTTCGAAGATATCCTGACTCTTGGGCACCACGCCCTGCTGGTCGGACACGAAGCCGCAGCCCTTGCTGGCGGTGTCGCCGACGACCAGTTGATAGGCCGGGATCGCCACGGCATCGGCGGCGTCATTGGCGGCCAGTTGCTTGCCCGCGCGCGACCAGGAGGCTGAGAGCCTGCCGTCGCCCGCATCGATGGCCTGCTGCAACTGGCTGGCCTGCGTACCGACCTTGCGGCCATTGATGGACAGCAGGCGATCCCCCGCACGCAGGCCCAGACGCGAGGCGGCGGAACCCGGCGTGACTGCCAGCACCGGCAGGCCGCTGGCGCTGGCATTGCGCACGTCGACCACCGCGCCAAGCTCGTATCGCACGCGTGCCTCGCTGCGCAGGGTGGAGGTACGGCCGCTGGCCGGCAAGGTGCCGCTTTCCGCCGCGCGCACCAGCGCGGTTTCGACTTCGCGTTGCAGGGTCGCGCTGTCCTGCGCGGCGACCGGCAGCGCGATGGCGACGGCGAGCATGGGGATGAGGATGCGGGTGTTCATGGCGGCTCCCTGAGTCAGATGCCGAGTGGCTGCACGTTTTCCGTGCGGGATTGGAGGACGTCGCGACGCACTGCCCATAGCGAGGCCAGCTCGGCGTCATCGGCATTGCGCGCGTAGGCGAGCTGCAGTTCGCGATCGATGTGGTGCAGGGATTCGGGTGATGCAACAGGTGCCGGTGTGGATGCGGGCGAAGGTGTGGTGGCAACCATGCCGGGTCGCGCGACGTCATCGTTGGTTAGATGGCCGAAGCCGAAAAACAGCGTCGCCGCCGCGACCGCGCAGGCCGTGGCGCCGCCGGCGAGCAGCCCGCGGCGACGATTGAGTTGCTTGCGCCGCGCGCCGTCAATGCGCGTCCACAACGCATCGGACGGCTCGGTGTCGGGCAGGTCGTGCAGATGTTGGCGGAGGGGATCATGCATCGGGCGATATCTCGTTGTCGGACAGGTCCGCGCGCAATTGCGTCAGCGCGCGGGAAAGCACGGACTTCGACCAGCTTTCGCTGTGGCCGAAGCGGGCTGCCAGTTCCTTGTGCGACCAGCCTTCCATCAAGTGCAGCCATACCAAGGTACGGGCGAGCGGCGGCAGTCGTCGCAGCAGGCCGGCGATTTCCGCATTCGGTTCAGGCATGGCGGCGGCATCGGCGATCACATCGTCGTCCGGCAGCGGCATCGCGCGCCACTGGCGCCTGAACTGGTCGATCAAGGCATTGGAGGCGGTGCGCTTGAGCCAGGGCCGCAGCGGCAGCTCGGCGCGCAGGCCGGGCAGGAAGCGCATCGCCTTGAGGAAGGTGTCTTGGGTGATGTCGTCGGCAGTGTCCACGCTGCCGGACAGGCGCAGGACCAGCGAATGGATCGCCTTGGCGTGCAACTGGTACAGCGCCGCGAAGGCGTCCTGGTCACCGCGCCGCGCCGCGCGCAGCAACGTGGCCTCGTCCCTGTCCGGTACTGGGCGCGTGTCATCCATTGATAGCGATACGCGCGAAGCCTCGGAAGGGTCGCAGCCGGGTCAATCCGCCGGCGCTTCCGCCGCGACCCGCGCATCCAGTTCGGCAAGGCGCTGCGGGGTGCCAACGTCGGTCCACTCGCCGCGATGATGGATGCCGGTCGCAAGCCCCCGTGTCATCGCCGCGCGCAACAACGGGGCCAGCTGGAAGCGCGGTGGCTGCTGCGCCGCGCCCGGGGTATCGCCAATCACCGAACGCCAGTCAGCCAGCAGTTGCGGGCGATACATGCCGATGCCGGAGAACGTCAGCTTGCTCGGGCCATCGGAATGAAGCTCGCCGTCATCGCCCAGCGCGAAGTCGCCCTTGGGGTTGTGCGCGGGGTTGTCGACCATGACCAGGTGGGTCAGTCCGGCAGGCTCGCGTGGCAGCGCGGCGAAATCCGCATCGCACCAGATGTCGCCGTTGACGGCGAGGAACGGCGTGTCGCCCAGCAGCGACATCGCCTTCCACATCCCGCCGCCGGTTTCGAGCGGCGCCGGGCCTTCGAAGCTGTAGTGCAGGCGCAAGCCGAAGGCCGCGCCGTCGCCCAGCGTGGCCGGGAATTGTTCGGCCAGCCACGAGGTGTTGATGACGACATCGGTGACGCCCATCGCGCTCAGTTTTTGCAGATGCCAGACGATCAACGGCCGGCCGGCGACTTTCAGCAGCGGCTTGGGCGTGTGGTCAGTAAGCGGGCGCATGCGCTCGCCAAGGCCAGCGGCAAAGATCAACGCCTTCATGCCGATGTGTCCGCTTCGCTGCGCGCGGCCATGGCCGGCTTGACCTTGCCCTCGATGAAGGCGTGCAGGTCGGCGAGCTGCGGGTATTTCGGCAGCACTTCGTCCAGATAGGCGAAGAAGCGCGGCACGTCGGCGAGGTATTTCGGCTTGCTGTCGCGGTAATGCAGTCGCGAGAACACGCCGATGATCTTGATGTGCCGCTGCACGCCGATGAGGTCGGCATCACGCAGAAAGCGCTCGAGCGGCGGCACCGGCAGGCCGGCGGCGCTGGCGCGCGCGTGGTAGTGGCGCAGCCATGCATCGACGCGATCCTGCGGCCAGCTGAGGAAGGCATCTTTGAACAGCGAGATGGCGTCGTAGGCGATCGGGCCGATCGCCGCGTCCTGGAAATCCAGCACCGCGGGGCCGCCGTCGGCCTGCATCAAGTTGCGCGGCATGAAATCGCGATGCATCAACACCTGCGGCTGCGCGAGCGCGGCGTCGATCAGGTGGCGATACGCGGCATCAAGAGTTTCCATGTCGTCGCAGTCGAGCGTCATGCCGAGGTGGGCACCGCAGAACCATTCGTCGAGCAGGCGCAACTCGCGGGCGATCATCGCCTCGTCGAAACGGTGCAGGTCGGCGGGCGGCTGGGTGGCCTGCAGCTTCAACAGCTGGTCGATGGCGGCATCGAACATCGCATCGGCATTGGCTTCATCGATGTCGTGCAGGTAGGTGGTGACGCCGAGATCCTCCAGCACCAGGAAGCCGGCATCGACATCCTCGGCCAGTACCTGCGGCACGCGCACGCCGGCTGCCTGCAGCACCTCGCGCATCGCCAGCCACGGGCGCACGTCTTCCTTGTCGGGCGGCGAGTCCATGACGATGCGCGAAGGCGTGATGTCCAGCGTGCGCCAGTAACTGCGGAAGCCGGCATCGACGGAAGCGCGTTCGAGCTGGAGGTCGGGATGGGACAGCGCCTGTCGCGCCCAGGCCAGGCGTTGCGTTTCGCGATTCATGCAGGGGATCAGCGTTTGCTTGTGAAGATGCGGCGTTCGCGCGGACGGCGGAACAGGGCGACGACCAGCAGGATGAGGATCGCGCCGACCACCGCGCCGAGATAGGCCAGCGGTTCACCCGGCGAATACCAGCCGAAATGCTGGCCGACGTAGCCCGCCAGCAGGGCGCCGCCGATGCCGAGCAGGGTGGTGAGGATCAGTCCCATGCGGTCGCGACCGGGCTTGAGCAGGCGCGCGAGCAGGCCGACGACAAGGCCGATCAGGGCGATGTACAGCCAGTTGTCGCTACCGAACAAAGGCATGGATGTTCCCGTGACGGATCGCGACAAGCATAACAGTGCGCGCCAACGAAAACGCCCTGCTTTCGCAGGGCGGTTGCCGGAACTGACCGATCCAGGTCAGGCCGGGCGCTTCTTGCGCATCGCCTCGTAGGCAAAGAGAAGAAGGATGGCAGCCACGATCGCGACGACCCAGGTCATGAAACCGTGCAGACCGAAGGTGGTCGCGGCCCAGCCGCCGATCACCGCGCCAAGCACGCCGAGCACGATCGTCATGATCCAGCCCATCGCTTCGGCGCCGGGCTTGAGTAGGCGTGCGAGCACGCCGATGACGGCGCCACCGATGAGATAACCAAAAAAGCCTTCGAACATCTGTATCCCCTTGCTGGTTGAAGTGCGGGTCGATGCTAGCAAGCTGGCGCCGCCATGGCTGTTGCATCGCAGCAGGGGGCTGCCGCGATGCCGTGTCGGCGTCAGCAGCAGCCGTGGTCGCCGTGGCGGGTGCCGCTGTCGGGGGCGACCGCGGCGCCAGTGGTCTCGCCGCGCAGGCCGGCCGCGTGGTGGGCGGCGATGACATACGCGACGCAGGCGGTGACGTGCTTGCCCATCGGGATGTGCAGGAACTCATTCGGCCCATGCGCGTTGGAATGCGGGCCCAGCACGCCGGTGATCATGAACTGCGCGCCGGGGAATTTCTCGCCCAGCATGCCCATGAACGGGATGCTGCCGCCTTCGCCCATGTACATCGCCGGCTTGCCGAATACCTGCTGGCTGGATTGGTCGATGGCGGCTTCCAGCCACGCCGACAGCGCCGGTGCGTTCCAGCCGGACGAGGATTTCTCCAGCTCGAATGTCACCTTGGCGCCGTTCGGCGGGTCTTTCAGCAAGGTGTCGCGGAGCAGCTTGCCGCCGGCATCGCCGTCGAGCGTGGGCGGGATGCGCAGCGACAGCTTCACCGCCGTATGCGGACGCAACACGTTGCCGGCGGAGGAGAGCGGCGGCATGCCGTCCACGCCGGTGATCGACAGCGCCGGGCGCCAGGTGCGGTTGAGCACGCGGTCCACGTTGTCATCGCCCATCGGCTTCAGGCCCTTGACCAGCGGGAACTTGTCGTAGATCTCGTCGCCTAGCACTTCCGCGGCTTTCTTCGCCTGGATCTGGCGCTCGGCCGGGATGTCGACGTACAGGCCGTCCAGCTTCATCTTGCCGGTCGCCTCGTCTTCGACGCGATCCAGCAGCTGGCGCAGCAGACGGAAGCTCGACGGCACGATGCCCGAGGCATCGCCCGAGTGCACGCCTTCCTCCAGTACGTCCACGCGCAGGTTGCCGCCGGCCAGGCCGCGCAGCGACGTCGTGCACCAGAGCTGCTCGTAATTGCCGCAGCCCGAGTCGAGGCAGACGACGAGCGACGGCTTGCCGATGCGATCGGCGAGGTGATCGACGTAGGCGGGCAGGTCGTAGCTGCCGGATTCCTCGCAGGCCTCGATCAGCACCACGCAGCGCGCGTGCGCCTGGCCCTGCGCCTGCAGCGCCATCACGCTGGTGAGCGAGCCGAAGATCGCGTAGCCGTCGTCCGCGCCGCCGCGACCGTAGAGCTTGTCGCCGCGCAGCACCGGCTTCCACGGGCCGAGGTCCTCGTCCCAGCCGGTCATCTCCGGCTGCTTGTCCAGGTGCCCGTACAGCAGCACGCAGTCGTCGCCGACCGATGCGCCGGTGGCCGGGATGTCGATGTAGATCAGCGGGGTACGGCCTTCCAGGCGCACCACCTCCAGCGTCATGCCCGGGATGTCCTGCGCGCGGGCCCAGCGCTCCATCAACTCGACGGCCTGATCCATGTAGCCGTGCGTCTGCCAATCGGGGTCGAACATCGGCGATTTGTTGGGAATGGCGATGTAATCGACCAGTTGCGGGACGATCTCGTCGTCCCATTTGGCATTGACGAATTGGCCGAGCTTGCCGGCGTCGAGGACGCTGCTGGACATCTGGAGCTCCAGTGAAGTGGGGAAAGCTGAATTCTAGCGGGCGCGGGATTCGGGCCCCGTGAGCGTAGGTCCGGGCGGGTGGCGCGGGCCGGGCATTCGGATTTTTCCTACACGCCATCGGGCGGTTTGCTGGCTGCGCCACGGGGATTGCGGCGATACGTTGGACCCATGCCGAAGCGGAGAGTGGATTCACCGGGCGGCAACGCCAACGGGAACGGAATCCAACCACCTTTGAGGGTCATCTCATGAATCGTTTCAATCGCTTCCTGGTTTCGATGTTGCTGGCGCTGGCCTTGTGCGGGCAGGCCCTGGCATCCGATGTCGTCAACATCAACACGGCCGATGTCGCCACCCTGGACCGGGTGCTGCTGAACGTCGGTCCGGCCAAGGCGCAGGCCATCGTCGACTACCGTCGCGAGAATGGAGCCTTCAAGAGCGTCGAGCAGTTGGCGATGGTCAAGGGCATTGGCCTCAAGACCGTCGAGAAGAACCGTGAGCGCATCACCTTGGGCAATGGGCGGGCGATGGTGCCGGTCACCCGCACCGGCAACTCGCAGGGTCGTGCGGTTGTCCCGGCGCGAACCACGACGACCAGGCGCTGAGTGGGATGACGAAACACGCCTCCCTTGGATGGTAGGGGTGGGGGCCGGAGGCCCGTCAGGACAGGCAGGAAGCCGACACAAGGAAGTCAGGATTGCCCGGACGGTCAGGAAGGCCTCATCCGGGCGATCTTCTTTTTGCCCTGCGTAGACTGTGCGGATGCAGAGCACAGCCATCGAGATCATCCGCCTCACCGAGGTGGCGCCGCAGCGCTGGTTCAATGGCGGAGGCTGGACGCGGGAAATCGCCCGCGGCGGCGATGCGCAGGACTGGGACTGGCGCCTGTCGGTCGCGGACGTCGAATCGGATGGTCCGTTCTCGCGCCTGCCCGGCATCGAGCGCGAGATCTGCCTGCTGGAAGGCGCGGGCATGCAGTTCGAATTCGATGACGGCCAAACGTTCGCGCTGACCCCGGAAAGCCCGCGCCTGCGGTTCGATGGCGGGCGCGGCCTTGGCAGCCGCTTGATCGACGGCGCGACCCGCGACTTCAACCTGATGTGGCGACGCGGTCGTTTCCAGGCCGAGCTCTGGCGGCGGCCACTGGTCGGCAGCATGGTGATGTTCGCCGATGCCGGGGACAGCTGGGCCATCCACATGCTGGCCGGCGAGGCGCGAGTCACCGACGGCGCGGGGCAGGGCGCGGCCATCGTGCGGGGCGATACCGCGCTGTTGCGTGCCGGCGATGCGCGTCGGCGCTGCGTGCTGGAAGGCGCGGGCGAGGCGCTGTTGATGCGGATCGCACCCGTCGGCCCCGCAGGCGATCAGTAAACGTCGCGGCGATAGCGCCCGGTTTCGATCAGCTTGTCCACGCCGGCCTGCCCGATCAGGTTGACCAGCACCGCGTCCACGCCCGGCGCCATGCCTTTCAGGCTGCCGCAGACGTAGATCGCGGCGCCTTCGTCCAGCCATTGGCGCAGGCGCGTCGCATGGGCACGCAGGGCATCCTGCACGTAGCGCGGGCCGTCGCCGTCGCCGTCGTCGCGCGAGAACGCGCGATCCAGATGGGTCAGCCCGCCCGAGTGCAGCCAGCCTTCCAGCTCGTCGCCGTACAGGTCATCGGCGGCGCGATTACGTTCGCCAAACAGCATCCAGTTGCGATCCGCACCGGCGGCGATGCGCGCCTTCAGATGTGCGCGCAGGCCACCGATGCCGGTGCCGTTGCAGACCAGGATCATCGGGCGGGCCGGATCGGGGGCATGGAAATTGGGATTGCTGCGGATGCGCGCGTCGATGTCGCCGCCAAGCGGGGCGTCATCGCACAGCCAGCCGCTGGCGAGGCCCGGCGAGCCATCCGGCAGCAACATCCGCCGCAGGACGAATTGCACGCTGCCGTCACTCGGCAAGGAACCGATCGAATATTCGCGATGCGGCAGCGGCTTCAGCGCACGCGCCAGCGCATCGGCGCTGAGGCCGCGCACACTGTGGGCCTCGGGCAGCAGCGAGCGTGCGAGAACATCGGCCAGTCGTTGCTTTGCGCCATCGACCAGCACGTCCTGCTCGCCGGCCATGCCGATGGCGGCGAGGAACGCGGCCACGCGCGAGGGCGACTGGCGCGGACCGATCTCGACGATGTCGCCGGCCTGCCATTCGGCCTTGCTGCCGAGCGGCGGCGTGAGCGCAAGGTGGAAGGCCGCGCCACCCACGCTGCCCGGGTTGAGATGGCGACGCTGGGCCAGTTGCCAGTGCTGGTATTCGGGCGCGACCCAGTCGGCCATCGCCGCGCCGCCCGCCAGTTGGCCGAGGTGCTGCTGCCAGTGGCGCAGCGCGGCCGGGTCGCCGGCATCCACTTCCACGCGATCAAACAGCGGCTGCGCACCGGCGCGATGCAGTGCCTCGTCGAGTTGGCGGCCATAGGCGCAGAACTGCGTGTAGCGATGATCGCCCAACGCCAGCACCGCGTAGGACAAGCCGGGCAGGCGGGCGTCACCGAGCGCCGCAATGAAGCCTAGCGCATGGTCGGGCGGATCGCCTTCGCCGGTGGTGCTGGCGATGACCAGCGCGCGTGCATGTCGCTGCAGCAGCGCGGGTGTCGCGGCTTCCAGCGGCAGTACGTGGGTGGTGACGCCGGCTTCGTTCAAGGACTGCGCGCTGTGTCGGGCCAGTTGCGCGGCAAACCCGGCCTGGCTGGCCCACAGGACCAACAACGCATCGTCACCCACTGCAGTGGGCGCGACGCGGCGCGGACGCAGAAAGATGAAAACGACGGTGAGCCACGCGAGCACCAGCATCCCCGCCCAGAGCAGGCGCTCGGCATCGGGTCGGCCGGTCCACCAGGCCTCGCGCTGCCAGCAGCCCAGCGCCACCGCGAGTGCGGCCAACGCGGTGATCAACAGCAGGTTGCCGATGCGCGCGCGGGTCATGCCTGTAGCAATGCGTCGAAGGCGGGCGTCATTCGCTCGCGATGTTGCCGACCCGCGTTGTCGATGAAGCGGGCGGCGATGCCGCGCTCGCAGGCCAGGTCGAATCCAGCGTCGCAGCCCAGCACGCCGAGCGCGGTCGCCCAGCCATCGGCCAGCATGGCGGAGGGCATCGCGACGGTGACCGCCGTCGGCGCATCGCGGCGTGGCGCGCCGGTGCGCGGGTCCAGTGTGTGGCTATGCACTTCGCCGTCTTGTTCGCGGCGGTGCCAACGGTCGCCGGAAGTGGCGACGGCAAGATCTTCCAGCGCGAGGATGCGCGCCTCGTGTGCGTCGTCGGCATCGCCGGCCCAGCCTTCGACGATCACCCACCACGGCGCGCCATCGGTCTTGCGGCCGTAGCCATGCAGTTCGCCGCCGACCTCCACCAGCGCGGCGGACACGCCGGCATGGCGCAACCACGCCGAGACCGCATCGACCGCATGGCCCTTGGCGATCGCGCACAGGTCCAGCGCGATGCCGCCCGGTTGCAGCAGGGTGGCGTCGTCCTGCCAAGCCAGTTTTTGCCAGCCGCTGGCGCTTCGCAGCGCGGCGAGATGATCGGGCGATGCATCGGCCTGGCTGCGCGCGGGGCCGAAACCCCAGGCATCGACCAGCGCACCCAAGGTGGGATCGAACGCGCCATCGCTCGCTTTGGCGATGTCGAGCGCGGCGTGCATCACTGCGGCGAAGGCCGGCGGCAGGGGATGCCAGCTGCCGGGCGCGGCGCGGTTGTAGCGGCTGATGTCCGAATCGGCCTCCCAGTTGCTCATCTCGGCGACGACCGCGTCCAGACGCTGTTGCACGCCGGCATGTAGGCGGTGCAGGTCGGCCTCGGGCGCGGCGACCAGACGCACCGACCAGCTGGTGCCCATGGTGTCGCCGCCGATCTGGTGGAGGTTGCTCATGCGGCGTGACGCGGTGCGTGAGGCAAGGCGCCAGCACCCCGCGACGGATTACTGCGGCAACACCTCGAGGGTGGCGACGTAACTGAGGCGTCGCTCCTTGGCCTGCGGCAGGCTGGTCTTGTCGTCACTGGTGCTGGCTTCCAGCCAGTACATGCCCGGTTCCGGCCAGGTCACGCTGAACTCGCCGTTGGCACCGGATTTCAGCTTGATCTCGTCCTGCGCGTTGCGATAGCGGGTCTCGCCGCGGACGATCTCGATGTCGACGTTGGCTGCCGGCTTGCCATCGATGAGCAGGCGGAACTTCGCTTCCTCTCCGGCGAACAGGTCGTTGGGATGGGTGATCGGCTGCATCTCCAGACCTTGCCCGCTGGGCTTGAGCGCGGTGTCGTTCGGGTTGCCGTTGGTGACGAAGGTTTCGACCCGGCTGGCGCCTTGGCTGACATTGAGCTCGGCCGCGTCCTTCGGCACCTGCGTCGTAAAGTCGGCCGGGTTGCCGCGCCAGCGCTTGGTCTCGCCGTTTTCCTTCCAGCTGGCACTCAGGCCACCGCCGACGTTGGCGATGCGCCAGGTGCCGGTCTGGGTCAGCTCGACGTCGAATACGCTGCGGTACTTGCCGGTGGCGGCGTTCTGCGGCTGCACATGGCTGCCGTCGGGCGCGATGATGACCAGGTTGTCCATCCGCAGCGGCACGTGGTTGAAATAGAACAGGTCGTTGGAGACCGCGGCGTCCACGGTGATCCACGGCGCGCTGCCGGAGATGACGGTCTGCGAGGGGCGCAGCCAGGCCTTGTGCGCCTGCGCGGTGAACGGCACCACCAGCGCCAGCAGCAGGGCGGCGTGTTTGATCGACTTCTTCATCTGCAAAGGTCTCCGTGGGATCAGCGGGTGGTGGTGAGGGCGACGCGGCCCAGTTCGGTCTTGCCTTGGGCGCTGCCGGTGCTGGCGCCGCCCCACTTGAACGGGATGCGCACCAGCTCGCGGCCGCCGACTTCACGCGCGGCCTCGACGACCAGGGTGTAATCGCCCGGCGGCAGCTTTTTCAGCTCGGGATGGCGCGCGTCGAAGGTGAGCGCGTGCCGGCCGGCCGGCTTGGTCGGACCGGTCACGCCATCGACCGGCACCTTCAGCGTGCGGCCGGTGCGGCGCCACCATTGGCGCAGGTCGGGCAGCCATTTGGTGCCGGCGCCTTCGCTGGTGGTGGTCTGCTGGTACCAGACGGCGAGATTCGCGCGTGCGGCCTGGTCGGCACCTTCCACCCAGATCGCCACATAGGGGCGGTGGTATTCGGCGACGTTCAGACGCGGGATGTTGACTTCGACCTTCATCTCGGCGGCCTGCACCGGCAGGGCGATCAGGCCGCACAGGGCGATGGTGGTGGTGATGCGCATGCAAGCGTTCTCCATCAAGCGGATCAGTGGACGAAAACCAGGGCGATGAGCACGGGCAGTACCAGTCCCAGCGCGACCCAAGGCCAGGTGGAACGGCGCTGGCGCGCATGCATCTGCAACAGGAACAGGCCGCTGAGGGTGAACACCAGGCAGGCCACCGCGAAGACATCGATGAACCAGCGCCAGGCCGCACCGGTGTGGCGGCCCTTGTGCAGGTCGTTGAAATAGGACACCCAACCGCGATCGGTGCGTTCGTATTCCACCATCCCGGTGGCGCGATCGATGCTGACCCAGCCATCGCCACCGGCGCGCGGCAGCGCGATGTAGACCTCGTCCGCCGACCACTCCGCCGGTTGCTGGCCGATGGTCAGCGGCAGCGCATCGTTCAGCCAGTCGGTGGCCGTGCGCGGCAGCGGGGCGTTGCCTTCCTCGCGCGCGCCCAGCGACTTCAGTACCGAGGCCGGCATCGTCGCCTCGCCGCTGCTGATGTGCGGTGTCGCCTCGATGCTGGTGGCATGGTTGAGGGTGATCCCGGTGACCGTGAACAGCAGCATCGCCACCAGGCACACCGCCGCGCTGATCCAGTGCCACTGGTGCAGCTGGCGCAGCCAGAAGCCGCGGCGTTGCTGGGCGGCGATGTCGTCACGGGCGCGGGTGGCGTTCAATGCAGGAAGCGGTGCGAGGCAGGAAACGGAGGCTCATTATAAATGAGAATAAGTCTCGTTTGTGAAAGCGGGATCACCACCGGCGCAGGGGCAAACGCGGGTAGTGATCCATCCAGCCCGTTCGATCAGAAGCGGGCGTTGAACGAGATCCAGAAGCTGCGGCGCTGTTCTTTCACCGCGTAGTCGTCGCGGCAGTCGAAGGTGTCCTGGGTGACCGCCAGCGTGCACGTCTGCGAAATGAAATCGCGGTCCAGCAGGTTGTTGATGCGCGCGTTGATGGTCAGCCAGTCGGTCGCCTGCCACGAGCCGCCCAGGTGTAGCAGCGCGTGGTCCTTGTAGTACTGGTCGTTGCCGGACAGGTCCGTGCCGTAATAGCGGTCCTTGCGCGCCTCGCCGGTCAGGCTGAAATTGAGCGTCGGGGTCGCCTGCCAGTTCAGCATCGCGTTCAACATGTGCTTGGCCGGGTTGCCGGCGATCGGGCGACCGCGGTTGGCGCCGCTCTTCTGCTCGGACTCGGTCCAGGTGTAGTTGCCGCGCAGCTGCCAGTCTTCCGACAGGTCGATGTAACCGGCCAGCTCGACGCCTCGCGTTTCCGCATCGTCGATGTTCACCGTCTGCGAGAAGCTGGAATACCCGAGCGCCGCCCAGCCCGTGCCGATGTCCACGCAGTATCCGCTGCCGGGCATGGCGACTTCGCAGTTGGGATAGACGCCGCCGCTGGCGATCTTGTCCTTGAAACGGTTGAGGAAGGCGGTCGCATTGAAGCCATGGGCCTCGGCCTCGTAGTACGCGGCCAGCTCGAAGTTGCGGCTGGTCTCGGGCTTCAGGCCCGGCGTGCCCACCAGCGGCAACACGCCCTGGCCGCCGAAACCGACGATGCCGGGGAACAACTGGTCCGGGCGCGGCGCCTTGTAACCGGTGCTCACGCCACCCTTGAACGTCCACGGGCCTGCCTTGTCCCAGACCAGGTAGCCACGCGGACTGATCTGGCTGCCGAAGATGTTGTGACGGTCGTAGCGCACGCCGAGCGTCGCGGTCAGGCCCGGCACCAGTTCCCAGTTGTCTTCCGCGAACAGCGCCCATTGGCGATGTTGCTGGGTGACGCCAGCCTGGTAATCGGCGCTGTCCATGCCGAACACGCCGTCTTCCATGTCGGTGTCGTTGTACTGGCCACCGACGGTGAACTTGTGATCGCCTATGAATTTTTCCCAGCGCGTGTCCAGCACCCAGCCGCGCAGTTCCAGCGTGCGCAGCGGGCGCGGCAGGAAGGCATTGAGCCGCGCCGTTTCATCGGCGGTCAGCTGGCTGCTGGCGATGCCTGCCGCGCCCATGCCGTTGTTGCAGTAATCGGCCTGGCCGCGGCGCGTGCATACGTCGTTCCACAGGTCCTGCAGCGCGG
Source organism: Lysobacteraceae bacterium (assembly GCA_014879375.1). Taxonomy (GTDB): domain Bacteria; phylum Pseudomonadota; class Gammaproteobacteria; order Xanthomonadales; family Xanthomonadaceae; genus Solilutibacter. The sequence continues at coordinate 16,607 of JACSSF010000164.1, forward strand.
CACGCTCGGCGATGCTGAGCGGCAGCGAGCGTCCCAGGTTGCGGCTGTCGATGCGCATCAGGCTGGTCTCGCTGCGGCCGAACGACCACTCGCCGACATGGGTGATCGAGAGCTGCTTGCGCTCGTAGCGCTGCTCCGGCGTGTAGCCCACGCGTGGCTGCACTACGCGGCGAGTGATCGTGCCGTTGCCGCCGGGGGGCGGGATCACCGCATTGCCGCTGCGCCAAAGCGACTCGACGCCATCCAGCGTGCCGGTCTGGCCCTGGCGGTTGTCGTACTTCTGTTTGGACACGTCGTAGTCCAGGAGGATGCGATGCTGCTCGTTCGGCGTCCAGTCCAGGCGCACGCCGGCGTTCCAGTTCGTGCTGGCGACCTGCTTGCCGCCGCTGCCGAAGCCGAGCGCGCGGTTCCACTCGCTGCCGTCGGGCAGGGTCAGTGACGGCCATTCCGGCACCGACTCATCGGTGTGGTAGTGGCTGCCGCGGAAGGCGAAGCCCAACTTGTCCTTCACCAGCGGACCGCTGGCATAGACATCGCTGCTGCGTGCATCGCCGAACTCGTCTTCCTGCTGGAAGGTGAAGCCCTGGCGCAGCGATCCCTGCCATGCATCGCCCACGCGGCGGGTGATGATGTTGACCACACCGCCCATCGCATCCGAGCCGTACAGCGTGGACATCGGCCCGCGCACCACCTCGATGCGGTCGATCGAATCCAGCGGCGGCAAGAACGCGAACTGGCCGCCGCCGAAGTTGTTCGGGTAGATCGAGCCGACATTGCTCTGCCGGCGTCCGTCGATCAGCACCAGCGTGTATTCGGAGGGCAGGCCGCGCATGCTGATGGTCGCCATCCCGTTCTTGTCGGTGGTTTCCATGCCGACGTCGATGCCCTCGATGTCGCGCAGCGCGTCGACGAGGTTGGTGTACGGGCGCGTCTCCAGCTCCTCGCGCGTCACCACGCTGATGCTGGCGGGTGCATCGGCAACCTTCTGCTCGAAGCCGGCGGCGGTCACCACCACGCGATCAAGCTGTTGCGGCTCGGTCTCGGCGGTCGTGGATGCAGGTGCTGTAGATTCAAGCGCTAAGGCAGGCGCCGACAGGACCGCGCCGATGGCCAAGGCAAGGGCGTGCGTGTGGAAGTGGACGTGCATGGAATTCCCCGATGTCAGTCGAATGGATCAGCGTCTGGCTCGAGCGAACGAAGGCACCCTTGGCGTGACGAGTTGCGGTGAAGGGCGGGGCGATGCATCGGCACCGCCCCGGTGTGGCGATCAGAACGTGAAGCGTGCGCTCAGCATCGCGCCGCGTGGCGCGCCGGGCGTGATGTTCTGGTTGCTGTGCGCGGCGCTGTAGTACTCCTTGTCCAGCAGGTTCTCGATGTTCAGCTGCAGATGCACGTGCTCGCTCACGTCCCAGAACAGCGCGCCGTCGAAGCGGGTGAAGCCCGGCACGGTGACGGTGTTGTCGGTGGAGGCGAAGAACTCGCCACGGTAGATCGCACCGATGCCGAAACCGAACGTCGGCGTCACGTCGAAGCGGTTCCACAGCGACGCCGAGTGGCGCGGCAGCTGCGCCAGGCGATTGCCCGCCGGTGCGCTGGCCGATTGCGTGGCGAGGATCTCGCCGGTCTGCCACGCATAGCCGCCCATGACCTGCCAACGCTCGGTGATGCGACCGGCGACGCCGACCTCCACGCCGCGCGCGCGTTGCCCGTCGATCAGGATCATGCGGGTGATGTCGGTTGGATCGGTGACCGCGACGTTCTCGCGATCCAGCTGGTAGGCGGCGACATTGAACGACAGTCGGTCATTGAAGTCCCACTTCCAGCCGAGTTCCTTGTTGATGAACTTTTCCGGCTCCAGCGACTCGGTGCTGCTGGAGAGCGAGGCCAGCTGCTCGCCCGCGCGCGGCTGGAAGGTCATGCTGTAGCTGGCATAGAAGGACATGTCCTGGCGCGGCTTGTAGATCAGGCCGGCACGCGGCGACCACATCGAATCGCGGCTGCTGTAGCGCGCATCGGCGGTGATGTCGGTCATGTCGATGTCGAAACGGTCGTAACGCAGGCCGACCACCGCCATCCAGTGCTCGGAGAATTCGATCTGGTCCTGCACGTACACCGCGGCGATATCGGCCTGGCTCTCGTTCTGGCGGTTCGGCGTGAACACCACGTTGCCGGTGAACAGCGGGTTGGATGCCGGTACGCGGTTGCCATTCGGGAAGGCGCCGTTCATGCGCAGATTGTCGGTGTCCTGCCTGCCGAACTCGGCGCCGGCCAGCAAGGTGTGGCGCACGTTGCCGGTGGCGGCGTGGAACACGAAGTCGGACTGGTTGAACCAGTTGCGGCGACCGGTGTGCTGGTTGTACGCGGAGAGCGTGGCCTGCAGCGAGCCGTCAGTGGCGGTGACCATGCCAGTCGGGAACACGTTCTGGTAGAACTTGTCGTAATCGGCCCAGCGGAAATGGTTGCGGAACTCGACCCCATTGCTGAAGGCATGTACCAGCGTGGCATCGAAGGCGTTGACGCGCGCCCAGATGGGGCTGAGCTCCGGGCTGCCGAAGAAGGTCGAGGGATCGGTCTTGTAGGGGCGGCCATCCAGCGACGGCACGCCGCGGTCGGCGGTGCGTTCGTCGCGATAGTGTTCGTAGGACAGGTCCAGCTGGGTGCGTTCGCCGAGGTCAAAGCGGAACACCGGGTTGATGCCATGGCGCTTCAGCTCGAAGCCGTCGCGATAGCTTTCGGAATCCTCGACCATCGCGTTGACGCGGAAGGCCGCACGCTCGCCCAGCTTGGTGCCCCAGTCCACGGTGCCGCGCTTGCGATCCCAGTTGCCCAGCTGCACGCTCACCGCGCCGCCTTCGCGGCCATCGGCCTGCTTGGTCACGCGATTGATCACGCCGCCGGAACCGCCGCGACCGAAGATCAGCGCGTTCGGGCCCTTCAGCGCCTCGACGCGCTCGATGTTGTAGATGTCGCGGATGTACTGCACGTCATCGCGCATGCCGTCCACGAAGAAATCCGCAGTGCTGCTGTTGCCGCGCATCACCACGGTGTCGCGGTTGCCTTCGCCCTGGGCGACGCCGGCGCCGGGCACGTAGCGCAGCACTTCCGGCAGGCTGGTCATGGCCTGGTCGCGCATCAGCTCTTCGGTGACGATGGTCGCGCCCTGCGGCACATCGACCAGCGGCGTGTCGGTCTTGGTCGCGCTGCGGGTGTCGCGCACCTGGTAGGCCGGCAGGTAACGGCTGCCCTTGACGATGACGCGATCCAGCTGCGCGGGGTCCGCCGTCACTTCGTCGGCGGCGAAGGCAGGAGCGGAAAGGGCGAGGACAAGGGCGGCCACCAACGGGCGAACGGCCGGGCGAAGCATGGGATTCATGGGGTTTCTCTTCGGGATCAAGGCGCCAGATGGCGTTGCGGCGCCAATGATAATAAGAATGATTCTTATTGACAATGCCACCGACAAACAAACCGATACCGGCGGTCGGTCACGAAATACGCATCGGGGACGTGGCGCCGGGTGCGGATTTGATCCAGCTCAGGCGGCGGTTATGCGGCCCGCCTACATTTCCCGACCAGACAACCGGCATCCCTTCCCCCGCATCATGTCCAGCCTACTTTTCGAATCCGGCGAACACCGCTGCATCGCCTTCAACGACCTGGTCCGTGGCGATGACGGCGTCCAGGCCAACCAGTTCCTGATCCAGCACGGGGGGCAGAGCGCCTTGCTCGATCCCGGCGGCGCGCTGCTTTACAACCCGTTGATCCTGGCACTGGCGCAATACGTCAAGCCGACCGGCATCGACTACATCCTGTGCTCGCATCAGGACCCGGACATCATCGGTTCGGTCGACAAGTGGCTGCTGTATTCGGAAGCGACGATCGTCTGCTCGGAACTGTGGGGACGCTTCGTGCCGCATGGGGTGCCGGGCTATCTCAAGAACGCCGGGCGCGAGCGTTACAAGCTGATCCCCGACCGCGGCGGTTACGTCGAGCTGGGCAGCGCGCGGATCAACCTGCTGCCTGCGCACTTCATGCATTCGGTCGGCAACTTCTCGTTCTGGGATGAACGCAGCCGGATACTGTTCTCCGGCGATGTCGGTGCCTCGATGATTGCCAGTGGCGAGCCGTATCGCTTCATCGAGAGCGGCTTTGCCGGGCACAAGCCGCGCATGGAAGGTTTCCATCGTCGCTACATGGGCTCCAATCGGGTGACTCGGCTATGGGTGTCGATGGTGCGGGAGCTGGGCGCCGAGATGATCGTCCCGCAGCACGGCCTGCCGATGAGGGGCGAGGCGATGCAGGATTTCCTCGCATGGCTGGACAACCTCGAATGCGGCATCGACCTGCTGTCGCAGTCCGATTTCCGCGCGCCTCCGGCTTGAGCGCGCGCTAGCGGTCGTCGCGGGTCCAGACCGCGCCATCGACCACTTTCACCGGGAAGGTGGCAACCGGCGTGTACGCAGGCGCGCAAGTGGCGGCGCCGGTGCGCAAGTCGAACCTGGCGCCGTGGAAGACGCATTCGATCTGCCCGGTTTCCTCATCCACCGGGCCGGCGGAGAGCTCGAAGTCCTCGTGCGTGCACTGGTCCTCGACGGCGTAGTAATCGCCGTCCAGGTTGACCACGAGGATCGGCGTGTCGCCATGCCACACGGTCTTCTTCTCGCCGGGCAGCAGCTCGGCCTCGGTGCAGACGAACTCCCAGTCGCGCAGCTCGTCGCTCACAGCGGCTTCTCCAGGACCTCAAAGCGCAGGTCAGGCCGCTTGGGGATGCCAAAGCGTTCATCGCCATAGGGAAACGGCTTGTAGATGCCGGTGCGCCGATAGCCGCGACGCGCGTAGTAGTCGATCAGCTCGTCGCGCACGTCGATCACGGTCATGCGCATCGCGTCTTGCTGCAACTCGTCGCGGGCGATGCGCTCGGCCTCTAGAAGCATCAGCTTGCCGATGCCGTGTCCTTGCAGGTCGGGACGCACCGAGAACATGCCGAAGTAGCCAGCGCCGTCCTCGACCGCGACATGCGCGCAGGCCACGGTGTCGCCATCGGACTCGCCCAGCAGGATCACGCTGTGCGGGCGTTCGATGTCGATGGCGATGCGATCGGCATCGATGCGCAGGCCATCAAGCAGGTCGGCCTCGGTCGTCCAGCCGGCGCGACTGGCATCACCGCGATAAGCGGATGTCACGAGCGCCACTAGCATCGGGATGTCGGCTGGTGTGGCATGACGAAACGTCAGGTTCATGCGAGCAGCTTCCTCACCTTATGCAAAGCGCCGACGAATGCATCGATGTCGTCATGCGTGTTGTAGAACGCGAGCGACGCGCGGCAGGTTGCACCGACGCCGAGCGACTGCAGCAACGGATGCGCGCAATGCTGGCCGGAGCGCACGGCCACGCCTTCGAGATCCAGCAAGGTGGCGACATCATGCGCATGGGTGCCATCGATCAGGAACGAGATGATCGCGGCCTTGCCCGGTGCGGTGCCGAAGATGTGCAGGCCGTCGATGGCCGATAGTGCCTCGGTCGCGTGCGCCAGCAGTTCGGCTTCGCGTGCATGGACCTGGTCCATGCCGATGCCGGACAGGTAGTTGACCGCGGCGCCCAGCCCGACGAACCCGGCGATGTTCGGCGTGCCGGCTTCGAACTTGTGCGGCGGGTCGTTGAACACGGTGCCGTCGAAGCGCACTTCCTTGATCATCTCGCCGCCGCCGATGAAAGGCGGCATCGACTGCAGCAGTTCGCGACGTGCCCACAGCACGCCCGTGCCGGTCGGTCCGCACAGCTTGTGGCCGGTAGCGACGTAGAAATCGCAACCGATCGATGCGACATCCAGCTGCATGTGCGGCGCGGCCTGCGAGCCATCGATCAGCGTGGTGATGCCGCGCTTCTTTGCTTCCTTGCAGATTTCGCGCACCGGATTGACGGTGCCGAGCACGTTGCTGACATGGGTCAGGCCGAGCAGTTTCACGTCCGGCGTCATCAAGGCCCACAGGCCGTCCAGGTCCAGGCTGCCGTCAGGCAGCAGTTCGGCGACGCGGATCGTCGCGCCGGTGCGCTGGGCGATCAGCTGCCAGGGCACGATGTTGGCGTGGTGCTCCATACGTGAGAGCAGGATGACGTCGCTCGCCTTCAGGCGCGGCAATGCCCACGAATACGCGACCAGGTTGATCGCGAAGGTGGTGCCGCTGGTCAGCACCAGCTCGTCGTGGCGGACGCCCAGGAACGTGGCCAGCGACTTGCGCGAGGCTTCGTACTGTTCGGTCGCTTCAGCGCCCAGCTGATGCACGGCGCGGCTGACGTTGGCGTTGTGGCGGCGGTAGAAGCCGTCCACCGCTTCGATCACGACAGCCGGTTTCTGGCTGGTGTTGGCGGAATCGAGATAGACCAGCGGTTTGCCGTGGATCTCGCGCGTCAGCAGCGGGAAGTCGGCGCGTATCGCGGCCCAGTCGATAGGCGTGTCGATGCTCATGCGTCCTGCATCCGGGCCAGGGCGCGATCAATGCGGGCTTCGAGTGCGGCGCGCAAGCTCGTGTCTTCGACCATCGCCAACACTTCACGGCAGAAGGCCACGGTCAGGATGCGGCGTGCCTCCTCTTCGGGAATGCCACGCGAACGCAGGTAGAACAGCGCGTTGGCATCCAACTGGCCCACGGTCGCGCCGTGCGCGGCCTGCACCTCGTCGGCGTGGATGACCAGCACCGGTTGGGTGTCGATCTCGGCGTTGTCCGACAGCAGCAGGTTGCGATTTTGCAGGTTGGCCTCGCTGCCATCGGCGCCCGCATCGATGCGGATGCCGCCATGGAACACCGCGCGCGCGCGGCCGTCGGCAAGGCCGCGCCAAGGCAGCTCGCTGCGCGTATTGCCGGACGCATGGACGATGCCGAGGCGCGTATCCAGATGCCGCTTGCCATGTGCCATCAGCACGCCACCCGAATGCAGGCTGGCGGATTCACCGGCCAGGGTGACGTTGAGCTCGTGACGCGAGAGCGCGGCGCCGAGTTCAAGGTCGAGACGGCGATAGTCGGCCTTGGTCGCGAGCGTCGTGTCAGTGCGCAGGAACCGGCTGGCGCGCAGGCCGTCATCCTGCAGGCGCAAGTGCTTGAGCTGCGCACGGTCGCCCAGCGTGATGTCGATGCGGCTGTTGTCGAGGTTGGCCTGGTCATTGCCCAGTTGGTGCTCGACCAACGTCAGCGAAGCATCCGCCGACAACGTGATGGCGTGATGCAGGTGGATGGCGCGGTCATCGCCGTCGTGCAGGTTCAAGCTGACCAGGTGCAGCGGGATGTCGATGGGTGCCTCCACCCTGACGTGCACGCCATCTTTCGCCAGTTCCGCGTTGAGGTTGGCGAAGACGTCATCGCCCGCGGGATGCCAGGCGTTGGCATCGGTCTCGATTTCGACGGCGCTCGTGCGGTCGCGGCCATGGGTGATGTCGAGGCCGGGCGGCAATGCATCGATGTCTGACAAGGCAGCATCGAAAAAGCCGTTGACGAAGACGATGCGCGGTGCGGGAATGCCGGCGAGCCAGCCGGTATCGGCTTCGATGACGCGCGCGGGCGAAAACGTGCGGCGTTCGAACGCACGCAGCGGCGTGTATTTCCACGCTTCCGAGCGTGGGCCGGGCAGGCCGATATCGAGAATGGCGCGGGATGCCGCGTCGTCGTGGCCGGCAAGCAGGGAGTCGAGCAGGGCGCTCATCTCACGCGGCCTCTGGGGCGATGCGGTCCTTCACCCAGGCATAGCCGTGCTCTTCCAGTTTCAGCGCCAGCTCCGGACCACCGCTTTCGACGATGCGACCATCGGCCAGCACGTGCACGACATCGGGCTTGATGTAATCGAGCAGGCGCTGGTAGTGGGTGATGACGAGGAACGCACGGTCGGGCGAGCGCAGCGCGTTGACGCCATCGGCGACCGCTTTCAGTGCATCGATGTCGAGGCCGGAGTCGGTTTCGTCCAAGATCGCTAGCTTGGGCTCTAGCACTGCGAGCTGAAAGATTTCGTTGCGCTTCTTCTCGCCGCCGGAGAACCCTTCGTTCACGCCACGATTGAGTAGGGTGTCGGGCAGGTGCAGCACCTTGATCTTCTCGCGCACCAGTTTAAGGAACTGCACGGAGTCGAGCTCCGGCTCACCGCGCGCCTTGCGTTGCGCGTTGAGCGCGCTGCGCAGGAAGTAGGTGTTGTTCACACCCGGGATTTCGACCGGGTATTGGAAAGCGAGAAACACGCCGTCCGCCGCGCGCTCTTCGGGTGCCTGCGTCAACAGGTCCTTGCCATCGAAGCTCACGCTGCCTTCGGTGATGTCATAGCCGTCGCGGCCCGCCAGCACGTTGCCGAGGGTGGACTTGCCCGCGCCGTTCGGCCCCATGATGGCGTGCACTTCGCCCGGGTTCACGGTGAGCGAGAGGCCTTTGAGGATGTCGCGCTCGCCGGCGCGGACGTGGAGGTTGTCGATCTTGAGCATCGGTCTATGACTTCAGGGGTTGAACAGCCAAGCCTTGCGGGTGACTTGCACATGCGGGTCGTAACCCCCGACGAGCAGGACACGGCCATCGGTCAGGCGTGTGGCGGTGGTGAAGGAAAATTCGCTGCCAAGATCGCCGCGAACGGGTTCGAATTTCATGCTGGATGTGCGCAAGCGCTCAGGCACGCGGCCACTACCGGCGACCAAGGCCGTGCCATCGCCCAGTGCCACGACGCTGTCGAGGAACTTGTAACGGCCATCGCCCATGCTGGGGCCGGGTTGCGTCCGCTTGGAATCATTGCGCCAAAGTTCGGTGTCGCTGAACTGCGCGGTGTACTCATCCACGCCTGCGCCGCCGATGATCAGCACGTCGTCGCCGATGCGGATCGCGGCATGTTTATGGCGCGCACGGTGCAGTCTTCCGGCATTGGAAAAGGTGCGCGTGGCCGGATCGAATATTTCGATGGTGTCGCTTAGACTGCCGCGTCGACTTGAACCGCCTGCGATCAGTACGCGACCATCTGGCAGCAACGTCGCGGTATGGGCCATTCGTGGCGAATCCATGTCGTTGATCGCGGTGGAGCGCCGGGTGCGCGGGTCGTAAATCTCGGCGCTTGCCTTGCGCTGCATTGCACCGGCGTATCCGCCCGCGATCAAGATGGTGCCGTCGCGAAGGGGCGTGGCGCTGAAACCATCGCGCGCTTCGAGCAATTGGCCGTGAATGCTGAAGCGGCCGGTTGCCGGATCGAAGCGTTCGATGTTGGCTGTCGCACCATCACGTGCCCAGCCGCCGATGATCAGGATCGAGCCATCCAATAGCGGCACTTCGCGGTGGCCAACACGCGCCTCTCGCAGGCTGCCTGTTGAACTGAACCGCTCGGTCTTGGGGTTGAACAGTAATGCAGTGTTCGTGATGCCTTCTTCGCAGCCGGTGGCGATGCAACCGCCGGCAATCAACACGCGGCCATCCTTCAACAAGGACGCCGAATGCGCAGCGCGTGCCATCGGCATGTTGCTCAGCGCCGCGACCGAGCCTGGGCGTGGTGCGATGTCAGGCGCAGCCAGTACAGCCGCAGCCGATGCAGTCAACAACAGTGCTAGCGAGGGCAGCCAGGGCTTCATCCCACCGCGCCTTCCAGCGAGACTTCCAAAAGCTTCTTCGCTTCCACCGCGAACTCCATCGGCAGCTCACGGAAGACCTGCTTGCAGAAGCCGTCGACGATCATCGACACCGCGTCTTCCTCGCCGATCCCGCGCGAGCGGCAGTAGAACAATTGGTCGTCGCTGATCTTGCTGGTGGTCGCCTCGTGCTCGACGGTCGCGTCGCTGCGCTTCACCTCGATGTAGGGGAAGGTGTGAGCGCCACACTTCTTGCCGATCAACAGGCTGTCGCACTGGGTGTGGTTGCGCGCGTGCTCCGCACCGCGTTCCACTTTGACCAATCCGCGATAGGTGTTCTGCCCGCGCCCCGCGCTGATGCCCTTCGACACGATCTTCGACTTGGTGCGTTTGCCGACGTGGATCATCTTGGTGCCGGTGTCGGCCTGCTGGCGGTGATGGGTCAGCGCGACCGAATGGAACTCGCCCACGCTGTCATCGCCCAAGAGTACGCAGCTTGGGTACTTCCAGGTGACGGCGCTGCCGGTCTCGACCTGCGTCCATACCACCTTGCTGCGTGCACCGCGGCACTCGGCGCGCTTGGTGACGAAGTTGTAGATGCCGCCGACGCCGTTCTCGTCGCCCGGATACCAGTTCTGCACGGTCGAGTACTTGATCTCGGCGTCTTCCAGCGTGACCAGCTCCACCACCGCGGCGTGCAACTGGTTCTCGTCGCGCATCGGCGCGGTGCAGCCTTCCAGGTACGACACGTAGCCTTTCTCTTCACAGATGATCAGCGTGCGTTCGAACTGGCCCGTGTGTCCGGCGTTGATGCGGAAATAGGTCGACAGCTCCATCGGGCTGCGCACGCCCTTCGGGATGAAGACGAAGCTGCCGTCGGAGAACACGGCGGAATTGAGTGCGGCGAAGTAGTTGTCGCCAACCGGCACCACGCTGCCGAGGTATTGCTTGACGAGGTCCGGATGTTCCTTGATGGCTTCCGACATCGAACAGAAGATGATGCCTTTCTCGGCGAGTTCCTTGCGGAAGGTGGTGCCGACCGAGACCGAGTCGAACACCGCATCCACCGCGACGCCCGCCAGCTTGGCGCGCTCGTGCAGCGGCACGCCCAGCTTGTCGTAGGTGTCCAGCAGCTCCTGCGGCACTTCGTCCAGCGACTTGTACTTGGCCTTCGGCGCGCTGTAGTACGAGAGCGCCTGGAAATCGATCGGCGCGATGTCGAGCTTGGCCCACTCGGGCATCGGCATGGTCAGCCAGTGACGATAGGCGGCCAGTCGCCACTCGGTCATCCATTCGGGCTCGTCCTTCTTGGCCGAGAGCGCGCGGATGATGTCTTCGTTGAGGCCAGGCGGCAGGCTGTCGCTTTCGATGTCGGTGACGAAGCCGGCGTCGTAGCTGCGACCCAGCCGCGCATGGATGTCGGCGTTCTGCTGCGGGGTTTCGGCAAGGGGCGTCTGTGTGTTCATGGTCATGCTCAGGCAAGGGCCAAGCGGACGGGGATGCGTTTGGTCGATGGTGCGGCGACATCGCCATGCGCCATGTCGTGCAGGCTGATGTCGCGCAGGGCGCGCGCGATCACGTCGTTGACGCGCTGCCAGTTGCCGCGCACGTTGCAGGACTCCTCGATGCCGCACTGGCCTTCATGGATGCTGCATTCGGTCATCGCCAGCGGGCCTTCCATCGCCTCGACGATGTCGGCCAGGGTGATCTCGCGCGCGTCGCGGGCCAGGCGGTAGCCGCCATTGGCGCCGCGGAAACCTTCGACCAGGCCGGCCTGCGCCAAGGGCTTGAGCACCTTGGCGGCGGTCGGCAGTTCGATGCCGGCGCGTTCGGCCAGCTCAGCTGCGCTCAACACCACGGCGGGCGTGGTGGCGAGCACGGTCATGACGAGCGTGGCGTAGTCGGTGAGTTTGGTGACGCGAAGCATGGCTTGCGATGGCGGGCCAATAAAACGTACCGGAATTGTACTATTTCAAGCCGCGCCGGCCAAGCGGGGGGATTTCACTCCGCCAGACGGTCGATCCAGGCCGAGACGGCGCGGGTATAGGCCGAGGGCTTGCCCAGTTGCTTGTTGATGTCGCCATGGGCCAGGTCCTGCGGCAGCACCTCGATCGGCACGCCAAGGCCGCGGGCTTTTTTCGCCAGCGCCCGGCCCTGCGGGCAGGCGTCCGCCCGCTGGCTCGAGCAGATCACCAGCATCGGCAACGAGGCCGGCCCCAGTTGGTGGTAGGGCGATGCCGATACCCAATATCGCGGATCGGTGCCGAAGGCATTGCGGTAAAGATCCGGCAACCTCGGTTTGTTCATCAATTCGGGTACGTCCATCGCGGCGCTGTCGAGGGCGATCACGCCGCGTGGCGCTGATGCGCCGGCTTGTCGCAGCAGCGAGGGTGACGCGCCAAGCAGGGTGACCAGGTGCGCACCGGCCGAATGACCCATCAAGACGATCCGGTTGGGATCCGCCCGCCATTGCGGCGCACGCGCCTGCACCGAGGCCAGCGCGGTGGCCACGTCGCGCGCTTGCAGGAGCGGATCGGCATCCGGTAGGAGGCGGTAATTGACTGAAACGAACACGAAGCCCTGGCCCAGCCAATACGCGACCTTGTCGCCCACGACACCGGGACTGGCCTTGTCGCCCCTGCGCCAGCCGCCGCCGTGAACCATGACCAGGATCGGTGCATCAGGTTTCGCCTGCGCTGGCAGGTAGACGTCGTAGTGTTGTTCCGCGTGACGACCGTAGGCGATGTCGCGTTCGACGCGGATGGCGGCGGGCAGGGTGGCGGTCTCCCGCGATTCGCGGCGTTGTTCGACCAGCTGGCGCAAGCGCTGTTGCGCATGCCCGGGGCTGACGAGAACGGTGAAGGCAACGGCCGTGGCGATGGCGATGGATGGCAGGCGCATGTCGGGCAGTCCGTGGGGCTTGCTGATACAACGTGCGCTGCGGCGAAGGGTTGACGATGGCGGTCCGCGCCTTCAGCGCGATGCATGGCATGAAAGGCTGCAACTCGGCACAATGCAAGTCCTGCAAGGAAACCCGCATGCCCAAGACCAGCAAACACAAGATCGAACGACGCCAGTCCAGCATCCACGGCAACGGCGTGTTCGCCATCGAGCCGATCGCCAAGGGCGAGCGCATCGTCCGCTACAAGGGCAAGCTGCGCACCCATGAGGAAGTCGATGCCGAATACGGCGCCATTGACGAGGACGGTCATACCTTCCTGTTCACGCTCAACGATGACTACGTGATCGATGCCAACGTGGACGGCAACATCGCGCGCTGGATCAACTACAGCTGCGATCCCAATGCCGAGGCCGTGCTGGAGGAAAACAGCAAGGGCAAGTCGCACAAGGACAAGGTCTACATCGAGGCCATCCGCGACATCAAGCCGGGCGAGGAGCTCTCGTACAACTACGGCATCGTGCTGGACGAACCGCACACGCCTGCATTGAAGAAGTTGTGGGGATGCCACTGCGGATCGCCCAAGTGCACCGGCACGATGCTGCAACCCAAGCGCAAGCCGAAAGCCAAGAAGAAGCGCTAGGCCGACAGCTGTCGCCTTCGGCCAGGCGCATTCAAGGCGATGCGGTCAACTGCGCCGAGGCGATCCGCCACGCGCGCTGGTCGTCGCTGGCGCCATCCATCACCGTGCGTTGCAACACGTACTGGCCGCGATAGCGCTGCTCGCCGCCGTCGCTCTTGCGCACGATCAGCGACACCGGGACGCTGACGTGGCGCTGTCCGGCGCCTGCATCCACCGCGCCCGGTTGCCCGATCTCCACTGAAACGCCGCTGGTCGTGGCAAGGTCTTGGGCGAATTGCTCCGCGCTCATGCCACTCGCCTGGCCCTGGCCGCGCCACAGTGCGTAGGCGCGCGCGGGGTCGCGCAGGTTGATCGCCGTGTAGTAGTCGCGGATGACCTGCACGGCGGCGTCTGGACTGGGTTCGCTGGCGGCGACGGCATCGGCGTTTTCGGTGTCGTTTTCGGTCATCGGGTCGGGCAGGGTGCCGGGTTCGATGCTGGCATCGGCTTGCAGGTTGCCGCCGGGCCGGGGGTCGGGCATGCCGGTGATCGAGCCGCCTTGGGCTGTTGGCGTCGGCAGGCCGGAGGCGTCGCCCTCGGCCCCTGCCGATTTGCCGGAGGCACTGCGATCGCCGCCACAAGCGACGAGCAGCATGCCGGAAAGCAGGGTGGCGACGAGGCTGCCGAAGCGTTTCATGTCCAAGCGATCATCCTTGTGATCAAAGCACGCGGCGGCGCGGTTGCAACCAGGCCAGCAGCAGGCCCAGCAGCAGCATCGCGATGGTGGAAAACACGATCTGCTTCAGCACCAGCGACGCCGGCCACGGCTGCACGGCGAAGTAGACGAGGTAGCCCGGAATGGTCGCGGCCAGCGACATCAGTGCGCCGAAACGCAGGCCCTGTCGCGCGTCGCTGGTGGGAGAAGGATGGAAGGCGCGATACAGGGCGGTCAGGCCGAAGCCGATGCCGACATGCGCCAGCAGCAACCACGGCAGGTAACGCGCGCCGGCCTCGGGCCCGCGCACGAAGCCGGAAGGCACCAGCGCCGTGTAATCGGCCTGCAACAGGAGGCCGTGGATGATGAAGTCGAGCACCATCGCGGCGATGCTCACCACCACGCCGCAAATCCAGAATCGCTTGTCCATGGGGTTCTCCCGGGGCATGGCGCGATGCTAACCCGGGCCGGCCCAACACAACGGGAACGATGCGGATATCGGGCACGCCGTTGCAGTTCAGCGGCGCACGGGGCGCACGGCGGAGCCAGTTCGATCACCGGCCTGCAACAACGGCCACGGGTTGTACGCACCCGACATCGCATAGATCCCGTAATGCAGGTGCGGCGGCGTGCCACGCGCATTGCCGGTGTCGCCGACATGGCCCAGCAGCGTGCCCGGCTGGACCCGGTCGAAGCGCGCGATGCCCGGCGCGAAGTCGTCCAGGTGCGCGTAGTAATGGCGCTCGCCGCCCGGGCCGATCACCCAGACCTGCTTGCCGCCGAGGCCGTAGTCTTTGACGCCGATCACCACGCCGTGAGTGGCGCTGTGCACTGGCGTGCCGCGCTTGGCGAAGATGTCCACGCCCTGGTGCTTGCGGCCGCCGCTGCGGGCGCCGCCCCAGGTGTCTGCGATGTGGCGCGCACGCACGCCCTCGACCGGCACCGGCAGCGCGGTGGGCGCGGGCAGGCGCGCCAGGCGCCAGGCTTCCGCGCTGGCCTGCATCCAAGGCTGCCGCCACGTCCAGTAGCCGGCCAGCGCGATTGCGAGCATCACCAGGGTCCAGCGAGCGAGGGGCAAGACGAGGGACGACGTGCGCGACATGGATGATTCCCGATGGATGCCGCTTCATCCTGCCGCTGGCTTGTGCGCTGCAAGTGAAGCGAATCCGAAGTCGCGCAGGAAACATCCACCCATGAAAAAAGCCGGAACCCGCGAGGGTCCCGGCCTGGTGCTTGCCGATCGCGCGTTGCCGCGCGGATTGATCAGGCAGCGGAGTCCTTCAGCTTCTTCAGCGGACGGACCTTGACCTTCACCGACTTCGGACGGGCCTTGAACGTGACCTCTTCCTTGGTGAACGGGTTGATGCCCTTGCGCGCCGGACGGGCCGGCACTTCGACGGCAGTGATCTTGAACAGGCCCGGCATGGTGAAGGAGCCAGCGCCCTTCTTGCTCACCGAAGCGTGCACGGTGTTTTCCAAAGCAGCCAGCACGCTGCGCACGTCCTTGGCAGCAAGGTCCGTGTACTCGGAGATGTGGGCGACCAGAGCAGACTTGCTCAGCGACTCCTTGATCGGCTTCATCGCCTTGGGAGCGGCTTTCGCGGGCGCCTTGGCAGGCTTCTTGGCGGCTTTCTTCGTGGCCATGGGTTTCGAGTTCCTCGTCGAATGGAATGGTGCGCGGTCGATGCCGGCAGCTCAATGTATTGCAATAAAAGCGTCGCGCCAAGGGGTTTGAGGGCGTTTTTTGCCGGTTTTTTTGCCATCGGGCAAACGCGCGGATCAGTCTTCCTCGTGATGGGGGCGCCACGACTCGACCAGGCGCTGCTGTACTTGCGGCGGCACCGGCTCGTAATGGCTGAAATCCAGTGCGTAACGGCCACGTCCCGCGGTCGCTGACTTGAGCTCGGTCGCATAGCCTTCCAGCTCCGACAGCGGCACTTGCGCCTTGACCACGATTTCGCCGCCGCGCGTGCTGTCGGTGCCGTGGATGCGCGCACGCTTGGCCGCAAGACCGCCGCTGATGTCGCCCATGTGCGCCTCGGGTGCGCTGACCTCCAGTTCGACGATCGGCTCCAGTACCTGTGCATCGGCCTTGGCGATCGCATCCAGGAACGCGCGCTTGCCGGCGGCGACGAATGCGACCTCCTTGCTGTCGACCGGATGGTGCTTGCCGTCATACACGGTCACCCGCACATCCTGCATCGGGTAGCCGGCCACCGCGCCCGCCGCCATCACCTGGCGCACGCCTTTCTCCACCGCCGGCAGGAACTGCCCGGGGATGACGCCGCCTTTCACCGCATCGATGAACTCGAAACCCTTGCCGCGCGGCAGCGGCTCCACCCGCAGGAACACCTCGCCGAACTGGCCGGCACCGCCGGTCTGCTTCTTGTGGCGATGATGCCCCTCGGCCTGCTGGCGCACGGTTTCCCGGTACGCGATGCGTGGTGGCCGTGTCGCGACATCCACGCCGAAGCGATCCTTCAGGCGCTGTAGTTGCAGGCGCAGGTGCAGGTCGGACAGGCCACGGATCACGGTCTCGTGAGTCTCGTCGTTGTGCTCGACGGCGAAGGCGGGATCTTCCTCGGCCAATTTGATCAGCGCATTGGCGAGCTTCTGCTCCTGCCCCTTGCTGGCCGGCTCCACCGCCAGCCCGAACATCGGCTTGGGGAACTCCAGCGGCATCAAGTGGATGTGGTCCTCGTCGTGCGAGTCGTGCAGCACGGCATCGAAATGCAGGTCGTCGATCTTGGCGATGGCGGCGATGTCGCCCGGGATCGCCTGCGTCACCTCGAGGTGCTCCTTCCCCTTCATCTTGTAGAGATGGCCGACCTTGAACGGCTTGCGCCCGTCATCGACGAACAGCTGGCTGTCCGGCCGCACCGTGCCCTGATAGACGCGGAACACCGCCAGCTTGCCGACGAACGGGTCGTGCACGATCTTGAACACGTCAGCGATGACGTGCGCGCCGGGGTCGGGCCGGGGATTGAGGATCGATGCGGCATCGCCGATGCCCTTGATGAATTCCGGCGGATTGGCCTCGGACGGATTCGGGAACAGGCGCTCGGCGATGTCGAGCAGTTCGCGCACGCCGGTGCCGGTGCGCGCGGAGACGAAACACACCGGGACCAGATGGCCTTCGCGCAGGCACTGCTCGAACGCATCGTGCAGCTCCTCGCCAGACAGGCCACCTTCGCCGAGATCCAGATAGCGATCCATCACCTTCTCGTTGACCTCGACAACCTGGTCGAGGATGCGCTGGTGCCAGTCCGCGACCGGCCCGAGATCGCTCTCGCCTTCGCGGTTGCCGAAACAGTCGATCACCTTGGCGCCGCCCTCTGCCGGCAGATTGAGCGGCAGTACCTCGGGGCCGAAGGTCTCGCGCAGCGCGTCCATCAGGGCGGTCAGGTCATTGCTTTCATGATCGATCTTGTTGACGACGATGGCGCGACACAACCCGCGCGACTTGGCGTGTTCCATCATTCGCCGGGTGCCGTATTCGACCCCGGAATCGGCATCGACCACCACTACGACGGTCTCGACCGCCGCGAGCGCCGACAGCGCGGGGCCGCGGAATTCGGGATAGCCGGGCGTGTCGATCAAGTTGAGATGGATGCCGGCATGGTCGGTGCTGGCGATGGCGGTGTCGATGGAGTGGCCGCGTTCTTTCTCGATGGGATCGAAGTCGGAGACCGTGGTGCCGCGTTCGATGCTGCCTGCCGTCTGGACGGTGCCGCCGGCATGCAGCAGGGCTTCGAAGAGACTTGTTTTGCCGGCGCCAGGATGGCCTGCGAGCGCGATGTTGCGGAGGGTGTCGGTGCTGTAGGACATGCGTCCGTCTCCTTCGGTGCGAGGTGACTGGGACGTCATGGTCGTCCGCGACTCGGAGCGCGACCCTCGAGCGTGGCGCTCGGCGGGCGGTCATGGCGGTCGCTCCAGCATACGCCCGGTATTGGATGGGTGCGAATTCCACGGGATTGCGGGGGGGGGGGTGAATGCGCGGCAACAGACGAGACGCGCACCAGCCGGATTCAGCACGCCTTTACCTGTTGATGCGCAAGGTGGTGTCATCCGCCCATTTCCTTGGCGGGGGAGCGTCGAGCCATGAAGCATCTTTCCCTTTCCCTCATCGCACTGGGCATGGCGGCCACGGTCGGTACCGCGTCCGCGCAGAGCCTGTCCGGCCAGCCGCAGTACAACCCGGGCCAATCGACCTACGACGATGGCTATGGCCAGAACGCGCAGTACGAGTACGCGCGGGTGATCAACGTGGTGCGCGTGTCCGGTGGCGGCTACGCGGCCAACAACGGGTACGGATCGAGCAGCTATGGCTCGCAGGGTCAGCGCTGCTACACCCGCAACGATGGCTACGTGGATCGCTACGGCAACACGCAATATCCCGACGGCTACCGCAACGATGGCTATTACGGCAACAACGGGTACGGCGGCTATGGCGGTTCGCAGACGGGGCGCACGGTTGCGACCGTGGTCGGCGGCGTGGTTGGTGCGGTACTCGGCAGCCAGGTCGGTGGCGGTTCCGCACGTTATGCGACATCGGCCATTGGCTCGATGGTCGGCGGGCAGGTCGGCGGCAGCATCTACGACCAGACCCAGCGCCAGCGTCGCCAGGGCCAAGTCACCGTCTGCGACCCGGTGCCGGTCAACGGCGGCTACGGCAATGCCCGCTACGGCAATGCACAGGACGCGTATGACGTCACCTACGAGTACAACGGCCGCCGCTACACCTCGCGGATGAACTACGACCCCGGCCAGCGCGTGCGCGTGCGGGTGGATGTCACCCCGCAGTGATCGTTTTCGCAGTGCCGTGAACAAGGAAGGGCGCCTCGGGGCGCCCTTCTTGCTTAGCGGGATCGATGTGGCTTCGTTACCGGTTCAAGACCAGTCCAGTTCGCCGCGCACCACGCTGGTGACGCGACCGCCCGACCAAACATCCCCGTTGTCGTCGACGGTGAGTTCGATGATCGCGTCGTGGCCGACTTCGCGGCCCTGGCTGATGCGGTAAAAACCGCCTGCGCCTGGCAGGGCATCGCGCAGCGCCAGCCATGCCGCCAGCGTGGCGTTGGCCGCGCCCGATGCGGCATCCTCGAATGCGGCGGGTGCGCCCACCCATGCACGCACGGCGAGGTAGTAGACCGGGTTGTCGCTGCGCGCGAACACGCACACGCCCATGCTCTCGGTGGCCTCGGCCAGTGCGGAGATGGCGGGCCAGTTGGGCGTGGCGCTGCGGAGCGACGCCTCATCGGCCATTTCCACCAGCCACCAGCGGCGGCCGCCCTCCATCAACGCGGGCGGCAATTCGCCGAGCGGCAGGCCAGCGAGGGCATCGAGCAGGCGCGTGTCGTCGGGCGAGGCGGTTTCCAGCAATCTGGAGGGTGGCGTGCGCACCGCGATGGTGCGATGTGCGCCTTCGCCGTGCACGCGCAGCGGCAGCTTGCCGGCGATGCCGTCCTGCACCAGGAAGCCGTCGCAGGGCGTGGCAAGGCCCGCTTCCAGCACGGCGTGCGCGGTGCCGACGCTCGGATGGCCGGCGAAGGGCACCTCGCGGCGCGGGCTGAAGATGCGCAGGCGATAGCTGCTGCCCTCATCGACCGGCGGCAGGACGAAGGTCGTCTCCGGCAGGCGTGTCCAGCGCGCGATCGCTTGCATGTCGTCATCGGACAGGCCTTCGGCGTCCAGCACCACGGCGAGGGGATTGCCGGCGCCGGCGCGGTCGGCGAAGACATCGGCCTGCACGTAAGGACGCAGGCGGCGGGTGGGTTCTGTCATTAGAATGTCGATTCCGCCAGCAGTCCTGGCCTGCGAACATTCTATGTCGTCCTCCCCCCACGCCGAACCCTGGGTGGTGCTGAAGTTCGGTGGCACCAGCGTTTCCTCCCGCGCCCGCTGGGACAATATCGGTCGCATCGGCGCCGATCGTGCCCGCGATGCGCGCGTGCTGGTGGTGGTGTCCGCGCTCTCGGGCGTCACGAATGAGCTGCAGGCGATCACGCAGGGCGATGCCGATGCAGGGGCTCGCGTCGATGCGCTGGAACAACGACATCGCGCCTTCGCCCGCGAGTTGGGGCTGGATGACGAGGCAGTGCTCGGCGCGCGTTTGGCGGCCTTGCGTGCCCTCGTCGACGACGAACGCGCCACGCATCGCCCCTATGACTGGCAGGCCGACGTGCTCTCGCAGGGCGAGTTGCTCTCTTCCACGCTCGGCGCGGCCTATCTTGCTGCGCAAGGCCACGATTTTGGCTGGTGCGATGCGCGTGACTGGCTGTCCGCGGTCGACATGCCCAACCAGAGCGATTGGGCGAGGCGACTCTCGGTCAACTGCCAGCGCAGCAGCGACGATGCCTGGCGCGACGGCTTCCATGCCCAGGCCAATCGCCTGCTGATCACCCAAGGCTTCATCGCCCGGCACGGGGACGGTGGCACCGCGATCCTCGGTCGCGGCGGCTCGGATACCTCGGCGGCGTACTTCGGCGCCTTGCTCGATGCCGCGCGTGTCGAGATCTGGACCGACGTGCCCGGCATGTTCAGTGCCAATCCGCGCGAAGTGCCGGATGCACGCCTGCTGGCGCGACTGGATTACGCCGAGGCGCAGGAAATCGCCACCACCGGTGCAAAGGTGTTGCATCCGCGCTCCATCGGCCCGTGCCGCGACGCGCGCGTGCCGATGGCGATCCTCGATACCGAACGACTCGACCTCGGCGGTACCCGCATCGATGCGAGCGCGGCGACGGTGCCGGGGGTGAAGGCGATCAGTCGTCGCAATGGCATCGTGCTGGTGTCGATGGAATCGATCGGGATGTGGCAGCAGGTCGGCTTCCTTGCCGATGTGTTCGAGCGTTTCCGCCGGCATGGCCTGTCGGTCGACTTGATCGGCTCGTCGGAAACCAATGTGACGGTTTCGCTCGACCCGAGCGAGAACCTGATGAACACCGACGTGCTCTCGCGCCTGTCCGAAGACCTGGCGCAGGTGTGCCGGGTCAAGGTGATCGCGCCATGCGCGGCGATCACGCTGGTCGGGCGCGGCATGCGTTCGATGCTGCACAAGCTTTCCGGCGTGTGGGCCACCTTCGGGCAGGAGCGCGTGCACCTGATCTCGCAGTCGTCGAACGATCTCAACCTGACTTTCGTGGTGGATGAAGCCGATGCCGATGGCCTGATCCCCAGCCTGCACGCCGAACTGATCCGCAGTGGCGCGATGCCGGTGCGCGAAGCCGGCGTGTTCGGTCCCAGCTGGCGCGGCATCTGCGAGGAGAACCCCATGCCTGTCGAGAAATGGTGGCGGACGCATCGCGACGCCTTGCTCGCGCGCGCCGCGTTCGGCACGCCGCGCTATGTCTATCACCTGCCGACGCTGCGCGCGCAGGCGGCCAAGCTCAATGCGATCACCGCGGTGGATCGTCGCTATTTTGCGATCAAGGCCAACTCGCACCCACGCCTGCTGCAGGAATTGCACTCGCTCGGCTTTGGCCTGGAGTGCGTGTCGAGCGCGGAAGTCGAGCGCGTGTTCGCGTCCGTGCCCGGCATCGATCCCTCGCGCCTGCTGTTCACGCCGAGCTTCGCGCCGCGCAGCGAATACGAAGCGGTGCTGGCGCGTGGCGTGCAGCTCACCCTGGACAACGTCGAGGCACTGCGCAACTGGCCGGAAGTCTTCCGCGGCCGTGACATCTGGCTACGCATCGACCTTGGCCGCGGCGACGGCCACCACGCGAAGGTGGTGACCGGCGGCAGTGAATCGAAGTTCGGCCTGCCGCTTTCGCGTCTGGAGGAGTTCCTCGCCGCCGCGCGCGCGATCGATGTGCGCGTGACCGGCCTGCATGCGCACCTCGGCAGCGGCATCGAATCTCCTGCGCACTGGGCCGGCGTGCATGCCGAACTCGCCACCCTGGCCGATGGCATCGGCACCGTCGAGACACTCGATATCGGTGGAGGCTTGCCGATTCCCTATCTGCCGGACGATGGCGAGTTCGATCTCGCTGGCTGGTCCAAGGCATTGGCGGAGGTCAAGGCGGCATTCCCGCGTTACGCGATCGCGATCGAGCCCGGCCGCTTCCTCGTCGCCCAATGCGGCGTGGTGCTGGCCCGGGCCACCCAGGTGGTGGAAAAGGATGGCGTGCGTCGCGTCGGCCTGGATGCCGGCATGAACACGCTGATCCGTCCCGCGCTGTACGACGCCTGGCACGACATCCGCAATCTCTCGCGCCTGGACGACACTGCCGAGCGCGACTTCGACGTGGTCGGCCCGATCTGCGAAAGCAGCGACGTGTTCGGGCATGCGCGCAGCCTGCCGGCGGCGACCGCCGAGGGTGACGTGATGCTGATCGCCGACGCAGGCGCCTACGGCTACAGCATGGCCAGCGAATACAACCTGCGCGCGCTGCCCGAAGAGGATGTGCTGGATGGGTCGGCTGATGAAGGCTGACACGCTCCTGTTGCTGCAGGCGGCCGGTGTTGGCGCGTTGCTGGCACCCGGCCTTGGCGCGCTGGCGGCATGGGCGGGGCAGCGCGATGTCACCCACGCCGCGCCGCTGCTGGTCCTGCCTGGCGCGTTGGCGGGCAGTCTGGCCACGGCCTTGACGCTGCAAGGCTGGCACCGCGCCGGCGGCGTGGATAGCGGCTGGCCGGCCACGCGAATGGCGGCGTGGATCGTCCTGCACCTGCTGTGGATCTTGCCTGCGCTGCTCGGCGTCACCATCTTCCTGATGCAATCGATGGGTCGGGTCGATGTGGGCGTCGATGTCGGCGGCATCGACATCGATGCAGGGATCGGCATCCTCCTGATGCTCGCCGCGGTCGGCTCGGCCATGGTGTGGGGGTTGCCGGCATACTTCCTGGCATGGCTGGGATGCAGGCGTTTTCTCGCGCGCATGATGCGTGCATCGGAGTACAGGGCATGACGATGTTCGATCGCGACGCGATCCGTTCCTTCCATTTCGTTCGTCGCGAATTCGATGCCGACACCGGCATCGCGCGGCTGGTATATGCATTCGATGACGGCCCCGAGCTGGTGGAAACCGTCACCATCCCCGGTGCGCCGTTCGCACTGGAGGGCCCGCGCGCGGTGGCGGTCGGCCATGCGTTGACCTTGCTGCACCTGATTGCCGGCGTCAGTTATTACAAGGCTGCGGTGCCGAAGGACATCCGTGTCGATTACACGACGCTCGATCCCGATACCGCCGCGCTGCTGGACGAGATCTATCGCCATGGCCTCGGCGAGTTCGCCTATCGCAATGGCCTGGACCTCGATGGCCACATCCGTTTCCCGCATGGCAATGCGGTGGACGGCGATGCACCGGCATTGGGCCTGCGACGCCACGCGCTGACCGCGATCGGCGGCGGCAAGGATTCGTTGGTGTCGATCGAGGCGCTGCGCGGCGTGGATGTCGCGCAGACGGTGACGTGGATCGGCGGTTCGCAGCTGATCCGGGCCTGCGCCGAACGCACGGGCTTGCCGACCCTCAACATCCAGCGCCAGCTAGCCCCGGAGCTGTTTGAATACAACCGTCAGGGCGCATGGAATGGCCACATTCCGGTCACGGCGATCAATTCCGCGATCATGGTGCTGGCGGCGCTGCTGGTCGATGCCGATCAGGTCGTGTTCTCGAACGAGCGATCGGCCAGCTATGGCAGCCTGATCGAAGGCACCGGCGAGGTGAACCACCAGTGGTCGAAAGGCTGGGCGTTCGAGCACGACTTCGGCGAGTACGTCGCGCATCGCATCGCCGCCGACCTGCACTACTACTCGCTGCTGCGCCCGATGAGCGAGCTGGCCGTCGCCCGCCAGTTCACCAAGACCACGCATTACGACGCGCATTTCTCCAGTTGCAACCGCAACTTCCACATCCTGGGCGAACGTCCTGTGAATCGCTGGTGCGGCGTGTGCCCGAAATGTCATTTCGTGTTCCTCGCGCTGGCGCCGTTCATGCCCAAGCCGCGGTTGGTCGGCATCTTCGGTCGCAACCTGCTGGATGAGGAAAGCCAGGTGCCGGGCTTCGACGCCCTGCTCGAATTCCGCGACCACAAGCCCTTCGAATGCGTGGGCGAGGGGCGCGAATCACGCGCCGCGATGACGGCCTTGGCCGCGCGCCCGGAGTGGCAGGAGGATGTCGTGGTGCGACGTTTCAGCCGTGAGGTCGCGCCGCAACTGGATACCGCCGATCTCTCGATCGATGCCTTGA
This sequence comes from Lysobacteraceae bacterium, assembly GCA_014879375.1. GTDB lineage: Bacteria > Pseudomonadota > Gammaproteobacteria > Xanthomonadales > Xanthomonadaceae > Solilutibacter. Next base: position 40,607 of record JACSSF010000164.1, read on the forward strand.
TGGACATCGACGACGAGCACCGCATCCCCGCCGATTTGTGGGAACGCCTGCGTGCGCATTTCGCAGCTTGAGGGTCGCCACGTCGCGCTGTGGGGTTGGGGCCGCGAAGGCCGCGCCGCCTACTACGCGCTGCGCAAGCGCCTGCCGGCGCAGGCGTTGACGATCCTGTGCACGTCCGAGGAATCGGACGATGCACGCAAGCTGCGCGACCCGCTGCTGTCGTTCGACACCTCGGTCACCGCCGAGCGCCTTGCTTCCTTCGACGTGGTGGTGAAGTCGCCGGGCATCAGTCCGTATGGCGAAATGGCGCGCATCGCCGCCGAACGGGGCACGATATTCATCGGTGGCACCGGCCTGTGGTTCGGCGAACGCGGCGAGAACGCGCGCACGTTGTGCGTCACCGGGACCAAGGGCAAGAGCACGACGAGCGCGCTGCTCGCCCACATGCTGCGCGCGGCGGGACGGCGCACCGCGCTGGCGGGCAACATCGGCCTGCCGCTGCTGGAGTTGCTGGACGCCGACGCGGACGAGTGGGTGATCGAGCTGTCCAGTTACCAGACCCGCGATGTCGCCGAAAGCGGTGTGCGCCCCAGCCTGGCCCTCGCCACCAACATCTATCCCGAGCACCTGGACTGGCACGGCAGCCAGCAGCAGTACGTCGACGACAAGTTGTCATTGTTCACCCAGGCGCGACCGGCGATGGCCGCGCTCAATGCCGGTGACCGCGTCCTGTCACAGCTCGTCTTGCCGGACTCGCGCGTGCGCTGGTTCAACTTTGGAGGTGGCTGGCACCAACGCGGCGACTTCATCTATCGCGGCGAGATCAAGGTGCTGGACACGCGCGCGTTGCCGTTGCCGGGCATGCACAACCGCGGCAACCTGTGCGGCGTGTTGCTGACACTGGAAATGCTGGGGTTCGATGCAATGGGCCTCGCGCACCATGCGGAGAGTTTCCAGCCGCTGCCCAATCGGCTGCAGATACTCGGCACGCACGAGGGCATCACCTGGGTCAATGATTCGATCAGCACCACGCCGCATGCCTCGCTCGCGGCGCTGGATGTCTTTGCAGGCCGCAAGGTAGCGCTCCTGGTCGGTGGCCATGACCGCGGCCTGGACTGGACGGAATTCGGTGAGGCGATGCGCACCCGCGCCCCGCATGCCATCATCACCATGGGCGCGAACGGCCCGCGTATCCACGAGCTGTTGGCGCCGATCGAGCGGCAGTCGGGCTTCAAGCTGCTTGCGGCATCGGATTTGCCCGAAGCCACTGCGCTTGCGAAAAAAGCGCTGGCGGACGAGGGCGTGGTGCTGCTTTCGCCGGGCGCCCCCAGTTTTGGCGCGTACAAAGACTACGTTGTGCGCGGCAAGCATTTTGCGGAACTGGGCGGTTTCGATCCGGACCGGATCGTGGCGATCAGCGGGCTCGGCATCGCCTGATCGTGCGCTTCACGCGCGCACCTGCGCAGTAGGGCTACCCTCGTGGGTAATCCGCAAACGCGAGGTGGCGATCATGAAAGCCGACGAGATCCTGGTGAAGCGAATCTACGAACCCGCCAGCAAGACCGATGGCGCGCGCATCCTGGTGGATCGCTTGTGGCCGCGCGGCGTGTCCAAGGTCGAGGCCGCGCTTGATGCGTGGCTCAAGGACATCGCGCCATCGACCGAATTGCGTGACTGGTTCCACCATGACGACGCGTTGTGGAGCGAGTTCCGCAAGCGCTACTTCGCCGAGCTGGACAAGAACCTCGACGCCGTCGCCGAGCTGCGCGAATGGGCCAAGAAGGGGCGCGTCAGCCTGCTCTACGCCGCCCATGACGAAGCCCACAACAACGCCGTGGCGTTGCGCGAATATCTGCTGCGCTGAAACGCGGTGTCAGGCCAGCGGCGTGCCTTGGTGGAAGCACATCCGCCAGACGCCTGCTTCATGCCGCCACAGCGAGCTGCGTCGTGAACGGGTCTCTTCACGGTGGGCGATGCGCGAAGCGTCGTAGTTCAGCAGGGCAACACCGGGTGCGATCAAGCGGCACTGGAAGCCGCTGGCCGTGAAGGCGATGCCGCTTTCCTGCGGCAATCGCGCCAGTACCTCGTCCTTGCCGAAGCGGCGGCCGTTGGCGGCGATTTCCTCGAAATCATCGCTGATGTGGCGATCAAGGAAATCGCGATCATGTCGTGTCGCGGGATCAAGCAAGGCCAGTTCCAGCGCGATGATGGCATCGATGTCGCCGCCGCCATCCATGCGGATCACTTGTCGCGATTGATCGCGTAATGGGCGAGGCCGTGCAGTGCGGCGGTGGCCGCGTTGTCGGGCAGGCCTTCCAGCGCGGCTTCGGCGCGAGCGGCGAAAGCAAGGGCACGTTCGCGGCTATAGCCCAGCGAATCGTGCGCCTGGATCGCGGCGATGACTTCGGGCAAGGCATCGACATCGCCCGTTTCGACGATCGCACGCAGGCGCTCGCGGGTGGCATGGTCGGCGTGCTGCATCGCATGGATCAAGGGCAGCGTCATCTTGCCTTCGGCAAGATCATCGCCCAGGTTCTTGCCGAGCGTCGTCGCGTCGGAGGCGTAATCAAGCACGTCGTCGGCGATCTGGAACGCGTAGCCGAGGTTCAGGCCGTAATCGTGCAGCTGGTCCTGCGTCTGTGCATCCGCATTGGCCAACAGCGCGGCCAGACGGGTGGCCGCTGCGAACAGGATTGCGGTCTTGCGCTCGATCACGCGCAGGTAGGCGGTCTCGTCGGTATCGGGGTTGCGCACGTGCAGCAGCTGCAATACCTCGCCCTCGGCGATCTGGTTGGTGGTGTCGGCGAGGATGCGCATGACCTCGGGGCGTTCCAGCTCCACCATCAGCTGGAAACTGCGCGAATACAGGAAGTCGCCGACCAGCACGCTTGCGGCGTTGCCCCACACGGCGTTGGCGGTGCGGCGGCCGCGGCGCAGGTCGGACTCGTCGACCACGTCGTCGTGCAGCAGGGTGGCGGTGTGGATGAACTCGATGACGGCGGCCATCTGGTGCGCGTCCTCGGCCACGCGGCCCAGTGCGCGCGCGGCGAGCAGCAGCAGCATCGGGCGCAGGCGCTTGCCACCCGCGCCGATGATGTATTCGGACACCTGGTTGATCAGCACCACGTCCGAAGCGAGGCGGCGGCGGATCAGGGCATCCACGGCGGCCATGTCGGCGGCGGCCAGTTGCTGGATGGCCGGAAGGTCGGGTCGGGCAGGTGTCATGCGAGGCGGGGGCCGAAAGTTCGAGGAATTATAAGGGCCGCGATGCCGCGACCGGCTTTTCCTGACATTCGTTTCAGTCATCCGGTGCTGGCGCGGGGCGCCGGGTTGGGGTCCAATAGCCCTGTCGGCCGCATTTCTGCTGCCGGCATTCAATACGAATCACACCCGGAAAGGATTGGACATGGCACGTGGCATCAACAAGGTGATTCTGGTCGGCAACCTCGGCAACGACCCGGAAACGAAATACACGCAAGGCGGCATGGCCGTCACCAAGGCCAGCCTGGCGACGACCTACGCCCGCAAGGATCGCGACGGCAACCAGCAGGAAAAGACCGAATGGCACCGCGTGACCTTCTTCGGCAAGCTGGGCGAAATCGCCGGCGAGTATCTGCGCAAGGGCTCGCAGGTCTACGTGGAAGGCCGCATCACCTACAGCGAGCACACCGGTGACGACGGCCAGAAGCGCTATTACACCGACATCATCGCCGATGAGATGCAGATGCTCGGCGGGCGTGGTGATAGCGGCGGAGGTGGCGGTGGCGGCGGTTACGAGCGTAGCAGCGGCAGCGGCGGTGACCGCGGCAGTCGTCAGCAGCCGGCCCAGCGTCGCGAGCCGCAGCGTCAGGCGCAGAGCCAACCGGCCGACTTCGGCGACACCGGTTTCGACGACGACGACATCCCTTTCTAAAAGGTATAAACTAAGGACTGTAAAATTAACTAGCTCTATTGAGCAGTCTTTACTGCAATAAATACAAGCTATTTGCGAAAAAATAAGCCGTCTCCATGTGTAAAGATGGAGCGGCTTTTTTTGTTTTACGGTGCGCGATAAAAAAGTTGCATCTTCCTGTGTAAAGTTAGCTCCAGGAGGGCAGCGCATGCGCATTGTTTCGATCATTCATCCGGCTGGTCATGAGATGCCCATGCTGGTGGACAAGGATGGATTGCCCATTCCGGATGCGAATGAGTGGTTGTTTGGACGCAGGTCGCAAGCTCCAACGACTCAAAGCCGGGTTTTGTCAGAGCTTGTACCGTTATGCCGCTGGGCCGAAGACAACGCGATCGACGTTCGTCAGCGAATAGAAGGCGGGCAGGGCTTCACGGAGGCGGAAATTATTTCCGGCCTCGTCGAGACGCTACGGCTCAACTTCAATTCGAAAGATGCAAAGAAGCGCGTAAGCAACAGTGTCTTTAACCTAAGACTCGCTACCTGCAATGCGTATTTGAAGTGGATGTGCAACGAGTGCATTGCGAGACTTGCGAGCGACGATCGCAGGGTCGATCGAATTGTGGCGATCAAAGGCCTGGTTCATGACTGGTTGACCCAATCTGCGACGGCGCAGCCAGTCTCACAAAACCCTTCGGCAAAGGCGCTTACGGCAGACCAGCAATCTGCACTCGCTGAGCTATTGCACCCGAAGATTCGGGGTCTGGGAGGCACCCTAGCAGCGAAGTACCGCAATTTTGTTGCGATCATGCTCATGCTGCTATGTGGGTTAAGGCGCGGAGAACTGTTGTCCCTGCGTGTCGAAGATGTGACCTTCGGAGCAATTCCCAGCATCCAAGTTCGCCGTAGGTCGCCCGATCCAGACGATAAGCGGCGCCCACGGCCTCGGGTAAAGAGACTTCCCCGCACGTTAGCACTGGATCCTTTTCTGGCTCACTTCATCAACGACTACGTCATGGTGCACAGAGAGGTCTTGCTTGAACGAAGTAAGACCGACACGCCGTATCTGATAGTTAGTGATGAAGGAGATCCGCTTTCGATCTCACGGATCTACGCACTTTGTGTTGAGCTTCGCAGAAAGCTAAAAGGAGTGGTTCCGGACAACTTTAGCCCGCACTCGCTCAGGCATTCGTTCTCCGAGTCTATGGAGCAGGCATTGCGTAATGCGGGCCTGGATGAGAGTCGCCGAGCGCAAGCATTGGCATTGTTGCGAGGTGATACGAGCCTGGATTCGCAGAATGTGTATATCGAGCGAGAAATCCGTGAGCGCGCCAATTTGGTGCTCTCCAAATATCAGGGTTCGCTCGTAAGTCAAGTTGAGCAGAATCAGATTCCGTTTTGAGGTGGCCCGATGAGCACGACTGCAGCTGATATTTCGACGCAAGTTCACCGGCTCGGATTGGCTGCCGTACCAAGTCGGTTCTGTTCAAGAGAAGGGATCGAAATTGACTCATCCTCTGATGAGTGGGTTGTTGCAACTACTACGCGGGTTTCTCGCTTGAATTTCGCGAGAATTGATGACGAGCGTATCTCATGGGCATGCAAGAGATATGTTGTTCACCGTATGCAGATTGCATCGACAGGTGATGGGGTAGGGTTCTTCTTCACCTTTTGCGAACTGATACTTCCTAGGCTAAGGGCAGCTAGCGATGCTGAAGATCTACAGAGGAAGTTGATCCAAGCAGTAGGCGGGGCCATCAAGGATCTGCGAACAAGGCAGAAAATCTGGAGGATTTACCGAATTGTCCGTTGGTATGTCTGGTGTGCTGATCGATTTCCAGAGCTCGGCTTTCAACCTGAGTATGCCGATGAGCTTGATCAGATGGTGATACCGGGTGATCCAAAGGGTGAGGCCGTTCGGTCGGATGATCCAGAAGAAGGGCCGTTGGACAGAACCCTCGAGTTGCCACTTCTAATACGAGCCTTGGACCGTGACAACAGCGCCGCATTCGGTCACGTGGAGGAGAGGGCGGCGCTCGCGTTATGTATCGCAATCGGTAGGAATCCCGCCAACTTAGCGTTTCTGGAGGAACGCGACTTGGCCAACCTAACGGTTGGCATCCCCGGCGTTCCCGCGTGCTACGTCCTGAAGGTTCCGCGAATCAAGAAGCGGCAGTTAAGCCCAAGAGACGAGTTGCGCGACGTTGCAATTGACAGCGCGCTCGCGCGGCATATCTGTGCGCTAATTGAGGCCAATCCGCGCGACCCTGTTTCTGTGTTGACGACTGAGGGCGAGGTCGCTATCTCGTTTCGGCCTCTCTTTCGTAGGCCCATTGGAGCAGTGAAGCCCGTACCAAAGGCGCTAGTTGATCGAGCAGCGAGATGCCCGTCCGGACGAATAAACGAACTCTTGAAGTCCTTCGTTTCAAGGTTGGAAATTATATCTCCGATAACAAAAGAGCCATTGGCGTTGACGCCGCGGCGACTACGGTACACATTCGGGACGGGTTTGGTTGAAGAGGGTATTAGCCGAAGGGAGCTTGCGAACCTTCTTGATCATTCAGATACGCAGCATGTTCGTGTCTATTTTGAGACGAAACATCGTGTGGTTCGCCACTTGGACGCAGCAGTCGCTAAAAAATTCGCGGGAATGTTGAACTTCTTTGTCGGTAAGGTCATCGATAAAGTAGAAGATGATCCAAACGGAAGTTTGCCAGACAAGCGTGTTCTATACGTTGACCAATCGAATCCTGCAGACCAAGAGGAAATTGGGGTTTGTGGAAAGCGGTCGTTATGCCACTTAGATCCGCCATTTAGCTGCTATCTGTGCGAGAAATTCAGGCCGCTTCGGCATGCCGCTCATCAGCATGTGCTTGATTGCATGCTTGTCGACCGAGACGAACGGCTCAAAAAATATGAAGATAGTAGGTTGGGTGTCCAGCTTGATGACGTCATTTTTGCCGTCGCCCAGGTAGTTGAGCTGTGTCGAGATGGCGTTGAGGAAGCTCATGGGTGAAGGGAATCGAGTTGACGGGCGAAGTGAGCGACGCGCAAAAGTCGTTCCATTTATATCGAAGCTGACGCGCGATCGCAGAGCGAATTTGGATCGAATAAAGGCCAGGGCGGGCGAGCTCCGCGAACAACTCACTCAAGATCCTTGGGAAAACGATGTCTGGAATGTCATCGCTTCAGGTCTATTGCGTCGTGCGGGGAAGAACCGTAATAGCGCGACTCTTGCCTTCTTTGCACAAGAACGCCTCGGCGGAAAGGCAATGGGAGGTGATTTCAACACGATTGCGAAAGCATTGGTGGTACTGAGGTATCACCGCAGCGCCCAGGCGCTCGAAAACCAGCGCAGCTTCATCACGGCTGTGTCATATGTAGAGGTGGCGGCAAGCGGTGTTGATCTTTTTAGATTAACTGAAGAGCATCTCAATTCTGCTTGTGAAGCGATTGCCAAAGATTACGGAGAGGGTGGCGCCTACAACTTGCACAAAGCGGTGGGAGAGTTCGCTGCACATCTGGACTCAAATGCTTTGTGTCGAATCCCGCTGAATTTCAAATACTCCAAGATGCGGCGCCCTAGCAATGCGGGCGGGTTAGAAATCCATAGACTTGATGATCCTAGGGCTCTAGACGCTAGCTCAGAGAAGATGGCGAGCGTAGAGGTTTATCGATTACTCGGGGCCCTGTATCAGAGAGTCCCTAGAGACCACCGATATCGATTGCAGATCCTGATACTGGCGATCCTCGCAGCAGCGGGGCGCAGATTTGCCGAGGTATCAGCCTTACCGCTGGATTGCCTGAAGAACGGGCCGAATGGTGAGGTGGCACTGCGCTACTTCCCGCGAAAGTACTCTAAAGGACAAGCGTTCACGCCGTTCAGAGAGGCGTGGCTAGCTACTGATATGGCTCGGATTGTTGTTGGTGCCGTGGATGAACTGACGGAACTTTGCTCAGAACCACGCGATGTCGCTAGGAAAATGCGAGAAGTATCTGGGCCGGTTCTCGATTTTCTAACGCCAGTGAGTAGTGCGGCCTATTTGGGTGTTGAAGACCTTGAAGAGTTAGGCGTGCCAGGCTCGCTCTTGTACGCGGGTGGGTGGTTGCGAAAGAAGGGGCTGGCGCAGCCTGATCCGCGGCCTGAGCGTCGGCAGCCCGGCCCAGAGCGTTGGGTCACAACGGTCGACGGTGTCCGTGAGTACTGCAAGCGCGATTTTCATGAGCGCTTGATTTTGCCGATTCATATCGATCAGTTTGGCAGGGAATTGCATTTGGAGGACATGCTGATCTGCCAACACATGTATCTGGGTGGCGCCGATGCTGCTAGAGCTTTCTGGCTGGCCAATAGTTTCAGCCACGTGATGCTAGAAAAGTTTCTGCAAAGAAGCCTTCCAAAGCTCGCAAGGGAGTTCGCGGCAGAGATCGAAGTCAATATCGACTTTTCCTCGCACGCTTTCAGGCACACGATAAATACATTGCTGGATGAGGGTGGTCTTCCCGAGCTTCTTCAAACGGATTGGTTTGGGCGGAAGAACGCCCGAGATACGAAGGCATATCAGCACACCAGTCGGACGAAGCGGGTGCTAGAGGTTCGACAGGCGCTCCGGGAAGGGACCGCCAATGGACTGATCCAACAATCTCTGAAACGGATTCCAATCGAGCTGCATGAGGCCTATCTCGAGGCAAGAGTTAGGGCGGTACACGATGTAGGCCCTGGCGTGTGCATTCATGATTTTAGTCAGGTGCCATGTGAGCGCCATCTGCAGTGCAGCGCCGAGTGCGAAGATCTCGTTTGGGCAAGATCTGATCCGGGGCGTATTGAAGAGGTAAAACGGCAATGGGCCATGACGACCGTTGCGCTTGAAACGGCTAACCAACGCGCTACGGGGAATCGACCGAGGAAGAGTCGAGACTGGATAGCGCATGCCAATAAGAAGCTCAGGACACTGGAAAAGCAGCTATCCGATAACGGGATTGCTGCTTTTGACCCGCACGACTATCTCAGCAGATCCGACGATGAAAGCTAAACGATATGGCCGCATGTCCGCCACAGATGAACAGAAGATCATTGCCGAACTTGACCAATGGGCTGAGGGCCAGCGCGGAATAAAGTTGACTTGGGAGAAGCTGGAGGAAGCGTTCGGATTTTCCCGTCAGACACTGAATCAGAAAAAGAGCATTAAGGCTGCCTATTTACTCGCGAAGGAGGCGCTTGGCGGCGGCTTAGCACAGAGCAAGGCTGAAAAGGACTCCGAGATATCGGCTCTAAGAGGTAAAGTTGAGCGCCTTGAACGGGAGATCGCTGAGTGCGTTCGTCGCGAGGGGCTATGGCGAGAGCGTTGGCAGCGTATAGCGTTCCACATCCGAATGTCAGGTCTGCAGGTGCACCAGGTTGACAAGCCTGCAGGGACTCCGGTGCCATCGGAACGGGAAACGGCCAAAATTCTCAGACCGTTTGATAAAGAAATCCCAAGTCCACATCCGGACAGCGAATGAAAAGCACTGTGCAACGTGATCTGTATGCCGACGCCTTGGAAAGCTTTTTGGCGGAGGTTCCAATTGATCAGTGGCCAATGACTGGCAGATCGCTCAGTCGGTCTGGTCTGGAGCGCGCTATGCGTCTGCGAGGTTTTGTCCGCTTCGATCGGAAGCGGCTATTGAGTTCCAAGTGTGCCCCTGTCTTTAAACGAATGGAGGTGCTGCTGGCAGAGTATCTGGCGAAGAACGTTGATGCTTCAGACGGCAATGATGAAGCTCCCTCGGGTGGTTCTGTGGCGACAAGGGAAGAAAAGCACTTTCGACGCCGAATCGATGATCTCGAAAGAGAGTTGAGTAACGCTATCCGAAGAGAGAAGGCTTACAAAGAGAAATGTGCTCTGCTTGAGGCGCAAATCGAGGCCATTAGGTCGCGTCGGGACGCCTTCGAAGTGCACTGCGAAACCAGTCTTCGAACCTTGCATCTATAGCATGGCTGAAATCGCTGAAATCTTGTCCGGGCCGTTGTTCCCGGGGGTTGGTGCGGCGACTGCTCAAAAGCTGCAGAGACATTTCGGAGTTTCCCTGCCATCAGTTCTGGATAAGCAGGACCTGCGTGCATTGCTAGAGGTAGTTACAGCGCGTAAGGCCGAAGTGATCTTGCGAGGTTGGCGCTCATATGCCGCCAAATGCGAATTGATCAACTGGCTGCGCTCAGTCGGCGTTGGTCATGAAACTGGTGATATCGCGTTCAAGGTTTGGGGGCACGATGCGGCTAATCGCATAAAGGGCAATCCATATCGATTACTTGCCTTTTTGGATTGGAAGGATGTCGACCGGCTCGCCCTTCGGATAGGTGTTAGCCCGAACTCCGCGATTCGGCTGGTAGCGGGTGTAGAAGCCGCAACCTATGCCGTCATAGATGGTTGTCAGAGTACATGGGTGGCTGAGAAGGATCTGCGGAGCAGAATCTCCGAGTTACTCATCATCGACAGGCCTGAGGAAACAATTGCAGCGATCGAGCTGGCAGAATCGGCAGGAGCCGTTATCAAGGTGTGCGATGGTTTCCAAGCACCTGGGGCCTATTATTCGGAAAGGTACATTGAGGAATGGGTGTCGAAGCGCCAAGCTTCTCGAGAGCCCACTGACGAATGGATTGAGCAATATTCTGTCGGGCTATCCAATCAGCAGAGGATGGTGCTATGGAACGCGGTCTCTCACCCAGTGAGTGTATTCCATGGGGTAGCCGGAACCGGGAAAACGCATGCGGTGCGAGCTATATGTGCCGCTTGCGCAGCTCTCGGAGAACGTCCCGTACTCCTAGCATTAGCAGCTAGGACTGCAAAGCGACTGGAAGTTACCACAGGTTTTCCGTCGATGACTATCGCCAGGGCATTGCTGTGCCTCAGGCAAGGCGATCTTTCAAAGTCGGTGGTGATCATTGATGAGTTCGGTATGGTCGATTTGCTCGACTTTCGCCGACTGCTACGCAAGATGCCTGACGATGCCCGCCTTGTACTATGCGGGGACGTGGCCCAATTACCTAGTATTGGACCCGGAAGGTTGCTCCACAGCTTTGTCTTTCACAGCTCTGTTCCAGTACAGCAACTAGAACAGATATTCCGGCAAAGGGATGCGGTTAATCCTGCTGTTCTTGAGGATGTGAGAAATGGCGTGCTACGAAGCTTGCCGGAATTTGATTGGATAAATCCGCGTCGCGAAGGGATATCCGTCATCGAGTGCTCGGGTGACCAGATTCAGCGAACCGTTTCTCGCCTGTACGCGAGCTTTGATGGCGAAGCACAGGTAATTTCTGCATTGAGTCGTTCACCTGCAGGCTCTGGCTCCTTGAATCGCGTACTGCATCGGTTGCGAAAGAAGACTGTAGAGCCGGTCGAGGGCACTCCCGTAATTTTTATCAAAAATACTCTTCTTGAGTCGGGTGCTCAGGTTGTGAATGGATTGCAAGGCGTTGTGAAAGGCGTCCTATCGGACGGATCGGGTAGGCCATTCGTTCCGTACCTTTGTGTAGGCACAGATGACGGCGATGTCGTATGTACAAGGGGAGAGTTCGATTCCGTCATGGAGCTGGGGTACGTGCTGACGATTCATCGTGCACAGGGAGCGGAGTGGGATACTGTTATTGCTGTGCTTCCAAAGTGTCGCATCTTGGAACGGTCGCTCGTCTACACAGCATTAAGTCGCTGCAAAGCGCGTTGCATTGTAGTAACGGATGATGCAACGGCGCTATTTCATGCGGTCGAATCGGAATCCGTCTATGAGCAGAGACGGGATCGGTTGTTCCAGCTAAATGGGTAGTAAATTTCGCGGCTTATGAGCTCCATATGTCATCAGCGTGGGGGCTCAGTGCTGCTTGCCGTGAAACGATCGCGCCTTTCTTTTAGGTCCACTTTCGTTGCCGCTGGAAGATGTACGAAGTCCCGCTCTGGCAGCGCGTTGAACGTTTTTGGGAACGGCAAGTACACCAGGATAATCCAACCATCCTGTCCTTCCTCGGCTGCATAGGGATGCAGGATTTCGCCAGCGGTATCTACCCGGTTGATTAGAAGAAGTCGCTGTCGCGGATACTTGCGTGAAGCGGTCTCAAGTTCCGCTCTGAGCATAAGCCGGGCCGCTTCAGCGGGGATACTCGGCTGAGTTTCGTCCTCTAATGCCTCCAGGCTCTGAGAAATGGCTTCATCTGTCGACCTGAAGGCCCGTTCCATTTCGATCTCGTCGAACACGACCTCTCGCACAACATACGGCGGCCCGGCCAGCCAGGCTTCCTCAAGATCCGGGTTGAGTTCAATGGCCAGGATCGTGCGGCGGCCAACATCGGTGCAGCGCCAACGGTGCCAAGTACTGGTTTGGAACTCCGTGCCGATGTCGAAATCGCTGAGTTTCATTGGGTCAAATTTCCTCGCTGATGCGCCGATTTAATCGAATGGCGCCAAGGTGCAAGGACCCCATGGCTACTCTTCTGGCCATTCAAGGCGAGTTGAATAGCGCAATGGCCCATAACGGCTCTCTGTGAGGACTGAAGACTCCTCGTTCGGCTCGTCCAATCCCATTCCAAGGCCTGTCGGGTGGCGGAATAGAGCCATGGCTGATACTTGTTCTATGGTGGGGAAGTGACGGGCAATCACAACTGCCCGCCGACGAACAGCAAGTGGAAGATTCTCATCCCGCGCGAGTTCGATGAGGAAACCGCCAGCCCAAACCAGCGCCCTCGTCCTTTCCTCCGGTGTGGTCATATCCAATCCTCAAAGGCTGAATTGCAATCCATGTGGCTCCTTCGTCCGAGTGCTGGAATCAGTGCATTGGGGGCCCGTAAAACCGTTCGACCCCTCGCTGGCGCAAATACGCCGGCCTCTCTTTTGCTGGATCGAACGTCGTAATGTCCAAGGCCACATCGTTCTGCGTGCACAAGGGTTGGATCTCGGTGATCGAGGCACGGACGGCGCGTTCGGCATATTCTGGCGCCACCCCCAACGCAATCAGCAATGTCCGTTCAGCTGGCGCATGCGGAGGCGCGACCTCTAGTAGGTAGGCAACCTGCACAAAGGACAACTGCGAGTAGAGCCACATCAGGCTCGGCATTAGCCAAATCGGCGGGTTGGCTTGGTCGCTCACCAGAAATGAAAAGTCATCGTCCAAGTGGATTTTCTCGACGCGGGCGACGGTACCAGTCTTCAGCAGGGAATCCACTTCCTCTGGGTACAGCACGCAGCCGCCGTCATTGGGATGGGTATCCGGAATCTGGTGTGGGTTCTTGGTTCTAGGGACTTTGTAGCCAAAATTTCAAAAGGCGGATTTTACTGTTGGATTCGAAAGTGAGCGTATTATTGTAAAAGTCGGATTTCAGTGTGGGGTTCGCCCGAGGTGCTGAGTGACCGACTTTCTCCAGCTGCGAAGCCTGAAGACGCTTGAAGTCCTCAGCAGCGAAGACCGCTACGCCGTCAAAGCCGAAGGTGTATCGGGCTGGGCAATGTGCCCGCTCTGCAAGGTCGGCCGCTTGCACGGCCACGGTTCGCAGGAGCAGTCATTCCAGGACACGCCCTCGCACGGCAAGCCGGTCGAGGTCTTCATCCAGCGCCGCCGCTATCGTTGCACGAGCTGCGGCAAGACCCTGTTCGAGCCGGTGGCCGACTTCGATGGCAAACGCCAAGCCACGGCCCGCCTGGTGCGCTACATCCGCGAGCAGAGCTTCAGCAAGACCTTTGCCGCCCTGGCGCGGGAAGTGGCGCTGGACGAGAAGACGATCCGCCACATCTTCGACGACTTCGTCGAAGAGTTCGAGGCCAAGGTCCGGTTCCGGACGCCCCGCATTCTCGGGATCGACGAGCTCAAGATCATCGGCCAGTACCGGGCCATGATCACCAACGTCGAGCGCAAGACCGTGTTC
>JACSSF010000111.1 GCA_014879375.1 Lysobacteraceae bacterium
GTGCGGCGGCACGTCGGTGGCCATGCCGACCGCGATGCCGGTGGTGCCGTTGAGCAGCAGGTGCGGCAGGCGCGCCGGCATCCAGGTGGGCTCTTCGAGGGTGCCGTCGAAGTTGGGGTCCCAGTCCACCGTGCCCTGGCCCAGCTCGCTCAGCAGCACTTCGGCGATGGGGGTCAGCTTGGACTCGGTATAGCGCATTGCGGCGAAGGATTTCGGGTCGTCGGGCGAGCCGAAGTTGCCCTGGCCGTCGATCAGCGGGTAGCGATAGCTGAATGGCTGGGCCATCAACACCAGCGCCTCGTAGCAGGCGGAATCGCCGTGCGGGTGGTACTTGCCGATGACATCACCCACGGTGCGCGCGGATTTTTTCGGTTTGGAGCCGGCATTCAGGCCCAGCTCGCTCATCGCATAGATGATCCGCCGCTGCACGGGTTTGAGCCCGTCGCCGATGAAGGGCAGGGCGCGGTCCAGCACCACGTACATGGAGTAATCGAGGTAGGCCCGCTCGGCGTATTCACGCAGCGGGATCTGCTCGAAACCGTGGAAGGCAGGGCGCGCAGGGGTATCGGACATCGGGGCTCGGCTAGATGAAACGGGTGTCGCATTCTAGCGGCCGACCGTCTCCCGGGTTTTGTCCGCTTGAAGGTGTTGATCGTGTTGATCACGGGAAATGCGGTGGTTCTACTGCAAGCCCGGTCCAGCCACGTATCCCAAACAGAACCAGGCAGCCGCCTTGCGCGATATGCCCGTGCCGACAAGGCCCGGACATCAAGAATGATTGCTTGAAACCCGGGCCTGAACAGGGGGGTATGTCGCCCCTGCAAATGCCGCATGCAGTGATTCTCACGCCGCGTGGTTAGCAGGACGGCGATGTCATAGGCAATAGGCGATATCGGCGCAGGACTTGACGCAGGTCAAACTTTTGCCCTCGAGCCCGCATTCATTTATGCGGGATACAGGCAAGGTACATTCGCCAAAGGAAGCAACGGCTGTTGGGGATCGGACAGGTTGAGCCGTCTTTCTGCTGTTTATCGATTATTGAGTTATCGATCATTGAGTCAAGGGCAGTAATTCACACTTTTGGCCCAGGGGGATGCCGTGAAACAGCTTTTGATCTACGAGCAGCCGACGCCGCTCAATCGAACGTCTCATCGGGAAATGCGACTGGATGCAGTGCCCGGCGATTTCCGCTTTGCCAGCGAAGTCAATTCCATTCCGCTGACGGGCGCCGAGTTTGCCCGCGCAGCGCGCCACTATCCCATCGTGTTCGCCGGGAACTCCCCGGACGAGGTGGTGCCGGCGGCCTTGCTTGGCTTGCGTGATCGGCAAAACCTGATGGTCGATGCCGAAGGGCGCTGGGAAGCCGATACCTATGTCCCCGCCTTCCTGCGGCGCTATCCGTTCGTGCTGGCCGAAGTGCCGGGTTCTGACACCCCCGATTACACCGTCTGCCTGGACGTGGGCTACCCCTGGCTGAAAGAAGGGGGCGAAGCCGGCGAACGATTGTTCGACGAGGATGGCAAGGACAGCCCGCTGTTGCAGAACGCCATGGCATTCCTGCAGGAATACCAGGTGCACCTTGCACGGACGCGAGAGTTCACCCGCCGCCTGGCCAAGCTTGGGTTGTTGATTCCGCGGCACGTGCAAGTGGAGCCGGCGCAGGGAGTGGCCTATGCGCTTGAGGGCTTCTTCGTCGTTGACGAGGAAAAGCTCCGCGAACTCAAGGGCCGTGGCCTGCATGAATTGCTGCGCTCCGGCGACTTGGGATGGACCTATGTCCACCTGATGTCGCTATCCAACGTCGAGCTGCTGAGTCGGCGGCAAGACAAGTCAGCGCTGACCGCCACATCGGGCGCCCACTGAACCCAGCATCCGAAGTCATCGCCAGGCGGTCAATCACCGCCTTTTCCTTTAGGCATCGTTGCCACTGGAGTTGCATCGTGCAGACCAAGAATCCGTCCTCCCCCACATCCAATGCCCACCCCCGCAATCACCTTTGCGGCCACGGTCTGGCCTTGGCCATCCTGGGCGTGTTGGGGATGAGCTGGACCGGGCGTGTTTCGGCATCCGACATCACCACCAAAGACGATGCGGACAAGAAGACGGACACCACGATCGTCAGGGCCGACAACAAGTACAAGGTGACCACTGGCACCATCAGGGGAGTGAACGCCTTCAACTCGTTTGGCCAGTTCAACGTGAGCGCTGGCGACGTGGTGGATTTGCACCTGCCAAGTGGCACCCAGAACCTGATCAACCTGGTATGGGATGCGCGGGCGGAGATCAATGGCACGGTGAACTCCCGCTTGGGCAATGCCGACGGTGCCGCGATCGGCGGCCGGGTGTTCTTCGTGGACCCGCATGGGTTCGTGGTTGGCAAGACCGGGGTCCTCAATGTGGGCTCCCTGTCGGTTACTACGGCCAATGCCGGCTTCATGGAACGCCTGATGGATCCGGACGATGCCCCTATCGACAGCTTGATGACGGGCAAGATCGCCGCAGATGACATGGACTATGGCGACGATGCAATCGTCAAGATCGACGGCAGCGTCAATGCCCAAAACGGCATCCGCATTCAGGCCCGCGCCATCGACACTAGTGGCACGCTCTACACGCTGGCCAATGGCGACAACAACAAGCTGACCAGCGCTGTCGCCGTCAATGCAGGCGACCTGGACGAGACAACGTTGATCGAACAGGACGGCGCGATCGTTCTGGTCGCGAAGAACCAGCTTACGGTTGGCAAGGATGCGGTGATTACCAGCGAAGGTGGCCCGGTGCTGCTTGCCGCAGTGGATCGCGACAGCATGGACGTGGGGATTTCCACGGCCAGCGCGAAAGTGAACGTCGATGGCAAGGTCAGTGGCGGCGCCGTCTCGATCATCGCCAGCGCCTCGGCCAACTCGGTGTGGGAGACGGGCGATACCCGTAGCATTCACTCTATCGCCCAGGAGCAGTTCCAGGAGCTGTTGGGCGTGGTGGACAGTCCCGTGGGCGGCACCATCGCCTACATGGAAACGGATGCCACGGCCGCCATCAATGTCGGTGCAGGGGCCGATATCAACGCCACCGACGGCGATATCAGCCTCGATGCCAATACCGACCAGCGGCTGGTAGCCGTGCCCCCCGGCGGCGGCGGCAGCAAGCTCAACCTGGGCATCATCGTGGGCGTGGCCGAAGCCAAAACCAGCGTGGATGTGACAGGCGGTGCCATCCTGAAGGCGACAGGCAAGTTGGATGCCTCGGCCAGCAACAATACCTATGCCGAAATCGAGGCTGAATCCGATGCCACTGAAGGCGCGGCAGTCGCGGTGACGACCACCTTCAGCAAGGTGGATATCGATACCCGCGTCAACGTGGCCAGCGGCGCTGAACTGGAAGGCGGCAGCCTGGGCGTGCACGCACTCAATACCGCGGACATTTCCACCACGGCCATCTCCAATGCCGACGAGAACGGCGTGGTCGGCGCTGCGGCCGCGATCAGCTTCCAGGAGACCAAGGCCAGCGCCGTGCTTGGCGCCGATATCAACACCGACGGTGATGTCATCGTCGATGCGAATTCGTTGATATCGACCAACAAGACCGAAGCCATCATGGCCACGCCCAGGCAGGCGGGCAACGGTAATCCGCCGCCGCAGCAACAGAGCAAAGAGGATGTCTCCGGCAGCGTGAATGCCTTGGCAGGCAAGGGCGTCAACAAGATCGACAACAAGGTGGCGACCCAGAACGGCGGAACCGCCCCCAGCACGCCTTCCGCGTTCCGGATGGGAGCGGCGCTGGCCTATGTCGAAGGCAGCCACGTCGCAACTGCCCAGATCGGGCAAGGCACAAAGATCAATGCTAAGGGTGACGTCGTGGTGCATTCGGCGGTCGAGGACAGCCACATCGTCACCAATGCCACCAGCTTCACCGTCAAGCCCGCAACGGCCAGTGACGGCGCGGATGTCGGATTGTCCGCAGGCGTCGTGATCACCACCATGGATCACGAGGCCAATGCGGAAGTCGGCAAGAATGCCGATTTGACGGGCGACCACGTGGGCGTTGGGGCGAACGTGCGACTGCCGCGTGATTTCAGCGCGCTGACCGACGCCGTCCCGGATTTCAGCAGCATCACCAACCTGATGAAGTCGCTGACCGCGGCCAAGGACGTGCTGACGGATCCCAGCGACTTGTTCAACAGCTACGGCGCGGCGCGCGTGCAGGGCGACAAGGCGGCCATCGGTGGCTCGGTGGCGTATTACGCCTCGCGCAACACCAGCCGTGCCTGGGTCGGCGCGGGGGCCAAGCTCACCGCCACCAATACCACACTAGGTGCATGGACGGCGGCGCTGGATGACTCGCGCCAGGCGACCTGGGACAACGCGCTGGGCATCAGCGCGCGCAATGAAATCGTCGCACTGCATGCCGCGGGCGATCTTTCGCTCAAGAGCCAGCGCGCCAGCACCGGGCAGGGCGGCGCGGCGATCGGCGGCAGCGTGGGTTACATCGATTACGAGAACAGCGCCATCGCAGGCGTGGCCGAGGGCGCGGAGCTCGTCAGTGCGGCGGATGCCGGCGTCAGTGCGATCAACAAGGAAACGATCATCTCGCTGGCATTACAGTCCGGTGGCGGCGGCAGCATCGGCGTCAGCGGCACGTTGTCGATGATGGAGCTGGACAGCGTCACCAGTGCATCGATCAGCAACAAGGCCAGTGTCGATGCGGTGACGCTGGATATCGACGCCAACGAAAAACTGTTCACCTGGTCGGGTGCGGGCGCGCTGGCGATGAGCGACACCGCGTCGATCGGCGCCAGCGTCGCCATCCTGCAGGCAGACACCAACTCGGAAGCCTTCGTGGGCGACAACAGCCACCGGGCGGGCAGTGGGTTCGTTGCCGATCCCAGCCTGGCCAATGGCCAGATATACGCAGGCCAGGTGCGTGCAAGCGCGGAGAACCAGGGCGACATCGGCTCCATCGCCGTCGCAGGTGCAATCGCCAAGAGTTCGCCGCCGACGCCGGCCGACCAGCCGCCGGGCTTCATCGACAACCTCAAGTCCGGCGCCAACACCAAGCTGCAAACCCTCAATACCAGCGCCCAGAGCAAGGGCGCCAATCCGGACGACTCCAACCAGCTCCTCAGTGACATCCGGAATACAACCGGACTGGCCTCGCCCCCGCCAGGTGGCGCGGCGAGCCAGCCCAAGTTCGGCTTGAGCGTGAGTGGCAGTGCCAGCGTCAACCTGATCAAGCAGAACACCAAGGCTGCGCTGGAATCGACCACGGTCACCGGACAAAACGGTGGCGCGACCAAGATCGACGTGCTGGCCGTTAACGACACGGGCCTCATCAGCATCAGTGGCGCGGCTGCCATTACCAAGGCCGATGCGGGCAGCAGCAAGTTCAGTGCGGCCATCGCGGGCGCCGTCGGCTACAACGTGGTGGACAACGACACCCGTGCGGAAATCAGCCAGAGCGACATCCAGAATGCCAGCCGCGTCGCGGTTGAGGCACTTTCCGGCAGCGAACAGATCAACGTGGCCATGGGCTTGGCTATCAATGCATCGGCGCAGCAGGGGTCGGCAGGTTCGGCCGCCGGGTCGTTCTCGCTGGCGCGCACCAAGGCCGATACGCAAGCCAGCATCGACGACAGCACGATCTGGAGCGTGGCAGGCGCCGACGATGACCTGGTGCAGGTCGTCGCCTATGACCGTAGCCACGTGAACGTGGGCGGCGGCGCGTTGTATGGCGGGGGGCGCGCGGGGTTTGGCGCTGCGGTGACCTATTCCGAGATCGAGGGAGACACCGGCGCCGGCATCCGCAACAGCACGGTTTCCGGCTTCAACAGCAACACGGTCGCCGCCTACGATGCGGCGCGCATCGTCGCAGGCGCGGCCTCGGGCGGCTATGCCCAGAATGGATTGGCTGCCTCCATCGTCTACAACGAGATCAACCGCAAGACGCACGCATGGCTTGATGGTGGAAGCGAATTGACCGGCGCGGGCGATGTGGCGATCGGCGCCATGGGCACCGCCCCGATCAGTGAATATGAAGATCGCCTGTCGGCGGTCAACCAGCGCTTGAAGGTGACCAGCAAGGCCGGTGCGACGCCAGCCGAGGTGGAGGCCGACGAAGCGGAGAATGCGGCGGGGCAGATTGATTACAGCGGCGTCACTACCAACGACGACAATATGGGTGTCGATAGCGGGAATGACCCCCGGATCAAGCGCAACGAGGGGGGAAGCTCCATCATCGCGGTCGCCGGCGTGGTACAGGTCGGCAACAATTCGGTAGGGGCGACGTTCGTCGGCAACCGCATCCGCAATGAACATGCGGTCAGCGTGGATGATTCGACGATCCAGGCCAGTGATGCGGTCACCCTGGACGCATTGGACAACACGGACATCTATGCCATTGCAGTCGGCATTGGTGTGTCCAATGGCGGGTTGGGCGGCATCGGCAGCGTCACCTACAACGACATCGCCAACAAGAACACGGTGAAATTGGGGGCGACGGGCTCCACCGGGATCGAATCGGGCGGCTTTGCGGCAAATGCCTCCGATGATTCATTCATCGGGGCATTGTCCGGTGCGGTGGTGCGGGGATCGGGCGCTGCCGGCGGCGTGGCCGCCAGCTACAACGTGATCGGCAACGAGACCGTTGTCGATGCCAATGACACGACCTTGAACGTGGACGGCGTTGCCAGCCTGGCGGCTGAAAACCGCGCGAAGATCCTGTCGGGGGCGATCTCGGCGGCGAACGGTCAGGGCGTGACAGTCACCGGTTCCGTTGCCGTCAACCAGATCGGCAACCAGGCGCGAACGGTGCTGACGGGCAGCGACGCCCAGGTGGACTCGCTCGATGCTTCCAGCAAGAACGATTCATCCATCATGAGCCTGTCCGGCAGCGTTTCGTTATTCGGGGTGACGGCAGGTGGCGTCGCGGTCAACGTGAACACGATCGATGACACCACCCAAACCCGCCTGGATGACGTCGGGCTGGGTGTTGCAACGGATGGAACGGTGAAGGCGGCGGCCGAGGGCGCGGCCCGGATCACATCCCTGGCGGTAGCCGGTGCGGTTTCACAGGGCGTCGCCGTGGGTGGCTCCAGTTCCACCAACTTCATCAACTCGGCCGTCGAGTCGACGGCAACGGGCCTGCACGGACTTGCAGCCGATACCGACCCGGCCGTTGCCGATGCGTTGTCGGTCACCGCCAAGCAGAATGGCACGATTGCATCGCTGGCCGGCGCGGTGTCCATAGGCAGCTCGACGGCCGTCGGCGGCGCGTTGGGCATCAACAAGATCGGCGGCCAGACGCGCGCGGAACTGTCCGACTCAAGCCTGGAGTTGAAGAGCAAGCTGGATGTCGTGGCCGAGACCGGCACCGAGATCAAGACCATCGCCGCCGCTGCCAGCAGCGGGGCGGTCGGGATCGCCGGTAGCGCGAGCACCAACATCATCGATACCGATACCCAGGCCTTGGCCGACAACGTCAAGTTGAACACCAACGTGATCGATGAGGCGCAGGCCAATGCCGATGGCGTGAAGGTCCTTGCCAATGCGAGCGCGGACGTCGATATCCGTGCAGCAGACAATCGCGCGATCGCCTCGCTGGCAGGTGCGGCTGCAGGTGGATCGACGGCGGGCGTTGGCGCTGCCATCGCCTATAACGAATTAGGCGGCATGACCCAAGCGCGGTTGACTGGCGTCGACACAAATGTCTATGCCAAACGCCTGGTGGTCGAGGCTGAGGCAGCGGGGGCAGGCATCAAGACCATTGCTGCGGGTGCGGGCATAGGCGGGCTTGCAGGTGGCGCGGCCTCGGTTGCAGTCAACGTGATGGATGGGGATGTCGATGCCGGCATCGATGGTGGCGCCGAGGTCGTGGCGCGTGACAGCCTGGGTGTGCTGGCGAGCCAGCAGCAGGCTGTTGAAGTATTCGCAGGTTCTATCGGGGTCGGTAACACTCTCGGTGTGGGCGTGGGTACGGTGGTGAACGTGCTGAGCGGTGATACCCGTGCGTCGATCATGGGTGCGGATACACACGTGACGGCAGTTGGGTTGGGTGACAGCAAGATCACGGTTCAATCAGGTGAGTTGGCCGACAGCGATTTGCTGGACGCATCCAACCTTGAAAATGTTACGGACTTCATCGCCCCGAATATGGCGGGCAAGACGATCGATGTCGCCGGTGTCGCGGTGAATGCCTCAAACAGGCAGCAAGTGACGACGATTGGGGCCAGCCTTTCTGCCACCACAAACCCGATCAGCGCCGCGTTGACGGCCATGGTCGGCATCACCAGCGTGGAGGGCAAGACCACGGCGGAGATCGACTCGGCCAGCATCAATGCGTATTCGCCCTTTACCGCAACAGGCACCGACCAAGTCAGCCGTCCACCGACGAACCAGAGCGTTGATGTGAGGGCCTCTCATCACGTCAACGTGGCCAGCTTCATCGCCGGTGTTGCCGGCAGTGGCGGTGCAGCCAGTGCTGGTGCAATCACCACGCATCTGTTCGGCAGCGATACCCGCGCGTCCGTGCGCAATGCAGACGTCAGTGCGCAGGACGAGATCATCATCCAGGCCCAGTCCTCGCAGAACGCGGTGACGCTCACTGCGGGGTTGGCGGCGGGGTTGTCCGGCGGCGCGGGTACGGTGGCCATCAACAGCTTTGATGCGAAAACGACGGCGGAAGCCTATGGCGGCACGTTGCAGGGCGAGTCGTTGGAGATTGACGCGCGCAACAATCAAGCGGGCGCCATGGTGGCGGGCAGTGTTTCGCTGGGCTTCGGACCGGCCGTAGCCGCGACGGGGTTAGTGAATCTTTCCTCCGCCACGACAAACGCCACGCTGGGACGTGCGGGAGTGGATACTGATGTCACGGCGCAAGCTGGCCAAATCGCGGTAACGGCGTTGACCGATACCCGTTTCAAGAGCCTGGCCGTCAGCGGCTCGGGCGCTGGCGGTATCGGCGTTGCCGGCATGATGCAGTTGCATCAGATTGGCAACACGACGCAAGCCCGCATCGAGAACGCCGAGACCTCATCGGCATCGATGAATGTGTCCGCAGAAGAAAAGCTGAAACTGGATGCCGTATCGGGCGCACTTGCTGCTGGTGGCATAGCGGCCGGCGGTGCTGGGGCGACCATCACGATTCTGGGCAGCAAGCTGGCAGCCGAAGTGCTGGACAGTGATGTGTCCGTGACCGGCGCGATGGACGTGCAGGCGCGCTCGGATCGTGATATCGACATGACCACGTTCACCGCTGGCCTCGGCGGCACCGTGGGCATAGGTGGCAGCGCCGCTGTATTGCTGTCGGGCCTGGTAGGGGACGGCCCCGACGAAGCCGGGAAGGAGCTCGACCAGACCGATAAGGATGGAAACAAGTCCGGCACCTTGAGTGCATTGCAGTCCATGGTCGGAGCTGGTCAGGCCAAATTTGATCGTGAAGTCGTCGCCAGTTCTTCGATGTCTGTCGGCCAGATGGACGCGTTGGAAACGAAGGCGTCCCGCACGACCTCGGGCCTGGGCGGTCGCGAGGACGTCACCCTGGCCCGCGTCGTGGGCGGCGACATCAAGGCGAATGCGATCGACGTGAACGCCGAAAGCCTGATAAGCAGTGTCAACCGCACAGGCAGCGCTGGGGTTGGTGGGCTGGGCGTCGGCGGCGCCTACGCATTTACCGGATTGAATGGCCGTACCGAGGCCAGCTTCAAGCCAGTCACGGCCGAGACAAACGGTCTGTCTGTCAACGCTCGCGCGGGTGATGGCAGCAGTGGCGCCGCAGCCGATGTGGAAGTCTATGCAGGTGCCGCTGGCCTCGTGGGCGTGGGCGCCGCCGTAGGCCAGGCGCGTGTCTCACAAACCGTGTCGGCCACCGTAGGTGGCGATATCAGCAGCGGACAGAACGCCGGCAACGTGTCGGTCAATGCCGAGGAAGGCCTGTCGATCGACCTGAGCGCCATTGGTGCAGCAGCCGGTGCGGCCGCTGCGGGCGTGGTCGTGGCAGACGCGGAGCGAACCACCCAGGTCAACGCGATCGTGCAAGACGCCACGCAGTTGAATGGCTTCAGCAATGTCGCATTGTCCGCATTGGGCAATGGCAGCACGCATGCCCACGGCATCGCAGCGGCTGCCGGCTTGCTGGCGGCAGGCAACGCGGTGGTGGTCATGGCGAAGGACGACAGCGATGTCATGGCCAGGGTAGGCGCATCGAGCGTCATCGACACCACGCAGGGCGGGGTGTCGGTGCAGGCCGAATCACGAAACGACGTGTTCGCCGATGCGCTGGGCATCGGGGTTTCGGCTGGCGTGACGATCGGCGCTTCCGTGGCGACGGCAGAGGCCAATGGCAGCGTATCCGCCACCGTCGGCGATGCGGCCAACCTGAGTGGCGCCGGTGGGCTTGACCTGTCGGCCAAGCGCGAAAGCGTGGGCGATGGCGTGAAGGCGCGTGCCGTCGCGGGCACGGGCGGCCTGTTCTTCTCCGCCAATGCGGCGGTTGCCAAGGCACGCAATAGCGGCAGCGTCGAAGCGGTGACGGGTACCGACGTGAAGTTCGGGGCGGGCGATGTCTCGATCCGGGCCGATCACCACACCAGCCAGCAAGCCGAGTCGCTGGGGATCTCCGCCGGCATACTCGCGGTCGGCGCCACGCTGGCCGATGCGGAATCGGATACGACTACGCGCGCCTTCATGGGTGGAGCCAGCCAGCGCATTCTGCAAGCCGTGGGCAATGTCAACGTGGTGGCGTCCGGCAAGGACGAAAACCGGGCCAAGACCACCGCAGGCAGCGGCGGCCTGCTCTCGGGCAACGTCGCGCTTGGGCGTACCCAGGCCGATGCGACGGTCACCGCGGGCACCGGCGACAACCTGGCGTTCGTCGCGGATTCGCTCAACGTGATGGCGGAACACGACACCGGTTATGGCAATGATGTCGATTCGGTCAACGCCGCCGCATTGAATGCATCGGGGGCTGCATTGCAGAACCGGGCACATGCCGATGTCGGCGCATCGATAGGCGGCAACAGTGTCTGGGTCGCCGATGGCGGGATCGGCGTCGAGGGCGTGAATGCCTTCCGGTCGCTGGGCAGCACCGTTTCGGGTGCGGCCGGCGGCGTGTTGTCCGGCAACGCGGTGGATCTGGATACCGAGCTCAGCGGGCAAACCCGCGCCCGGATCGCGGATGGCACCGAGCTGCATTCGGGCGCCGCGCCGGGGAACGCGGGTCTCAACATCGGTGCAGGCACCAAGGTCGACACCGATGACCGCGCAAGCCTGTCGACCGGCGGCGCGATCAGCGCGGCGGTCGTCGGCGCCGATGTCTCGGCCTCGTTCGACAACCAGGTGGACGTGGGCAACAACGTCCTCCTGACCAGCGCCAACGGAATCGATGTCGGCACCTATGCAACCGGCAGGGTGAGTGGCGAGGCCCTGGTCAACACTTGGGGCGTCGTGGGCGCCGCAGGCATTGCCAATACCAACGTCACGACCAACGTCACTGAAGCCGTCAACATCGGCAGCGGTACCACCCTGCGAGGGCTGAGGAACATCTACATCACCGCGGGGCAGCATGGGTTGAACACCACGGGCATCACGTCCAATTCGGTGGCGGAAGGCTACGTGCGCGGCTTGATCGCCGTTCCCAAGGCCAGGGCGACGGCCAATGGTGTCACCCGTACCTCGGCCAACCTGGCCAGCGGCAGCCAGGTGCTGGGCGGCAGCAACGTCACCGTCGGTGCGTATGGTGAAAACATGCGCTACACAGCCTCGGGCACGGGGCGTGGCTATCAATTGGGTTTCATTCCGGTCGATGTGAGCGACAGCCAGGCTGGCGGCAGCCATGAAGGCACCGTCAACATCAATGGCGAGGTCACTGCGGGCAGGTTCAACGAGCTTGAGATCAACGTAGACGTCGACGGCAAGCTCACCCAGACCGAGGGCGCGTTGGTTGAGCGTTATCGCATCACGGTAAATGGGGCAGGAAACGTCACCCTGATCAACGGTCAACCGGCCTCGACGCATCCGTCGTACCAGCAGGTTCAGTCGCTGGTGGATGGCTTGCGCGCCAACGGATCCGACATGGTTGGTGAGTCGTGGATTCTGGGCGACATGTTTGCCGGTGGCGGCGATGTCTGGCTGCATGCCAGCCAGATCGCGGGTGCGGGCAAGGTGACCGCCAACGGCGCGCCCAGCATCCGCGTGACCAACGACAGCAATCGCCATCTCGTCATTGCCGGCGACACCACTATCCCCGATTACATAGGCGGCGCGGTGCGCTTCAGTGGGCAGACGGAGAACACGGGCAATATCACGGTAACGCAGGCCCCGAGCACTGCGCAGTCCATCGTCGATATCCGCAACATGTGGGCGGATTCCAGCACTGCCAGTGACCTGATCACCCTTGGCACGATCAGCAACATCAGCGGTCTGGTCAACTTGACCAACCTGCAAGGCGGCATCTCGGTCGGTGGCACCGTGTACGCCCTGACCCAAGAGATCCATGCGCCCAATGGCTCGGTGACGCTGGGGAACAAGGATGCCACCTTCTTCACGGGCGGCTCGCCCGAGGCCTTGTGGCGGGGCTGGAACATCGGTGATGGGACTATTTCAGCCGCGGTAGGCGCGGACATGATCGCCACGTGGTTGTCCGGGAAAGGAAATCTGACCAGCGACGATCCGGCTTCGAATGGATATGTCACCAACTGGGCACTACACCAAAGAGCAGACACACCTTGGTCCGACAATCCGCAATACAAACCGATTTACGCAGGCAGCAGTTTGATGATTCATGGGGGTTGCGTATTCCATCACGTAGACGTCAATTCGGGCGGAACCTGCGTCCAGAATCAGCCTGCGTATGTCAATGGTTCTACCCTGTACTTTATCAATTACGACAACAGGGCATATGTCCCGATCGTGAAAGCGCGCCAGTTGCTGAGTACAGCGAGTAACTATGGGCAAAACCCGGCCGTGGCCCAGAACGCGCAGAAGCCGTCACTGGTGGGGCGGCAGATCAGCGTGGTGGGCAAGTTTGTCGACATCAACAGCCGTATCGAAGCTGGCATCGGTGTCGAGTGGACGCTGAACCTGCTCCAGTCACAAGGCATGACCGACTGGCTGGCAATTATGGATCGGGGCGGGCGGCGCGATAACGTCGTGCCGCGCCAGTACATGCAGGCCATCGGCATCCCCAGCGATACGGTGGTGGCGATCTATGACGCCGTTGACAAGCGCGTCATCATCAAGGACATCAATGCCTCGGGCGGTGGCCGCGTCCAGGTGGATGGTTACATCGTCAGCACCACGGACCAAGGCAAGATCGTCGTGTCCAGCGGTTATGGCCATGTCAACATCAACAGCAACGTGGACCGCGCGATGCAGCTGTCCGGCATCAACGTCGGTAGTGACAGCTATGGCGAGGTGATCATCACCGATCGCGGCAAGCTGGTGAATGGCCAGCCGCTTGTTACCACCTACACGAACGACAAGGGCGTCACTCGTGTCACGGACAACCGTGGTACCAACGTGACGAATCCAGGCATCCTGAAATACGATCCGGCTGCCGGGACTTATTACCAGTGGGTGGATGTTGCACGCATCAAGCGCAATTCGGAGTTCGATTGGGGGCCCGGTCCCAACAGCCTGTGGTTCTGGGTCGACCAGTACGGCAACAAGGTGGACCCTGGCCAACAGTGGTCAAGGACGTCGGCCGGCTTCATGACGGATGGAAACGGCATTGCCCCCGGGCGCGTGTTCGAGCAGCAGGTTACGGGCAAATTCGATAGCGATCTTACACGCCATTATGGAATTACATTTAGCTGCGCCGACAGCAGCACCGAGGCTGCCTGCAACTTTGGTGTGCCATTGCCACCGGGTGTAGGTTGGGATGAAGACCAAAAGACATTCTGGGTTTTCCAGCGTCCCACGAGTGGTGATCTGATCCGCACCAGCAAGGTCAAGGCGGACAACAGCATCGGGGTGAGTTTCGTCAGCCATGTCGAGACCGGGCAGATCAATGTCGCCAATACCGGCAACCTGTATGTCAACGGCAATCTGTTCAATCCGAACGGCACGACATCGCTGACCGCCCGCAAGGGCAATATTGGCGGCGTGGGCGACATCATCTACATGAATCCGTCCACGATGATCCATGCCAAGGACCTGAAGCTCAATGCCGCTGGCGGCATCGGTCAAGAAATGGCGGGCGCGTTGAAGGCCAACCTTGGTAGTGCGGGCACGTTGGATGCCGTGGCCGGCAATCGCGGCGTGGCACTGGACCTGCAGTCCGGTGCGAAGGTCAGGGTCACCTCGGGCGATCCAAGCAAGGGCTTCGGCGACATCAAGCTCATCGCCAACGACGACATCCTGTCCTATGAGGATGGAACCGTGTCGCTGCGTGGCCGTGACGTCAATGTCAGCAGTCGTTATGGCGACATCGGCGCCGACGGCCAGCCGCTGATCATCGCCGCACATGAAACGCTTGGCGCGGGCAACCAGCTCCAGGGCGGCAGGGTCAACGCGAATGCGTTGGGCAACATCAACTTGCGCGACATCGCGGGTGATTTCTGGGTCGAGCACATCGAGTCCCGCAGCGGCGACGTGAAGCTTGATGCGCCATACGGGCGCCTGCTGGATGCGGGTGATCGCCTGGCCAGCGACGGCATGAGCGAAGAGCAGGTCACGCGCATCCGTGAAACGCTGGGGCTCAAGGGCGGGAACGTCGCCGATACCATCCAGGCCTATGAGCGCCAGGTATCGACGCGTTATCGCGAATATTGGTCGATGCTGTCCGTGGGCACGGTGGATGCCTCCGGCTACGTTCCGGATGCGAAGGCGATCGCGCTCTATCGCGCCAGCGCGGAGGCAGCGGCCGGGACGACGCTGGATGACGCGGGCGTGAGCGCCTGGCTTGCCAGTCGCTTCGCAAGCTTCGATGCGTACTTCGCCGAGGTGTATGGCGCCGACTGGAAGACTCGGGCGCCGTTTACCTCGTTTGACAATGCATACAGTTATGTCGCGACCGCCGCGCAACGCAATGGGTTGCAGCAGAACGCGATCTGGACCGACAACCAGCTCGACTATGCCTTCAACAACAACGCGCTGCGTCCGACGACAGGCTCGGTAGGCAGTTCCGAGCCCAGCATCATCGGTCGCAACGTCACGCTGACGGCGCGCGACGGCATCGGCCGTTTCGCCGCCGACCAGCAGATCCAGCAGGCCGATTTGCTGTCAGGAATCCTGACCGATCCGCAGGTGCTGGCGATGGCGCTGGCCAACGCACCGGGCGACGTGCAGGTGTTCGACGCGGCCGGCAACCAGCTCAGCGATGCGGACCTCGCGGCTGGGGCGGAGGTTGCGTACTACAAGATTCGCCAGTCTTCGCCGCTGTTCGTCAAGGTGACCGGCAACCTGCAGGGGGCCACGCCAGGCAACGCCTTCCTGCAGGCCACCGACAACCTGCAGCTAGGCGACGCCAGTGGCGGCAAGCTCGTGGTCGATGGCGACCTGCGCCTGAGCGTCAACGGCAGCCTGACCGGCGGCAGCGACACGCAATCCGTGCTGGACGTGAAGGGCGGCGCGGTGCTGGCCGCGAATGCGGCGATCGGCGCGAGCATGTCCCGTCCGCTGATCGTCAACGTCGGTCGGCTGGACTCGGCTGCGGCTGGCAGTGATTTGTACCTGCGGCAAATGACCGGCGACTTGAACGTCGGCGTCGCCATCGCCAATGGCGACATCGGCCTGCAAGCCGACGGCGACCTGCTGGCGACGGGGCAGGGCGATGCAATCGACGGGCAGAACATCACGCTGGTGAGCGGCGGCGACATCCGGCACACGAATGGGTCGGCCTTGCAGTTGCATGCGCGCGGCACGGGTAATGCCAGTGCGACTGCTGGCGACGCCCGGCTTTACAGCGATGGCCACGACCTGCACCTGGGTCAGGTGGTAGCCGGCGGCGCGCTGGTTGCATCGGCTCAGAACGGCAATCTGGCGGCGGATTCGATCAAGGCTGATTCCGCACAATTGAATACGACCGGTGCACTGAGCATGGGCGATGCAACCATCACGACCGGCATGGACGTGATCGCCATAGGGGCGGCCACCATCACTGCAGGCGCTTCGGTCATTGCCGGGACGCATGACTGGCAGGTGGCATCGCTGGACATGCAGGCAGGCAGCACCTTGACGGGTGACAGTGCGATCAGCCTTGTCACGACGGCAGGCGACATGACGCTGGGTCAGGTCAGCCTGGCCGGCAATGCGCCTGGTTCCGAGATATTGCTGGAATCGGCGGCCAATATCCTGGCCAACGGTGATGCAGTGACGAACGTGAAGGGCGGCAGTGAAGTGACTGCCGAACTCGCGGCGAACGGCAGCATCGGCACATCGCAGCAGCCGGTGGTAGTGGATGTCGGCCGTCTGTCGCAAGCCGATGCGGCGCAGGGAAGCATCTACCTCGACTTTGCAGGCGATGCCTCCGTAGGTACCGTATCGGCGCTGGCCGGAGACGTCATGCTGAGCGGCAATGACAGCCTGACTGTCGATGTCGTCGAGGCGGGTGTCGATGCATCGCTGGCATTCAACGGCGCCCTTGACGCCACGACGCTGACGGCGGGCAACGACCTGCGGACGCAATCGGGCGGCGACACGACGCTGG
>JACSSF010000210.1 GCA_014879375.1 Lysobacteraceae bacterium
GCCCATCACCGTCTTTTCCATCTTGAGCGCGCGGAACATGTTGGCGTTCTCGTACATCCAGTCGCTGACGCGGTATGGGCCTTGCAGCTTGATGGCAAGATCGGTGGCGACCTGCGCAGCCTCGTCCATGTCGTGCATCTTCAGGCGCACGCCGGTGACTGCATCACCCATCCGCAGCACGCGCTGCAGGTCGTGCAGGTTCACCAGCGCCAGGCCTTTGTCGTACTCGTTGTAGCCGGCCTCGAAGATGCCGGAGACGGTGAAGCGCTTGGTCTGCGGCACTGCGCCAACCGGCGTCGCGCTGATCTTGGAGGTCATCACCACCACGCTGTCGCCGATGCCGACATCCAGCCACGCGGCGAGCTCGCGCCCGAGGATGATGTTGAAGCTGCCGTCCGAGAGCGATTGCAGCTGTCCCTGCTTCATCTTCTCGGCGATCACCGAGACCTTTTCTTCCTGCACCGGGTCGATGCCGCGCACCATCGCGGGTTGTTCGCGTGGGCCTTGCAGCAACCCTTGGGTGTCGATGTAGGGCGCGGCGCCGGCGACGCGCGGGTCGGCCTTGGCGATCGCAAGCGCATCGCGCCAGTTGTCCATCGCCGCGCCATCGGCGCTGACTGTGGCATGCGCAACCATCTGCAGCATGCGGTCGCGAATCTCGCGCTGGAAGCCGCCCATCACCGCCAGCGTGGTGATGAGCACCGCGACGCCCAGCGCGATGCCGAGGATCGACGCCATCGAAATGAAGGAGATGAAGCCGTTGCGGCGCTTGGCGCGCAGGTAGCGCAGGCCGATGGCGACAGGCAGGGGTTTGAACATGAGGGACATCGTCGAAGCCAGTCCCTATGTTGCCATCAGGGCCGCCGGCGAGACACTGGCATCGCGCGGCGTAGCCAGCCGGAGTTCACGCCGCCCTGCCCGGCCTAGCGTGTCCGGCCAGAAACCCAGCGCGTGCCTGCGCCCGTCGGCGTCGCGCCAAGCCACGAAGGCCAGCGGCCCGCGCCAGTGCAAACGCCAGCGTTCGACCATGGCTCCATCGACGCACAACGGGCCTTCCGCCCGGATCGTCAGCAACCGATGGGGCGATGCACGATAGCGATGCCCCTCGCGCAAGGCGTGCAGCATCGCCAGCACGGCCAGCGGCCAGGCCAGCCAGCGCGGCAGGCCGGAGGCCAGCAGGCAGACCGGGGACAGCGCGACCAGCGAGAACAGCCAGGCGGTGATCAGCCTGGAAGGACGCCACTCAAGGCGGCAGGTCGCGGATGCGCTGGATAAGCGATGCGATGTCGACATCGTCGATGGCCTCGTAGCCCATGAACCATCGCCACAGCTTGTCGTCTTCGGTGTCCAGAAGCCGTAGGAAAACCGCCCGGCTGGCCTCGGAATCGCTCGCCCACGGGCCCTCGAGGTAACGCAGCATCAGCTGGTCGAGTTCACGCATCCCGCGTCGGCAACGCCAACGCAGGCGGCGCAACTCGGTGGCTTCGGCTTCGCTCATCGACATGGAAACGGCCCCTCGCGCGGAGGGGCCTTCGGATCACATCGTGCGTGCCAGCATCAGCTGCTTGATCTCGCTGATCGCCTTGGCCGGATTCAGGCCCTTCGGGCAGGTCCGTGCACAGTTCATGATGGTGTGGCAGCGATACAGCTTGAACGGGTCTTCCAGATCGTCCAGGCGGCTGCCGGTGTCCTCGTCGCGGGAATCGACGATCCAGCGATACGCCTGCAGCAGGATGGCCGGGCCGAGGTAACGGTCGCCGTTCCACCAATAGCTGGGGCAGCTGGTCGAGCAGCACGCGCACAGGATGCATTCGTACAGGCCATCCAGCTTCTCGCGGTCTTCCTTGGATTGCAGGCGCTCGCGGGTCGGGGTCGGGCTCTGGGTGCGCATCCACGGGCGGATGCTGGCGTACTGCGCGTAGAAGTGGGTTAGGTCCGGCACCAGGTCCTTGACCACCGGCATGTGCGGCAGCGGGTAGATCGGGATCTCGCCCTTGCCGCAGTCCTCGATGGCCTTGGTGCAGGCCAGCGTGTTGGTGCCGTCGATGTTCATCGCGCACGAGCCGCAGATGCCCTCGCGGCAGGAGCGGCGCAGGGTCAGGGTCGGATCGACCTCGTTCTTGATCTTGAGCAGCGCGTCCAGGACCATCGGCCCGGTCGTTGCGAGATCGATCTCGTACGTGTCCGTGCGCGGGTTCTGGTCGTCGTCCGGGTTCCAGCGATAGACCTTGAAGGTGCGCACGTTCTTGGCACCCGCAGGCGCCGGGAAGTGCTTGCCCTTCTGGACGCGGGAGTTCTTGGGTAGCGTGAATTCGGCCATGTGGTTTCTCCCGGATCAGTAGACGCGCGGCTTCGGCGGCACGACCTCGACATCGTCGGTCAGCGTGTACATGTGCACCGGGCGATAGTCGATATGGGTCTTGCCGGCGTCGTCGATCGAGCACACGGTGTGCTTCTGCCAGACCTCGTCGTTGCGCTCCGGATAGTCCTCACGTGCATGCGCCCCGCGCGACTCGGTGCGGTTTTCGGCCGAGGTGATGGTAGTGAGCGCCTGGCCCAACAGGTTCTGCAGCTCCAGCGTCTCGATGAGGTCGGAGTTCCACACCAGCGAACGGTCGGACACGCCGACATCGTTGAAGGACTGGTAGATCTCGTTGATCTTCTTGACGCCGGCCGAGAGCGTTTCGCCGGTGCGGAACACCGCGGCATCGGCCTGCATGGTGCGCTGCATGTTGTCGCGGATCTTCGCGGTGGCCAGATCGCCCTTGGCATTGCGCAGGCGGTCCAGGTTGGCGACCGACTTGTCCATCGCGTCACCGGTCAGTTTGGGATGCAGGCTGCCCGGCTTGATCGTCTCGCCCGCGCGGTTGGCGACGGCGCGGCCGAACACGACGAGATCCAGCAACGAGTTGGAACCGAGGCGATTGGCGCCGTGCACCGACACGCAGGCGGCCTCGCCGATGGCGTACAGGCCCTGGACCACGAAGTCCGGATCGCCATTGCGCAACTGCACCACTTCGCCGTGGTAGTTGGTCGGGATGCCGCCCATGTTGTAGTGAACGGTGGGGATCACCGGGATCGGCGACTTCTCCACGTCCACGCCGGCGAAGATGCGCGCGCTTTCCGCGATGCCCGGCAGCTTCTCGTGGATGTCCTTCGGGTCGAGGTGGGTCAGGTCGAGGAAGATGTGGTCC
>JACSSF010000053.1 GCA_014879375.1 Lysobacteraceae bacterium
AGGATGGCATCGGCCGCGAACGGCGGCGGGACATAGATGACCGAGGCATCGGCGCCAGTCGCCTTGACGGCCTGCTCCATGGTGTCGAACACCGGCAGGCCCAGATGCTGGGTGCCGCCCTTGCCCGGGGTGACGCCGCCCACGACCTTGGTGCCGTAGTCGAGCATCTGCTGTGCGTGGAAGGTGCCCTGCGAGCCGGTGAAGCCCTGCACCAGCACCTTCGTGTCCTTGTTGATCAAAACTGCCATTTCATTAATTCCTCGAAGGTGGGGATCAGGCGGCGTCGTTGACGGCCTGGACCGCCTTCTTCGCGCCATCGTTGATGTCGTCGGCCGGGATGATGGCCAAGCCGGAGTTCTTCAGCAGCGCCTTGCCGGCATCCACGTTGGTGCCTTCCAGGCGCACGATCACCGGCACCTTGACGCCCACTTCCTTGACCGCCGCGATGATGCCCTCGGCGATCATGTCGCAGCGGACGATGCCGCCGAAGATGTTCACGAAGATCGCCTTCACCGTCGGCGAGCGCAGGATCAGCTTGAACGCCTCGGTCACTTTTTCCTTGTTGGCGCCGCCGCCGACATCGAGGAAGTTGGCCGGTTCGCCGCCCTCGAGCTTGATGACGTCCATCGTCGCCATCGCGAGGCCCGCGCCGTTGACCATGCAGCCGATGTTGCCGTCCATGGTCACGTAGTTGAGGTCGTACTTGGAGGCGAGCACTTCGGTCTCGTCTTCCTGACGGGTGTCGCGCATCGCGACGAGGTCCGGATGACGGAAGTTGGCGTTGTCGTCGCTGTTGATCTTGCCGTCCAGCACGGCCAGGTCGCCGTTGTCGAGGATCGCCAGCGGGTTCAACTCGACCAGCGCCAGGTCCTTGTCGTTGAACAGCTTGTACAGGCCCAGCATGATCTTGGAGAGCTGGCCGACCTGCTTGGCATTGAGGCCGAGCGCGAAGCCAAGGTCACGCGTCTGGTAGGGCTGCAGGCCCTGCACGTAGTTGACGTGCAGCGTCTTGATCGCCTCGGGGTTCTCTTCGGCGACCTGCTCGATGTCCATGCCGCCTTCGGCCGAGGCGATGAAAGTGACGGTTTGCGTCGCGCGGTCGACCAGCACCGACAGGTACAGCTCCTTGTCGATGTTGGTCGCCTGGGTGACCAGCACGCTGTCCACAGGCAACTCGACGCCGGCGGTCTGGTAGGTCGCCATCTTGGTGCCCAGCATGCCCTTGGCGTAATCGCGCACTTCGTCCAGCGTCTTGGCCAGCTTGACGCCACCCGCCTTGCCGCGGCCACCCGCGTGGATCTGGGCTTTCACCACCCAGAAGTCGCCCCCGATGGCCTTGGCGGCCGCGACCGCTTCATCGGGGGAATGGGCAACCTGCCCGGCGGGGACATTGATGCCGTAGTCGGCAAACAGCTGTTTGGCCTGATATTCGTGGAAGTTCATGGTTCACCAAGATGTGGGGAGACGCATCCCGCCGGCACGCGAGCCGCGGAGCGCCGTATATTGTCGCCGATGCGGCCGGCTCGGGCAAAACCGCCCCTTGGCCTGCCTCAGCCCTTATGCACCTGGCTGGACGGAGCCTGCCGACGCGCCCATGAACGCCCTGTCTCAACAATCGGTGTCACGCCATCCGCTGGGCGCGGAAATCCGCCTGTACGTGATTTATCGGCTGACCGCGGCGGTGCTGGTCGCGATGATGCTGGTGTTCCCCGAATCCTCCCTGTCGTGGGGCATGGCGATCAACAGCCCGGCCGGTTTCACCGGGATGGGCTACGTGCTGGTGTCCGCGCTGCTGTGGGCACTCAGCTACACCCAGATCCGGGTGCAATGGCAGTTGTTGATGGGCGCGGCGATCGATCTCGCCTTTGCGGCCATCGTGCTGGAGCTCCTGCCGGAGGCGATCGCGGTCATCGGCGTGCTCCTGCTGTTCACCACCGCGTCCACCGCGCTGCTGATCTCGACCAGCTTCGGCGCACTGGTCGCCACCCTGGCCGGCGCCGTGCTGATCGCGGTCTATACCGGGCACGAGACCGACCAAGGCAACATGGGGCCCTACCTGATCCCGCTAATGCTGGCGTATTTCACCATCGCGCTGCTGGCGGGCCGCATCGGCCATCGCATCGCCCTGGCGACGTGGGCCACTTCCGTGCAACGGCAGGAAATCGCCGAACTGTCCGCGCTGACCGAGCAGATCCTCGAACGCCTGCCGGCTGGCGTACTGGTGATCGATCCCGAAGGCGACATCCAGTCCAGCAACGAAGTCGCCGCGCAGTTGCTGCAACTGCCGCCGGTCGGCGATCGCCGCTCGCTCGCCGTGGCCTCGCCGGAACTGCAACGCATGTTGCAGATGTGGGAGAAAGATCCGACGGCCGAGCGTGCCCCGGTCAGCGTGGGCCCGGAATCGCGCCAGATCGAACCGCAATTCTTCAAGCTGCATGCCGACAGCGACGACGTGCTGGTGTTCCTGGAGGACACTTCGCTGGCCACCAAGCGTGCCGAGAGCATCACCCTTGCCACCCTTGGGCGCTTTTCCGCGAGCCTGGCCCACGAGATCCGCAATCCGCTCTCGGCCATCAAGTATTCGGCGCAACTGCTGCAGGAATCGGACAACCTGGACGTGATGGATCGCCGCATGCTGGACATCATCCAGCAGCAGATCCAGCGCATGAACGGCATCATCGACAGCGTGCTCGGCCTTGCGCGCCGCGAGCGTGCGCACCCGGAGGACTTCGACCTCGGGCAGATGCTGCGGGACTTCGTCACCGAATACGCGGCCGGCTTCCCGCTCGACAACGACACGCTGGAATTGCAGGTGCCCAAGGGCGTGATCCGCGCGCATGCCGACCCCAAGCACGTCCATCAGATCCTGATGGTGCTGGTCAGCAATGCCCGCTACTACGGCCGCATGCCCGATCAACCGGCGCAGATGATCCTGCGCCTGCGCGACGAAGGCATGCACCTGCTGATCGACGTGCTCGACCGCGGCCCCGGCATCCAGGAACACGCGCAAAAAGGCCTGTTCCGCCCGTTCTTCACCACCTCCAGCCATGGCACCGGCCTGGGTCTCTACATCGCCCGGGAACTCGCGCGCGCCAACGAAGGCGACCTGCAATACCTGCGTCGCGCCAACGGCAGCTGTTTCCGTCTCAGCCTGCCGCATGCCCCGGCCTCGTCCTGATGCTGCTAGGCTTTC
>JACSSF010000213.1 GCA_014879375.1 Lysobacteraceae bacterium
CCGGGTTGGCGGCAACGGCGTGGATAGAGGACAGGTCCAGCGAACCGGTCGCGCCGTAGATCAGCGACATGCCGTAGAGCAGCATGCCCGATGCCAGCGCGCCGAGCACGAAATACTTCATGCCGGCCTCGGTGGCGAGCGGGTTTTCGCGCTCCAGGGCCACCAGCGCATACGAACACAGCGCCAGCATCTCCAGGCCGACGTAGACCATGACCAGGTTGTTGGACGAGGTCAGCAGCATCATGCCGAGCGTGGCGAACACGATCAGCACCGGGACTTCGCCCTTGTAGCTGTTGCGCTCCTTGAGGTAGTCGAAGCCGTAGGCCAACGTCGCGGCGCTCGCGAAACAGATCACGCCCTTGGCAAGGTCCGACAGATCATCGCGCACGAACATCTCGTGCATCACCACGCCATGACCGCCGATACCCAAGGCCGCCAGCAAGCCGACAACCAGCAGCACGACGAGCGCGAGCAGCTGCGTCCAGCCGCGCTGGCGCACGTCGAAAAACAGGTCGAACAACAGCAGCGCGAACGCGGAAGCAGCCAGCAGCAGCTCCGGCAGCATCGGCCAGAGTTCGGCGGTGGTCAGGGCGGGAAGCGTATTGGCCATCGGTTACGGTCCGGAAATCTTGCTGGTGGCGAGTTGGGTCGCCAGTTGCGCGATGGACGGCTCCATCAAGTCGGTCAGCGGCTTCGGCCACAGGCCGATGGCCAGCACGCCGGCGGCGAACGCTGCCAGGACAAAGGCCTCGCGCTTGTTGATGTCGGTGAGTTCGGCCACTTGTTCGTTGTTGACCTTGCCCCAGATCACCCGCTTGGTCAGCCACAGCGTGTAAGCGGCGCCAGTGACGAGGGTCGTCGCAGCGCCGAAGGCGAGCAACGGGCTTTCCTGGAAGCTGGCGAGGACCACCATGAACTCGCCGACGAAACCGCTGGTCGCGGGCAGGCCGGAGTTGGCGAAGGCGAACAGGACGAAGAACGCGGCGAACCACGGCATCGTGTTGGCCACGCCGCCGTAGTCGCGGATCATGCGGGTGTGCATGCGGTCGTAGAGCACGCCGACGCAGGAAAACATCGCACCCGAGATGAAGCCGTGCGAGATCATCTGCACCATCGCGCCCTGCAAGCCCAGGTGCGCCGCATCGACGTTGCCCGAATCGCGCATCAGGCCCATCGCGATGAAGATGCCGAGGGTGACGAAGCCCATGTGCGAGATCGACGAATACGCGATCAGCTTCTTCATGTCGTCCTGCACCAGCGCGACCAGGCCGATGTAGATGATCGCGACCAGTGACAGCGCGATCACGAACCACGCATACTCATGGCTGGCGTCGGGGACGATCGGCAGGTTGAAACGCAGGAAGCCGTAGCCGCCGATCTTCAGCATGATCGCCGCCAGCACCACCGAGCCCGCGGTCGGCGCCTCGACGTGCGCATCCGGCAACCAGGTGTGCACCGGGAACATCGGCACCTTCACCGCGAACGCGGCGAGGAAGGCGAAGAACAGCCACGTCTGCTCCTTCATCGTCAGCGGCAGCGCGGTCATGTCCGCCAGCTGCCAGCTGCCGCCCTTCATGTACAGGTAGACCAGGCCCACCAGCATGAACACCGAACCGAGGAAGGTGTAGAGGAAGAACTTGACCGAGGCATACACGCGGCGCGGGCCGCCCCACACGCCGATGATGATGAACATCGGGATCAGCATGCCTTCGAAGAAGACGTAGAACAACACGGCATCGAGCGCGGAGAACACGCCGACCATCAGGCCTTCGAGAAACATGAAGGCGGCGAAATACTGGTTCACCCGATCATTGACCGAACCCCACGCCCCTAGGACGACCAGCACCATGGTGATGGTGGTGAGCAGGATCAGCGCGACCGAAATGCCGTCCGCGCCAAGGTGGTAGAAGATGTCGTAGGAAGCGATCCACGGCTTGTTCTCGACGAACTGCATGCCCGGGTTGAGCATGTCGAAGCCGGTGACCAGGCCCACGCTGAGCACCAGCGCGAGCAGCGAGATCGCGAGGGCGGTCCAGCGGGCGGTGTTGGCCGACAGGCGACCCATCGCGAGCAGCGCGACGCCGCCGAGGATCGGCAGCCACACCAGCAGGCTGAGCAAAGGCAAATGGCTCACAGGTCACTACCCCTCATGTTCCGCTTCACGTCCATCGAATCCACTCGTCTCACATCCACGTCCGGATCAACCAGCCCAGCAACACGATCAGGCCGATGATCATCGCGAAGGCATAGCTGTACAGCCGGCCGTTCTGCAGCTTGCGCATCTTGACGCCCACCTCGCCCACCAGCTCCGCGCTGCCATCGACGATGCCCTTGTCGATGACGGTCGAATCGAACCAGCGGAACGCCCTGCCCAGCAGCAGGCCGCCACCGGCGAAGCCCTTGATCCACAGCGTGTCGAAGCCGTACTTGTCCTTCAGGATGCGGATCGGCCACTTGAAGATCTTCGCGGCCTTGGCCGGCAGCCCTGGCTTGATGATGTACATCAACGTGGCCAGCGCAAAGCCCGCGAACGCCAGCCAGAACGCCGGCGTCAGGAAACCGTGCAGCGCGAACGCCACCGGGCCATGCCATTCCTCCGCACCGATTTTCGCGATGATGTCGCGCGCCGGGGTGAGGTCGATCGCGCCCTGGAAGAACGGCGTCTGCTTGTGCTGGCCGCTCCAGTCGGTGCCGAACAGCATAGGGCCCGCGGTGAAGAAGCCGATGATGATCGAGGGAATCGCCAGCAGCACCAGCGGCAGGGTCACCACCCACGGTGATTCATGCGGCTCGTGCACGCCATCGTCATGATGGCCATGGTCGTCGTCCGCATGCGCGTCATCGGCATGCGCTTCGTCATGATGGTCGTCGTGCGAGGCGTCGCGGAAATGCTCGGGGCCGAAGAAGGTCATGTACAGCAGGCGGAAGCTGTAGAAGCTGGTGACGAATGCGCCCAGCAGCACCGCCCAGTAGCCATAGGTGGCGATGAAGCCGCCGACCTCGTGCGCGTGTTCGCCCGCGACGACGATGATGGCGTCCTTCGAGTAGTAGCCACTGAAGAACGGCGTCGCGACCAAAGCCAGCGTGCCGATGAGCGAGGTCCAGAACGTGATCGGCATGTACTTGCGCAGGCCGCCCATCTTGCGCATGTCCTGCTCGTGGTGCATGCCGATGATC
>JACSSF010000142.1 GCA_014879375.1 Lysobacteraceae bacterium
CGACGACCTGCGCGATGGCGGCGCCCAGCATTTCGTCGATTGCATCCGCGAGACGCGCGCGGCGGTGCCGGGCATCCAGATCGAAGTGCTGACGCCGGACTTCCGCGGCAAGGGCCGGATGGAGCGCGCGCTGGAGATCATGGCCGCAGCGCCGCCCGACGTGTTCAACCACAACGTCGAGACCGTGCCGGAGCTGTACAAGAACGTGCGTCCGGGCGCCGATTACCAGTGGTCGCTGACCCTGCTCAAGAAGTTCAAGGCGCAGCATCCCGACATCTCCACCAAGTCCGGGATCATGCTGGGCCTGGGCGAAACGATGGAGCAGGTGCAAGGCACGTTGCGTGACCTGCGCGCGCATGACGTCGACATGATCACCATCGGCCAGTACCTGCAGCCCTCGCCCTCGCACCATCCGCTGATGCGCTACTGGACGCCGGAAGAGTTCAAGCAGCTGGAGGAGTTCGGCTACGCGCTCGGCTTCTCGCATGTCGCCTCCGGGCCGATGGTGCGCTCCAGCTACCACGCCGACCGCTCGGCCAAGGAAGCCGGGATCGCCCCGGCCGCCTGAGAGTTCCGGGCCCGAGCGGGCAGTCGTCACCCATTCATCTGGCCTTTCACGGCGCCCGCTACCCTGCGGGTGAACCTGCTGGCGCACGGAGCGAACTTCCGGCACTGTCGGGTTGTCCCATTCCGTGGGCAGACTGTGCCCGAGATGCCGTCCGAGCGAGTGACCTTGATGATGAAGCTACGTCCGACCCTGCTTGCCTTGGCCCTGGTGGCCCCGATCTCGCTGCTGGCGATGGCCGACGGCACGCGCACGCAGCCCACTGCGGTGCAGGCGCTCGCCACCACGCAGCAGCAGGCGGACACCTCCGCCATCGTGCATGGCCTGCTCTCCGACAGTCGTTACGCCTATCGCCCGCGCGCCCTCGATGCGAGCCTCGGCGCAGAGGTGTGGAAGCGTTATCTCGAAGCGCTCGATCCCTCCAAGGTCTACCTGACCGCGCAGGACGTGGCCAGCGTGCCGGATGCACCGGCGAAAGCCGTCGCCGCGGTCAAGAACGGCGACTACGCGCCGATGTATTCGGTGTTCGACATCTACCGCAAGCGCGTGGTCGAGCGCTCCAACTACGTGCGCGGCCTGCTCAAGCAGGACATCTTCGATTTCAATGGCAATGATCGCTACGACTACGACCGAGAGGACGTGCCGTGGGCCGACCAGGCCGCGCTCGACGCGCAGTGGAAGCAGTCGGTGCGCTCGGACTGGCTGCGCCTGAAGCTGGCCGGCAAGCAGCCGGAGGAAATCCGCAAGACGCTCGACAAGCGCTACGCCAACATGGTCACGATGATCGACGACCTGAACGCCGAGGACGTGTTCCAGACCGCGCTCAATGCGTACACCAGCTCGATCGATCCGCACACCGACTACTTCAACCCGCGCGCGGCCGAACGCTTCAACCAGTCGATGTCGCTGTCGCTCGAGGGCATCGGTGCGCAGCTGCAGAAGCGCGAGGACATCGTCACCATCATGGAGCTGATCCCGGGCGGCCCGGCCGCGCGCAGCAACCTGCTCAAGCCCGGCGACCGCATCGTCGGCGTCGGGCAGGGCGCGAACGGCGCGATGGAAGACGTGATCGGCTGGCGCATCGACGATGTCGTCGCCAAGATCAAGGGCGCCAAGGGCACCGTGGTCCAGCTCGACATCCTGCCGGCCGAGGTCGGCATCGATGCCAAGCCCAATCGCATCCAGCTGACCCGCGACAAGGTGGTGCTGGCCGACAGCAAGGCGAAGGGCGAGGTGATCGACCTGCCGGCCGCCAACGGCGTGCCCGCGCGCCGCATCGGCGTGATCAAGGTGCCCGGCTTCTACCAGGATTTCGATGCGCGACGCACCCGCAATGGCGATTACGTGTCGGTCTCGCGCGATGTCGCCGATATTCTTGCCGGCTTCAACGCCGAGAAGGTCGATGGCGTGGTGGTGGACCTGCGCAACAACGGCGGCGGCTCGCTCGACGAAGCCGTCACCATGACCGGTCTCTTCATCGACCAGGGGCCGGTGGTGCAGGAGCGCCAGGCCGGTGGCCGCATCAGCGTGCGCAGCGACCGTGATGCCTCGGTGCAGTGGGAAGGCCCGCTCGCTGTGCTGATCAACCGCGCGTCCGCCTCGGCTTCGGAAATCTTCGCCGGCGCGATCCAGGATTACGGGCGCGGCCTCATCATCGGCGAGACCAGTTTCGGCAAGGGCACCGTGCAGGCGATGGTTGATCTTGATCGCGTCGTGCCCAACCGCGAGCAGGCCCAGTACGGCGACGTGAAGCTGACCGTCGCGGAATTCTTCCGCCCGAGTGGCAGCAGCACGCAGAACAAGGGCGTCGCGCCCGACATCGCCTTCCCGGCCACGCTTGATGCCGACGAATACGGCGAGAGCACCTACGACAATGCGCTGCCGTGGTCGAAGATCGACGAAGCGCCGCACGCCACCTACGGCCAGTTCGCCGGCCTGTTGCCGGAGTTGAAGCGCCTGCACGAGGCGCGCAGCGCCGACGACGTGGAATACCGCTGGCGGGTGGAGGATGCCGCCGAATATCGCGCCCAGCGCGAGAAGAAGTGGATCAGCCTGAACGAGACCGAGCGCCGCGCCGAGCGTGACAAGGAAGAGGCCAAGCGCAAGTTCCGCCAGACCGAACGCAAGCGTTTGGGCCTAGACCTGGATCCGCTGGCCGATGACGGCGCCGACGACGGCCTGCAATACAACGAGCGCGATGTCGCCCGCGAGGCCGAGCGCGAGAAGCTGGCCGACAAGGTGCCGGACCCGCTGCTGCACGAGGCGGCCGCGATCCTCGGCGATGCCGCGCGCCTGCTGGATGGCGATCGCGCGCTGGCGGCGCAGGTGCTGCCGAAGTCCACCCAGGCAGGCAGCTGGGCCAAGTAAGCCGACGTGCCGCCGCGGAATGACGCGGCGGCATCACTGCCACGATCTTCAGCCCGATGGCCGGCTCGGTAGCGCGAGGCCGCGTTTGACCGTGTCCAGCACCACCCGGCTCTCGTAACGCTTGATGTTTTTCTGCGGGCGGAACAGCCGCTCGATCAGCGCGCGGTATTCCGGCAGCGTGGGCGTGGCGACGATCAGCAGGTAATCCCAGTCGCCGGCCAGCTGGTAACACTGCTGCACTTCCGGCGTCTCGCGCATGCGCGCGTAGAAGGCCTTCAGCTCCGGCATCGATTCGCGCTCCATGCTCACCCACACCGCGATGAGGGTAGTGAATGGCAGCACGTCGGGATCAAGCACCGCGACCTGGCGCAGCAGCCCGCTCTCGCGGTAGCGCTTGATCCGCCGTTGCACCGCGCTGGCAGACAGGCCCACCGCGTCGCCTAGGGCGGTCAGGGTGCGGTCGGCATCCAGCTGCAGCAGCGCCAACAAGGCGTGATCGAAGCCGTCGAGGGCAGGGCGTGCAGGCATGCAAAAATTTTGCGTCTGCATGCATGATTTTTCAAGCGGCGCGCGAGGCCGACACCGTACGCTGCGCGCATGGATGCCAACACCTCGCACACGCCGCGCCCGCTCTCGGTCGCCTTGGCGCTCGCCGCCGTCTACCTGATCTGGGGTTCAACCTACCTCGGCATCCGCTTCGCGCTGGAGGGCGGTTTCCCACCGTTCCTGCTGGGCGGTTTCCGCTTCCTGATCGCCGGGGGTCTCTTGTTCGCCTTCCTGCGCCTGCGCGGGGTGGCGCCGCCCACGCGCGCGCAATGGAAGAACCTCGCGGTAATGGGCCTGCTGCTGCTGGCGCTGGGCAACGGCATGGTCAACTTCGCCGAGCAGACCGTGTCCTCGGGCCTGGCCGCGGTCGCGGTGGCCTCCGCGCCGATCTGGATGGGCCTGTTCGCGATGATGCGCGGCGACAAGCCCACGCGCGCGGAATGGATCGGCATCGGCGTCGGTTTCATCGGCGTGGTCTGGCTCAATGCCGGCGGCGCGATGTCCGGCTCGATGCAGGGCCTCATCGCGTTGTTGATCGCGTCGCTGGCCTGGTCGTTCGGTTCCATCTGGAGCCGCGGCCGCGACCTGCCATCGCCGTTCATGGCGGCGGCGGGTCAGATGCTCTGCGGCGGCGTGCTGATGGTGGTCATTGCTCTCATCACCGGCGAGCGCATGTCGATGCCCACGCCCAAGGGCCTGGCCGCGTTCGCCTATCTCATCGTGTTCGGTTCGATCATCGGCTTCACCGCCTACATCTGGTTGCTGCACCACGTGCGGCCTGCGCTCGCCGGCAGCTACGCCTACGTCAATCCGGCGATCGCGGTGGTGCTCGGCGCATGGCTGGCGGGCGAGCACGCCTCCACCGCGGAACTCGGCGCGATGCTGGTGATCCTTGCTGGCGTGGTGGTGATCACGCTGGCGAAGGCGGGCAAGGGCAAGCGCCGCACCTGACAACTGTCATGACATCGCCCTGACCAACGCGACTACGGCGCATCGCCCTGCCGCGCGATCCTGCCTGCATCCCGCAGGAGTCGAGCGATGAACATGATGGATGCAACCCGGGTTCCCCCGCCTGCCGCATGCCTGGCCGGCGCCGAAAAGCATTACGGCGCGGTGCAGGCGCTGTCGGGGCTGGACCTGCAGGTCCAGCGCGGCGAAGTGGTCGCGCTGCTCGGCGCGAACGGCGCGGGCAAGAGC
This sequence comes from Lysobacteraceae bacterium, assembly GCA_014879375.1. GTDB lineage: Bacteria > Pseudomonadota > Gammaproteobacteria > Xanthomonadales > Xanthomonadaceae > Solilutibacter. The sequence continues at coordinate 4,676 of JACSSF010000142.1, forward strand.
ACCGCGATCGGATTGATGCTGGGCCTGATCACGCCGGATGCAGGTGAGGTCGCACTCTTTGGCCAGTCGCCCCGGATGCTGGCGGCGCGTCGGCGGATCGGCGTGATGCTGCAGTCCGAAGCGTTGCCGGAAACCTCGACCGTCGGTGAATTGCTCGAGGCCACCCGCGCCTGTTACCCCGCGCCGCTCTCCCGCGAGGCGTGCGAAACGCTGGCCGGCTTGCAGGGCCTCGCCAAGCGTCGTTACGGCAGGCTCTCGGGCGGTCAGCAGCGGCGCGTGCAGTTCGCGCTGGCGATCTGCGGCGATCCCGACCTGCTGTTCCTTGACGAACCGACCACCGGCCTCGACATCGAGGCGCGCCAGCAGCTCTGGCAGGCCATCCGCGAATTGCGTGGACGCGGCGCGGGCGTGGTGCTGACCACGCACTACCTGGAGGAAGCCGAGGCGCTGGCTGATCGTGTGGTCGTCATCGATCGCGGCCGCGTGGTCGCCGAAGGCAGTGTCGATGCGATTCGCGCCAAGGTGGCCGAGCAGCGAATTCGCTGCCGCACCCAGGTTACCGCCGCCCTGTCGATGCGTTGGGCCGGCGTCCTGCAAGCCGTGCGCGAGGGCGACCATCTGCTGTTGCGGGTCGAAGACGCGGTCAGCGTGTTGCCGCAGCTGCTCGCCGCCGATCCCGGCCTGTCCGATCTGGAAGTCGGCCGCGCGGGCCTTGCCGACGCCTTCCTCGCCATCACCCGCGAAGCCACTCAGGAGCCACGCGCATGAACGCCTTGACCATGGCCGCACGCACCACGTCGTCATCGCCTTCCACCATTCGCATCTACTGGCTGGAAACCCGCAATGAATTCCTGCGCATGTTGCGCACGCCGATGTTCGCGCTGCCGACGCTGCTGTTCCCGCTGGTGTTCTACGTGATGTTCGGCGTGCTGCTCAATCGCGGCGGCGGCAACGGCATGGGCGCGTACCTGCTGGCCACCTATGGCGTGTTCGGCGTGATGGGCGCGGCGATGTTCGGTTTCGGCGCGACCGTCGCGATGGAGCGCACACAAGGGATGTTGCGACTCAAGCGCGCATTGCCGACGCCACCGGGCGCCTACCTGTTCGCCAAGACCGGCATGGCGATGCTGTTCGTGCTGATGATCAGCCTGTGCTTGCTGGCGGTAGCGACGACTCTCGGCAAGGTCGCGCTGACGCCGACGCAGGCCGCGTTGCTGGTCGTCGTCAACTTGCTCGGCAGCCTGCCGTTCGCCGCGCTGGGCCTGTACGTGGGCACCTGGTCCAGTGCCAATGGCGCGCCGGCCATCCTCAACATGATCATGCTGCCGATGGCCTTCCTCTCCGGCCTGTGGCTGCCCTTGTCGATCCTGCCCGCGTGGTTGCAGACCATCGCGCCGGTGTGGCCCAGCTATCATCTCTCGCAGATCGCACTCAAGGTGCTGGGCCGCGATGCCGGCCAACCGTTGTGGCTGCACATCGCCGTGTTGGTGCTGGTCACGGTGGTGTTCGCGGTCCTTGCGCGCAGCCGCCTGGCACGCTCCGAATAAGCGACACGAACCTGAGGACATGACGATGAAGAAGTCGATGGAATTCGCCACGCTGGGCATGCTTGCCGCCGTGCTCGGCGGCGTGGCCTGGTGGTTGCAGGCACGCCCTGCGCAGGCCGCCATCGCGGCGCCGCAAGGCAACGATTTCGCCGTGCGCGACGTGCGCGTGTTCGATGGCGAGGCCTTCATCGATCGTGCCACCGTGGTGGTGCGCGATGGCCGCATCGAAGCCGTCGCGCCCGATGCCGACATCCCGAAAGACCTTCCCGTCATCGATGGACGTGGCAAGACCTTGATGCCCGCGTTGATCGATGCGCATACCCACGACTGGGGCGAAGCGCAGCGTGACGCGCTGCGTTTCGGTGTCGGCACCGAGCTGGAGATGATGGGCGCGGTGCAATCGCTGCCGGGCTATCGCAAGCAGCGCGAATCGATGGCGCGCACCGACCAGGCCGATGTCTGGTCGAGTGGCGCAGCAGTGACCGTGCCGGGTGGCCACGGCACCGAATACGGCTTTCCGGTGCCGACGCTGAAGGCCGGCGATGATGCCGATGCGTTCGTCGCGGCGCGCGTCAACGAGGGCAGCGACTTCATCAAGCTGATGATCGATGATCTGCATGCCTATGGCGGCACGCATCGGATGCCGACGCTGGATCGCGCGCAGGTCGCGGCCAGCATCGCGGCGGCCACACGTCGGCAGCGGATGTCGCTGGCCCACGTCGCGGCGCAGGGCGATGCCTTGCATGCGGTCGAGTCCGGCGTCAGCGGGCTCGCGCATGCTTTCGTCGATGAGCCGGCAACGCCCGGCATGGTGACGGCGATGAAGTCGCACGGCACGTTCATCGTGCCCACCTTGTCGGTCATTGCCGGTTTCGCACGCAGTGACGAGGGCGCGCTCCTTGCCGATGACGCGAACCTGAAACCGCGCCTGGCCAGTGCGCAGCAAGCCACCCTGCGTGCGCAGTTCCCGCCGACATTCCCGACCCAGCCGAATGCGCTGGAGAATGCGATGGAAACCGTGCGCCGCCTGCATGCCGGGGGCATCGAGATCCTCGCCGGCACCGATGCCGGCAACCCGGGCACCACGCACGGCGCCAGCCTGCATGGCGAGCTGGCCTTGCTGGTGCGCGCGGGCCTGACCCCGGCGGAAGCATTGCGCGCAGCCACCTCGCGTCCTGCGGCACGTTTCGGCCTGAAGGATCGTGGCCGCATCGCGCCGGGCCTGCGCGCCGACCTGCTGCTGGTCGATGGCAATCCCTCGCAGGACATCACTGCGACGCGCCGCATCGCGAACGTGTGGAAAAACGGTTACGCCATATCGGCCGATCTTCCGGATGAAGGCAAGGCCGGCACGATCGCATCCGGCGACCAGCTGGTATCGGATTTCGACGATGGCACTCTGGACACTCGTTTCGGCAGCGGCTGGCAGGCGGCCAGCGATCGCTTCATGGGGGGCAGGTCGACTGCGCAGGTCGACTGGATCACGCCGGGTGCGACGGGCTCCAAGGGGGCGATGCGGGTGGAAGGCGCGGTCTTCGCAGGCCCGGTGTCGTGGGCCGGGGTGATGTTCTCGCCGGGCAAGGCGCCGATGCAGCCGGTCGATCTCTCCGCGCGCAAGGCGATCAGCCTGAAAGTGCGTGGCTCGCCCGGCAACTACGTGCTGGTCGTCCTGCATGGCGATGGGCAGGCCGCAGTGGTGCCGATCGAGGTCGGCGCCGACTGGGCCGAGGTGCGCGTGCCGCTCACGCGTTTCGAGGGCGCGGACCTGACCCGGGTGATGTCGTTGGGCATCAGCAACGGCCGTCCGGGCCCGATGCAGTTCGATCTGGACGATGTCGTCATCGAATGATGGCGCGCCTGACGCAAAGCACTGGCACCGCCTAACATCACCGCCATGGCCGACTCCCTCGCCCTCCGTTTCCGCCGCCGTCTGCTGCCTGATGCGGACGACCAGGGCTGGATGCCGTTCGCCTTGCTCGGCTACCTGCTGTTCCTGTTCATGCCGGCATTGGGGTGGGTCTTTGGCGATGTCGCGATGTTCAACGTGCCGTTCCACCTGGGCGCGACGCTGGCATCGATCGTGGTGTTCCTGCCGTTGTACTTCTACGTGTACCGCCGTCATGCGCGCGGCCGCTTGCTCGCGGTGCTGGGCATCTTCGCGATCGCCTGCATGTTGCTGCCCTGGAATGCCTACGCAAACACCTATGTGATCTATGCCGCCGCGTTGCTGGGCGTGCTGTCGATCCGGATGCCGCTGCGCATCGCGTTGCTGGTCGCCATGCTGCTGCTGTTCGGCCTGCAGATGTACCTCCTGTGGCCGGACAACTACGCCGTGTTCGGCATGGGCCTGACGATGCTGATTTCCGTCTCGGCGTTCAGCTCCAACTACTTCCTGATCGAGCGCGAGAAGAAGCGTGCCGCGCTCGAACTGAGCCAGGACGAGGTGCGTCGCATCGCCGCCTTCGCCGAGCGCGAACGCATCGGCCGCGACCTGCATGACCTGCTTGGCCACACCCTGTCGATGGTCGCGTTGAAGGCGGACCTGGCCGCGCGCCTTGCCACGCGCGATGCCGATGCGGCAACCATCGAGATGCGCGAAGTCGCGCGTATCGCCCGCGAAGCCCTGGGCGAAGTGCGACAGGCGGTCAGCGGGATACGCAGCGCGATGATTGCCGCCGAACTTGCCTCGGCCAAGGTGCTGCTGGAAGCCGACGGGGTGGCGGTCGATGCTGAGGTCGATGAACTCGCGCTGCTGCCCGAAGCCGAGTCCGCGCTGGCGATGGCATTGCGCGAGGCGGCCACCAACGTGCTGCGCCATGCGGGGGCGAAGCGACTGCGCGTTGGCCTGCGCCGAGAAGGCGACGACGCAGTGCTGGTGGTGGCCGACGATGGCCGCGGCGGCGCGATCCGGCGCGGCAATGGCCTCACCGGCATGGCCGAGCGCCTGCTGGCGCTGGGTGGCAGCGTGGATGTTGAATCGTCGGCCGGACGCGGCACCCGCGTCATCGCCCGGCTGCCGCTGCAGGCCGCGACATGATCCGCGTGCTGCTGGCCGAGGATCAGGCGATGGTGCGCGGCGCACTGGCCGCATTGCTGCGATTGGAGAACGACATCGACGTGCTCGCGGATGTCGCCGATGGCGAGGCCGCGTGGCGCGAGATCCAGCGCATCACGCCCGACATCCTCTTGACCGATATCGAGATGCCGGGGCTTACTGGGCTGGAACTCGCGCAGCGCATCCAGCGCCACCAGTTGCCGATCAAGGTGGTGATCGTCACCACGTTCGCGCGCGCGGGGTTCCTGCGTCGTGCGCTGGATGCTGGCGTGCAGGGTTACCTGCTGAAGGATGCGCCGGCCGAGCAGCTCGCCGAGGCCTTGCGGCAGGTGCAACGCGGCGGTCGCGCCATCGACCCGCAACTGGCGCTGGAGGCCTGGGGCGAAGGCGATCCATTGAGCGATCGCGAGCGGCAGGTGTTGCGACTCGCGGGCGATGGCCTCGGCGCCAGCGAGATCGCCGCGCAGCTCAATCTCTCGCACGGCACCGTGCGCAACTACCTGTCCGAGGCGATCGGCAAGCTCGGGGTCGGCAACCGCATCGAGGCGTATCGGCTGGCGCGGCAGAAGGGCTGGTTGTAACGCCGGGCGCGGAGGCGCATCAGCCCGGGTAGCGCGCCTTCAGCATCGCGAAGGCGGCGCGCAGGCCTTGCGCTTCGCCGCCGGCCGGGCGTCCGGGGCGGTCGTTGTCGTTCCAGCTGTACACATCCAGATGCGCCCACTTCTGGCCTTCGGGCACGAAGCGCTCCAGGTACAGCGCGGCGGTCACGCTGCCGGCCATCGAACTGCTGCTGCCATTGGCGATGTCGGCGATCGTGCTGGTGAGGTAGCGCAGGTACGGGCGCCACAACGGCATACGCCACAGCGGATCGAATGTCTGCTGCCCGGCGACCAGCCAGTCGTTGGCCAGCGCGTCGTCGTTGGCATAGAGCGCGGGCAGGTCCGGGCCAAGCGCGATGCGCGCCGCGCCAGTGAGCGTGGCGAAATCCAGTAGCAACTCAGGCTTGTCTTCGGATGCGCGCACCAAGGCATCACACAGCACCAGGCGGCCTTCGGCATCGGTGTTGTCGATCTCCACGCTCACGCCCTTGCGGGTGGCGATGACCTCGCCCGGCCGCAGCGCATCAGGGCCGATCGCGTTTTCCACCGCGGCGACGAACAGCGACAGCCGCACCTTCAGCCCGCGCGCCATGATGAGTTCGGCCAGCGCGATCGCGTGCGCGGCGCCGCCCATGTCCTTCTTCATGTTGCGCATGCCGGCGCTGGCCTTGATGTTGAGGCCGCCGGTGTCGAAGCACACGCCCTTGCCGACCAGCGACACGCGCGGCGCGTCGGCATTGCCCCATTCCAGGTGGATCAGGCGCGGCGCGCGGTGCGAGGCGCGCCCCACCGCATGGATCGCCGGATAGTGCTGGCTGATCAGGTCATCGCCCTTGATCACCTCGACCGTCGCGCCGTGGCGCCCGGCGATCTCCAGGGTGACGGCTTCCAGCTCGTCCGGGCCCATGTCCTCGGTCGGCGTGTTGACGAGGTCACGCACGCGCACGCAGGCGGCCAGCACGTCGAGCGTCTCGGCATCGGTGTCCGCGCCGATGGCGAGCATCGCCGGCTCGCGCAGCGGCTTCTTGTAGCGCCGGAAGCGATAACTGCCCAGCCCCCAGCCCAGCACCAGCGCTTGGTGCGCGGCGGCGTCCATCTCGCTCGCCAGTTGCCAGTCACCTGGCGGCAATGCATACGGCGCGTGCGCATAGGTGAAGGGGTCCAGCCGGTTGCCGATGCCGATCACCGCACTGCCGATGCCGCCCTCGCCCGGCAACAGCATCAGCGTGCCGGAGCTTGCGGTGTATTTCTGCGCGTCCAGCCATTGGCCGATCGCCGGCAGCTGTAGCTTGCGCCATGCATCGAAATCCTCGCCGCGTACGCAATAGAACGGCAGCGGATGTTGCGGATGGCGGGTCAGGCCGGGCAGGTCGTTCATCGGGCGTCCTCGGGATCGGGTTGCGTGTCCATCCAGTCGGCCAGCGCGGCCAGGGTGGGGAAGGTGAGGCCGGGCACGAAATCGCGCTTGGGCCAGGTGGGATGTCGCTCGCGCGCGTCATCGCGATGCAGCCAGCAGGTCATCAGGCCCGCGCGATGCGCGCCGACGACATCCGCTTCCACGTCATCGCCCACGTGCAGCACGTCGCCGGGCGCGAAGCCCAGCTGCTCGCAGGCGTGGTGGAAGATCGCGGCATCGGGCTTGCCGCGGCCGAATTCGCGCGCGGTGATTCGATGCGAGAAATGCCGGTCGATGCCGATGGCGGCGAGATCCGCATTGCCGTTGGACAGCGCGCAGATCGGCAGCCGCGCCGACAACCGCGCCAGCGCGTCGCGCGCGTCGTCGTAGAAATCGACGCGGTTGCGCTCGGCGAAGAAGGCATCGTAGGCGGCATCGGCCAGCGTCGGGTCGCTGCCGCTTTCGGCCAACGCGATCTCGATGCCCTTGCGCCGCAGCCAGCTGGCGTCGTGCGAGCGCTGCGGATAGCGCTCGATCACGCGTTCGCGCAAGCGGCGCATTGCCGGAATGGAGAACTGCGCGGCGGTGCGCGGCGCATGGCGCTCGAACCAGCCGTGCAGCACGCGCTCGATGCGCTCGCCGATCGGCGGGAACGGCCACAAGGTGTCGTCGAGGTCGAGGGTGATGGCGCGGATGGGCGGATGCGTGCTCACGCCGTACATGTTACCGACTGCCATTCGTGCGTTCGGCGGTCAGGCGCTCGCGGCAGGCGGGAGCGGGCGCCGACGTGCGGATGGCCTGCTCACAACAGGCCTTCGCGGCGTAGCGCCTCGTGGTCCAGCAAGGGGTCATAGGCCGCCGCGGGCATCACCGAGGATGCAGCGGTGGTGGCATCGTTCGTCTCTTCGGCGTCGTCCTGCTCGGGTGCCGCCGCGTCATCCAGCACCTCAGGCAGGCCGGTGCTGGCGATGAAACCAGACAACGCCGTCATCACCTGCAACACGCCGCCGCCGGTCATGCCGGCCAAGGGTTGCGCGCGACCGACCAGGAAGCCGCTGGCGATACCCGCGACGACGATGCGGCCAGGCGTCCACGCCGCACGCCACGATGCCTTGAGCTGCCGCCACTGGGCGCCGACGTTGCGCTCGCGCGCTTCCAGCGCCTGCTCGGCCTGGGTGACTTTGTCGATCAGCTTGGAGAAGCCCATGGGTGATGTCGTGTCGTGGTGAGTGGTGGATGAGGGAGGTTCAGGGCGGGGTGATGTCGATGCCCTGCTTGTCCTTGACCGGCTCGCCGTGGCTGCCGGTGGTCGGCATCGACTCGGTGGCGTCGCGGGCGGATTGCGCGGAAGCGGGATCAGGCGTGTGCTCGGACAACTCGCCGATGCCCAGGCGCGCCAATTGACGGCGTGTTGCCTTCATCCGGGTATGGTCGAAGTAGCGCACCGCGCGCCAGCCGGCGAACGCGGTGGCCAGCGCGCACAACACGCCCAGCAGCAGGAACGACGCCCACAGCGGCAGGCCCAGCCAGCGGCTGGTGCCGAACACCAGTGCGCTAACCAGCATCAGTCCGGCGACCACGCCCAGCACGATCGCGACCGCAGTAAAGGCCAGCGTGCGGCCCAGTGCGCTGCGCGCAAGCGAGACATCGGCGGCCACCAGCGAGCGCATCGCCTTGGTGGCGTCGCGTACCGATGCCAATTCCGCTTGGCCGCTCTCGGCGACCTGACGGAACGAGGCCAGCAGGTCGGCGACCTCGTCGCCCGGGCCGCCCTTGGACGCCATCGGCGCTTACTTCTCGCCGCCGCTGCGGGCCAGCTTGGCGATCACCCAGCCAGCAGCGAAGGCGACGCCGAACGCGGTCAGCGGACGCTCGCGGATCAGCTCGGCGGTGCTGTCGATCATGTCGCGGCCCTTGTCCATCAGCACGTCCATCTGTTCCTTGGCGGCGGCGCCCATTTCCTCGGCGGCGGACAGGCCGGCCACCGCGCTGTCGGCCAGCTCGGCCTTCATGTTGGCGCGGCCCAGGCGCAGCTCGTCGCCCGCGGCGGCGGCGGCGCCCTTGACCGAATCCCCGGCGTAGGAAGCGGCCTGCTTCAGGTGGCTTCCGGCTTCGGACAGGTTGTCTTTGACGTTGCTCATGGTGGTGCTCCTAATCAGGGTGGGGTGATGCACAGGGTGCGGCATGCGGTGATACAAGGAGGTGAAGCCGCCCTCAGGGGATGACGAGGGTGCCGACGCGACCGCCATCGCGCCAGATGCGGAAAGCGAGTTGCTGCGGGGGTTGGCGGAAGCTGGCACGGAAGCTCGCCAGGTCGCTGAAGCGGCCGCTGGAGGCTTCCAGGATCACGTCGCCCTCGCGCAGGCCGGCGCGTGCGGCGCGGCTGTCGGTGGCCACGGTGCTGACCTGCACGCCCGAGGCGCCCTGCCGGCGCAGCGATTCGGGCAGCTCGCCGAAGGTCACCCCGGTCAGGCGCACGTCAAGGCTGGCACCATCGCGCGGCAGCTCCTGCAGGCCGGCGGTGAGTTGCAGCGGCTTGCCATCGCGGCGCACGTCCAGCATCAGGCGCGCATTCGGCGCCTGCAGGCCCTGGAAGTTGCGGAAATCCTCGGCGCTGCCGATGCGCTGGCCGTTGGCGGCGACGATCACGTCGCCTGCGCGCAGGCCCGCACTGGCCGCGGACGAGCCCGGATACACGCGCGTCACCAGCGCACCGCTGGCGGAAGCCAAACCCAGCGTGCGCAGCGTGCCGGGATCGATGTCGCGGGTATCCGCGCCGATCGTGCCGCGCCGCACCTGGCCATCGTTCGCCAGCAGCTGCTGCATGATGTTGCCGGCCAGGTCGCTCGGGATCGCGAAACCCAGGCCGATGTTGCCCGCCTGGCTGCCCTGCAGGTTGAAGCTGGCGGTGTTGATGCCGACCAGGCGGCCGTTCAGATCGACCAACGCGCCGCCGGAGTTGCCGGGGTTGATGCTGGCATCGGTCTGGATGAAGTTCTGGAAGCCGGCCCCGGGCAGGTTGTTGCGACCGACCGCCGAGACGATGCCCGAGGTCACCGTCTGGTTGAAGCCGAACGGGTTGCCGATGGCGACGACGAAATCGCCCACCCGCAGTGCGTCGCTGTCGGCCAGCGGGATCGCGCTGAGGTTCTGCGCCGGGATGCGCATCAGGGCGACATCGGTATCGGCATCCGAGCCCAGGAACTCCGCCTGCAGGGTGCGGCCATCGGCCAGGGTCACCGAGACCTCCGTCGCGCCCTCGATCACGTGATGGTTGGTCAGCACGTAGCCTCGTGCGGCATCGACGATCACCCCCGAGCCGAGCGACTCGTTGATGCGCTCCTCCGGGATGCCCATCATCCGGCGGAAGGCCGGGTTGTTGTCGAAGGGCGTGCGTACCCGCACCCGCTGCTTGCTGTTGACGCTGACCACCGCCGGCATCACCCGCTGCAGCATCGGCGCCAGCGAGGGCACCGGCTGCCCGCTGACTGCGGCCGGTAGCTGCACGGCCATCGGCACGCTGGCCTGGGTGGCGGGCTCGGCCTCGGCGGGCTGGGTCAGGGCGTCGCGGATCGCGGTGGCCGCAAAACCCCCGAAGGCTGCGGTCACGGCCAGGATCAGCAGGGTGGGCAGGGGGCGCAGGACGCGGCGCGGGTTGTCGTGGGACATGGCTTTCCTTTATCGCCTTTTATGGCCCGCGGGCCATGGGATTGGCGTGAACGATGGCCGCGGCAGGCTTCAGTGTGTCCCCAAAACCCTAAATGCGCGATTAAGCCGGCCATTCCGGGCGGTCCCGGCAGCCGGCTGAAAATAGTTGAAACTGAATGCGATACGCGCCTTGACAGAGGGGAGGGGGGCTCGTAGTTTGGATGACTGTTTTCCACAACATCTTGGGGTTGGCCTTCGGGCGGATTCCCAAGTGTTGGGCTCAAGGGCCTCGGTGAAAACAGGGGAAATCTGGCAAAACAGGCGTGCCCGCAGGCGATATCGCGGCCGTGCGCCTCGCCTCAACAGCATTCGACAATGGAGTGAAGCATCCGCATGAGCAGCGTGCGCCTGGAATCGGTCAAGACCACGAAGGAAACGGAGAACCGCGTGATCCCCATGCAACCGGCCTCGCTGGACATCTGGGACAAGAAGTACCGCCTGAAGACCAAGCAGGGGGAAGCGCTCGATGCCGACATCGACGCCACCTACCAACGCGTGGCCAAGGCCCTGGCCGAGGCCGAGCCGACCGCCGAGCTGCAGAAGTACTGGGGCGAGCGTTTCGCCTGGGCGTTGCGCCATGGCGCCATCCCGGCCGGCCGCATCACCTCCAACGCCGGGGCGCAGGCCCACAAGCCGGCGACATCGACCATCAACTGCACCGTGTCCGGCACCATCACCGACTCGATGGACGGCATCCTGGACAAGGTCCACGAGGCGGGCCTGACGCTCAAAGCCGGCTGCGGCATCGGCTATGAGTTCTCCACCCTGCGTCCCAGGGGCGCGTTCGTCGCCGGCGCCGGCGCCTACACCAGCGGCCCGATGTCGTTCATGGATATCTACGACAAGATGTGTTTCACCGTGTCCTCGGCCGGTGGCCGCCGCGGCGCGCAGATGGGCACGTTCGATGTCTCGCACCCGGACGTGCGCGACTTCATCCGCGCCAAGCGCGAGGACGGCCGCCTGCGCCAGTTCAACCTCTCCCTGCTCATCACCGACGGCTTCATGCAGGCAGTCAAGGACGATGCCGACTGGCCGCTGGTGTTCCCGCTGTCGGACAAGGAAGTGGGCGAGGTGAACCTGGACGACGCCGAGCAGATCGTCTGGCGCGACTGGCCGACCACGCGCGGCTACATCACCCGCGACGATGGCCTGGTCGCCTGCAAGATCTACGGCCACGTCCGCGCGCGCCACCTGTGGGACATGATCATGGTCTCGACGTACGACTACGCCGAGCCGGGCTTCATCCTGATCGATCGCGTCAACGAGATGAACAACAACTGGTGGTGCGAGAACATCCGCGCGACCAACCCTTGCGGCGAGCAGCCGCTGCCGCCCTACGGCGCGTGCTTGCTGGGCTCGGTCAACCTGACCAAGTTCGTGCGCAATGCCTTCACCGACCAGGCCGAGTTCGACTGGGAGGAATACAAGGAAGTGGTCCGCGTGTTCACCCGCATGCTGGACAACGTGGTCGAGGTCAACGGCCTGCCGCTGGAGCAGCAGCGCAACGAGATCATGCGCAAGCGCCGCCACGGCATGGGCTTCCTT
>JACSSF010000200.1 GCA_014879375.1 Lysobacteraceae bacterium
GCAATACGACCTGCCGGCCAAGGACGATCCGGAACCGCGCCTGCCCGCGCAGGGCTGGATCACCGGCGCGCAGGCCAAGACCTTGTTCGCCGATGCGGGGCTTGACGTCGATGCGCTGCGCGCCGCGGCCGGCAAGCGCGGCTTCAAGGCGGTGCCGATGAAGGCGACGATGACGCTCGACCTCAAGAGCACTACCAGCGAGAAATCCTCGCGCAACGTGATCGGCATGCTGCCGGGCAGCGAGGCACCCGACGAAGCCGTCGTGTACATGGCGCACTGGGATCACCTGGGCAAGCACGAGGGCGAAGCGTCTGCTGAAAGCGGGGGCGACAACATCTACAACGGCGCGGTGGACAACGCGACCGGCGTCGCTGGCGTGATCGAGATCGCCGAGAAGTTCGCCCGCACCGAGCCAAAGCCGAAGCGCTCGATCGTGTTCCTCGCGGTGACGCTGGAGGAATCGGGCCTGCTCGGCTCCAAGTACTACGTCGCCCACCCGTCGATCCCGATGGACAAGACTGTCGCGGTCATCAACATGGACGCGATGTCGGTCGCCGGTCGCTCCAAGGACATGACCGTGGTCGGCCTCGGCAACTCGGAACTGGAAGTGATCCTCGCCGACGCGGTCAAGCCGCAAGGCCGCGTGCTGTCGATGGAAGCCTCGCCGGAAAGCGGCTTCTACTTCCGCTCCGACCACTTCAACTTCGCCAAGGCAGGCGTGCCGGCGCTCTACGCCAAGGGCGGCACGGACCTGGTCGATGGCGGCACGCAGGCCGGCCAGGCGGCGGAGGCCGACTATCGCGACCATCGCTACCACAAGGCGGCGGACCAGTTCGATGCCAGCTGGAAACTCGACGGCATCGTCGAAGACCTCAACGCGCTCTATATCGTCGGCAACACTATCGCCAACGACGGCAGTTGGCCCAACTGGATGAAGACCAGCGCCTTCCGCGCCAAGCGCGACGCGATGATGGCGGCGAAGAAGTAACCCGTCGCGACATCGCCACATGGAAACGGCGCCTGTAGGCGCCGTTTCTTTTTCCGCGACATCATTGATGGAACATGCGCATGAAGCGCGCGGCTGGTGCATCATCCCTGCATCACCCGCGCCCCTGGATTACCCATGACCCTTGCCTATGCCTGCGTGCTCGTCGCCGCCCTGCTGCCCTATGTCTGGACCGTGATCGCCAAGCGCTCCGCGAGCGGCCGCTTCGACAACCGCGACCCGCGCCAATGGCTGGAGAAGCAGGAGAACCCGCGTGCGCGTCGCGCCAACGCCGCGCAGAAGAATGCATTCGAGGCGTTTCCGGCATTCGCCGCCGGCGTGCTGATGGCGCAGTTTGCCGGCGTTGAGCCGCGCATGATCGGCTATATCGCGGTGGTGTTCGTGATCAGCCGCGTGCTGCATGGCGTGTTCTATGTCGGCAACCAGTCGTCGATGCGCAGCCTGGTGTGGTTCGCCGGCCTGGTCTGCGTGGTCACGTTGATGGTGATGGCGATACAGCGCATCGCCTGATCGCGCCCGGTCACGCCTACCAGGGCGCCGCGTCCAGACCCAGCGCGGACAACACCGCCTCGACATCCTCCTTTCCCACACGACGCGCCGCGCGGGTGGCGGGATCGATGCAGGGCCGCCGCAGCAACGCGGGCGGCAGGCTGCCCAGCCCGACATGACGATGCTGCAGCACCTCGCCCGCGGCATCGGCACGCATCCGCGCCAACAACGCATCACGATGCGGCGGCGAGTACGCCTGTGCGGTCTCGCCTGTCATCGGATGGGTCAAGGTGAACATCGGCGCACGCACGCGCCACAGCTGACCGCAGTCGATCAGCGTCGGCATCCAGCGCGCGAAGTAGAGCAGCATCAGCGCCTCGATGTGCACGCCGTCCGCATCCGGATCGAACAGCAGCACCACGCGCTCGAAACGCAGCGGCGCGGGGAATGCCGGCGCAGCTGTCATCAGCGGATCGCCCACGCCGAGCGCCTCGGCCAACTGCAGGTACAGCACATTGGTTCGCACTTTGCCTGCATCGGCGCGCCACGCGTTCAGCGGCTTGCCCTGCAGCGGCAACACGGCCTGGGTACGCTCATCGCGCACGTTCGCCACCGAGCGCGCGGCCGAATCGCCTTCGACCAGGATCAACTCACAGCCCGCACCATGCTGGACACTGTCGATCAATTTGGCCTTGGCCTGCGCGTGTCGCCCTGCATTCATCGCGCCATCTTAGGCAAGCGCGGCGCAGGACATGAGACGCGAGGCGTAGGATGTCGGCATGGCCACCGATCGCATCTTCGTCGATTACGTCACCGAGCAACTCGGGCTGGGCGCGCGCCTGACCCACAAGAAGATGTTCGGCGAATACGCGCTCTACCTTGACGACAAGGTCGTCGCCTTCGCCTGCGACAACAGCCTCTTCATCAAGCCGACGGAGGCGGCGACAAAACTCGCCCCCGACCTGCCGCAGCGCCCGCCCTATCCGGGCGCCAAGGACTACCCGGTCGCCGACGAGCTGCTGGACGATGGCGACGAACTGCGGCGCCTGATCATCGCCACCGCCGATGCATTGCCGGCGCCGAAACCCAAGCCGAAGAAAACCGCGAAGAAGGCGGCGAAGAAAACCACGCGCAAGCCCAAGGCCTGAGCGCGCGATTCAACGACCTATCAGCCTGTAACGAGGCGCACGCGCGCGAAGTTGCGCTTGCCGACCGCGATCACCCCTTCGAAGCCCGGCATGAACACGTGCGCCGCGTCCTCGAACACCTCGCCATCCACGCGCACCGAGCGCTCCTTCAGCTTGCGATTGGCTTCCGAATTGCTCGGCGTGATGCCGGCGGCGGTCAAGAGCGCGGCGATGCGCAGGCCTTCGGCCGGCACGGTGACGTCCTGCAGCGGCAAGTTTTCGATGTCGCCCTCCCCACGCACCGCCGCATGCCAGCCGGCGACCGCGCGCTCGGCGCTCGCGGCATCGTGGAAGCGGGTGGCGAGTTCGGTGGCGAGACGCAGCTTGACGTCGCGCGGGTTCAACTCGCCGGCCTCAATCGCCGCGCGCAGCTGCTTGGCTTCATCGATGGAGATGTCGAAGCTGAGCAGGTCGATCCACTTCCACATCAACTCATCGCCGATCTTCATCGTCTTGGTGACGATGTCGATGGCCGGCTC
>JACSSF010000129.1 GCA_014879375.1 Lysobacteraceae bacterium
CGGCGGGCTGCGCTTGAACGTCAACGAGCAGCTGCACCTGAAGCTGGGCCTGGACCGTTCGCAGCGCGCGCCCTCGCCCGAGGAGCTGTATTCCAATGGCCTGCACGTGGCGACATCCAACGTCGAGATCGGCGACGACACGCTGTCGCCGGAAACCGCCAGGCGCGGGGAGCTCGGCATCGGCTGGCGCAATGGCCGCGTCCGCATCGAGGCATCGGCGTGGATCGCACGCTACGCCGATTACATCCACCTCTCGCCCTTGCTGGCGCGCGATGGCGACGGCCAGCTGCATGCCGTGGGCGTGGACGGCGCGCCGATCCAGGTCTGGAACCAAGGGGATGCACGCTTCCACGGATTCGAGGTCGAAAGCGAGCTCACCTTGTTCGACGGCGATCGCGGACATCTGGACGTGCGTCTGTTCGGCGACAGCGTGCGCGGCAAGTTGCGCGGCAACGGCTGGCAGGCGCGCGGGATCGACGTACTGAACGATGGGGACATCGACACCTACCAGGGCGAGTTGTCGACGGGTGGCAACCTGCCACGTCTTTCACCCGATCGCGTCGGCAGCGAACTGCGTTGGGAGGCCGCCGATTGGCGCGTGTCGCTCGGTGCGATCCGCACGTTCAGGCAATCGCGCACCGCGTTCGGCGAAAGCGCGACGCCCGGCTATACGCTGGTCGATGCGCACTTCGCCTGGCACGGCGACACCGATGCCGGCAACGGTTGGGAAGTGTTCGTGGACGGCCACAACCTGCTGGACGAGGAAGCCCGCCCGCACATCTCGTTCCTGAAGGATCTGGCGCCGCTGCCCGGCCGCGGCTTCGTGGGCGGTGTGCGGTTGTTCTTCTGAGGCAGAATCGGGCGATATCCCCGCGCACTCGACCGATGACACCGCCCGATTCGATTGACCAGCGCATTTCCATCCACGGCGAAACGATCTTCCTGCGCCGTTGGCACGTGGGTGATGGCGATGCCGCGCCCATCGTGCTGCTGCATGACTCGCTGGGCTCGGTCGCGCAGTGGCGCGACTTCCCCGCGCACCTCGCGCAGGCAACCGCGCGCGACGTCATCGCCTATGACCGTCGCGGTTTCGGTGAATCCGATCCAAGGCCGCATCCGGCCACTATCGATTTCATCGACGAGGAAGCCACGCAGGTGTTTCCCGCCCTGCGGGAAGCGCTGTCACTCGACCGCTTCGTCCTGTTCGGCCATAGCGTCGGTGGCGGCATGGCGCTGGCGATCGCCGCGCATCAGCCCGATGCCTGCGAGGCGGTCATCACCGAGTCCGCGCAGGCCTTCGTCGAAGAACGCACGCTGGCAGGCATCCGCGCCGCCAAGCAGGCGTTCGCGGATCCTGCACAGTTGCAACGCCTGACGCGATGGCATGGCGAGAAGGCGGCCTGGGTACTCGCCGCGTGGACCGAAGTGTGGCTGTCACCCGCATTCCGCGACTGGTCGGTCGATTCCTGGCTGCCAAAGATCCGCTGCCCGGTGCTGGCCATCCACGGCGACCACGACGAATTCGGCTCGCCCGCCTTTCCGCGCCATATCGTCGCGGGCGTGGCGATGCCGGCGGAAATGGTGCTGCTGGCCGATTGCGGGCACGTGCCACATCGGGAACATGAATCCCTTGTGCTCGAGCTGACCCGCGATTTCCTTGCCGGCGCAGGAGCCGATCAGGACGGCTGAGCCGTCAGCCGGCGCACTTCGCGCACAGGCCGTGCACTTCCAGCGTCTGCGCCTGCGGCACGAAACCGAGCTCGCGCGCACGCGTGTCGAGCGCCGCGACCACGCCCTCGTCTTCCAGTTCGACCGCCGCGTGGCAGCGATTGCAGATCAGGAACGGCACCGAATGCTGGTCGGCATTCGGATGATGGCAGGCCACGAACGCATTGACCGACTCCAGCTTGTGCACGAAGCCGTTGGCCATCAGGAAATCCAGCGCGCGGTAAACGGTCGGCGGCGCCGCGGCGCCCGGACCATCACCGCTGCGCACGCGATCCAGCAGGTCGTAGGCCTTGATCGGCTGGCCGGCATCGGCGATCAGCTGCAGCACATGCGCGCGGATCGGGGTCAGGCGCAGCCCGCGCTCGCGGCAGGCACGCTCCACTGCGGCGACGAAACCCGCCGCATCATCGACGTGATGCTCCGGATCCGTGCAATGGTGTGTGTGCTGGCTCATGTCCTGATGATGTGGGCGATGCGGCTTCGACTCAAGCCTGCGGGATTCGCGCCAGCGCAGCATCGATGCGTTTGAGCGCCTCTTCGCGGCCGGCCAGGTAGACCGTGTGCGAGATATCGGGGCTGACCTGCGTGCCGGTGATCGCCACGCGCATCGGCTGCGCCAGCTTGCCCATGCCGATGCCGAGGCCCTCGACCGTCGCCTTCAACGCCTCACCGATCGCCTCCGCATTCCAGTCCGGCAATGCGGCCAGCTTCGCCCGCGCATCGGCAAGTGGCGCGCGTGCAGCCTCGGTCAGGTGCTTGGCGACCGCCGCATCGTCGTACGCCGTCAACGGCTGGAACCAGACCGCGGCTTTCTCCGCCATTTCCTTCAACGTCTGCACGCGATCACGCAGGGCGATGACGATGTCCGTCGGCGACGGGCCTTGGGCCAAGTCATAACCAGCCTGCTCGAGCTGCCAGACCAGGTGCTTGGCGACATCCTCGGGTGCATCGTTCTTCAGGTATTGCTGGTTGAGCCAGCCGAGCTTCGCTGAATCCAGCCGCGATGCCTTGGCATTCACGTCCTTCAGGTCGAACAACGCGATCATCTCGTCGATCGAGAAGATTTCCTGATCGCCGTGCGACCAACCCAGCCGCACCAGGTAATTGAGCAGCGCATGCGGCAGGTAGCCGGCATCGCGGTACTGCATCACGTCCGCCGCGCCGGTGCGCTTGGACAGCTTGGCGCCCTGCTCGTCGAGGATCATCGGCAGATGTGCGAACAGCGGCGGCGTCTTGCCGAGCGCGTGATAGAGGTTGATCTGGCGCGGCGTGTTGTTGACGTGGTCGTCGCCGCGCACCACGTGGGTGATGTCCATGTCGATGTCGTCCACCACGACCGCGAAGTTGTAGGTGGCATAGCCGTCAGGGCGAAAGATCACCAGATCGTCCAGCTCGCCGTTCTGCCATTCGATGCGGCCTTTCACCAGATCATCGAACACCACGCTGCCCTCGTCCGGGTTGCGGAAGCGGATCACCCGGTTCGGGTCGTCGCGCCACGGCGCGTTCTCGCTGCGATACTTGCCGCGATAACGCGGCTTGTCGCCGGCCGCCATCGCCGCTTCGCGCATCGCATCGAGCTCTTCGCGCGTCTCGTAGGCGTAGTAAGCCTTGCCTTCGGCCACCAACTGCTCGGCCATTTCCTTGTAGCGATCAAGGCGGTCGGTCTGGTAGATCGGGCCTTCGTCGTAGGACAGGCCCAGCCAGTCCATCGCTTCCAGGATCGCGTCGATCGCCGCCTGCGTGCTGCGCTCGCGATCGGTGTCTTCGATGCGCAGGATGAACTGCCCGTCCGCGCGACGCGCCGTCAGCCAGCAATACAACGCGGTGCGCGCGCCGCCGATGTGGAGATAGCCGGTGGGACTCGGGGCGAAGCGGGTACGGACGGTCATGGTCGGGGCAGTCGCGAAAACGTCCATTTTAGTGCAGCCGGCGCCTGTCACCCATCCGTCCAAGGTGCAGTGGTCGCCGACGGGCCCTCACCCCTTAAAATGCGGGCATGACCACGCTCTTCATCGCCGATCTCCACCTTGAGGACGCACGCCCGGACAGTACCGACGAATTTCTCCGCTTCCTCGATGCAGAGGCCCGTGGCGCATCCAAGCTTTACATCCTCGGCGACCTGTTCGAGGCCTGGGTGGGCGATGACGACCCCTCGCAGACCGGCGCACAAGTCGCCGAAGCGCTGTCAGGGCTGGCCGGCGCGGGTACCGAGATCGCCTTCATCCACGGCAATCGCGATTTCCTCCTGGGCCAGGATTACGCCAAACGCAGCCGGATGCGCCTGCTGCCCGATCCTTCGCTGATCGTGCTCGAAGGCGAGCCGACCCTGATCGGCCACGGCGACCTGTACTGCACCAGCGACACCGGCTACCAGCAATTCCGCGCGATGACGCGCGCCCCGCAATGGCGCGCGCAATTCCTTGCCCAGCCACTGGCGGCGCGGCTGGCCTTCGCGCAGCAGGCGCGCGAGGCGAGCAAGGCACGCTATGGCGAGCTGCAGGCCGCCGGCACCGCCGAAACCATCACCGATGTCACTCCCGGCGCGGTCGATTCCACCTTCGAGCGCTACGGCATCGACCGCATCATCCACGGCCATACCCATCGCCCCGCCGTGCATGAGGCGAATGGACGAAGCCGCATCGTGGTGGGGGACTGGTATGGCGATGCGCCGCGCTACCTGCGCAGCGATGCCGAGGGCTCAAGACTGCTGGCCTTCACCTGAAAACCTTTCCGGCACGTCGGCACACCGTGCACGACGTCTGGCGCGAACAGGTGTCAGGCGCCGGCCGCTTCCGCGGCATCGCACAGGCTTTGCAATTCATCGGCGTCGAAGCCGGCCATCAATCGCGCCTCGGTATTGAACGGGCCATGCAGGACGCCGCCCGCGTATTCGCGCAGCAATTCGCGGAAGCGTGATCGCGGCTCGACGCCCGCGCGCTCGCAGTACCACCGGTACCAGCGCGAACCCGCCGCGACATGCGCAATCTCCTCGCGCAGGATGACCTCGAGAATGCCGGCGGTTTCTTCATCGCCCAGGCCCTTGAGCTTGGCGATCATGCCGGGGGTGACGTCCAGTCCGCGCGCCTCCAGCACCCGCGGCACCAGCGCCATACGCGCCAAACCATCGTGCGCGGTCTTTTCGGCCATTTCCCACAGCCCGTTGTGGGCATCGAAGTCGCCATAGTCATGGCCGAAATCCTGCAGTCGCGCGCGCAGCATCGTGAAATGCCGTGCCTCGTCATCCGCCACCTGCACCCAGTCGGCGTAGAACGCGCGTGGCATGTCGCGGAAGCGATAGATCGCATCACAGGCGAGGTCGATCGCGTTGAATTCGATGTGCGCGACGGCATGGATAAACGCCGCGCGCCCTGCAGGGCTGCCGAAGCCGCGACGCGGCAGCTCACGCGGGTGCACGAGCCTAGGCCTCGAAGGTCGGCCGGGCATGCGAATGGGTTCAGGCAACGTCGCGTCATCGTCGATGCGAAGCTCGCCGCGCGCAAACGCGGCCGCCATGGCGCGCGCTGCGGCGGGTTTTTCGGTCACGCCGCCGGCAACGAGCACCTCGCCCGCGACATCGAACAATGACCGGAATGCGGCTTTAGCCTGGTTCATGACGCAAACGGCGTCACGCGCGACGCTTGGCCTTCGCTTCGTCCGAGCGTTGCGCCTGCAGGGCTTCGAAATAGCCTTCGTTCACGCCGGTCACGTACTCGCCCGAAAAGCACGAGGTATCGAACTTCATGCCCGGATGCTTCGGCCCCGCGACTGCGGCTTCCAGATCGTCCAAATCCTGGTAGACCAGCCAGTCACAACCGATCAACTTTTCGACGTCTTCCACGCTGCGGTCGTGGGCGATGAGTTCGGTTGGCGTCGGCATGTCGATGCCGTAGATGTTGGGATAGCGCACCGGCGGCGCGGCGGAGGCAAGATAGACCTTCTTCGCACCCGCATCGCGCGCCATCTGCACGATCTGCTGGCTGGTGGTGCCGCGCACGATGGAGTCATCGACCAGCAGCACCACGCGGTTCTTGAACTCCAGAGGGATCGGGTTCAACTTGCGGCGCACCGATTTTGCGCGCTCGCCCTGCCCCGGCATGATGAAGGTGCGACCGACGTAACGGTTCTTGATGAAGCCCTCGCGGTACTTCACGCCCAGCACGCTGGCGATCTCCAGCGCCGAATCGCGGCTGGTATCGGGGATCGGGATCACCACGTCGATGCCGTGATCGGGACGCTCGCGCAGGATCTTCTCGCCCAGCGCCACGCCCATGCGCATGCGCGCCTTGTGCACCGAGATGTTGTCCATCATCGAATCGGGGCGCGCGAAATACACATACTCGAACACGCAGGGACGCGGCTCGACGCCGTGGGCGGTGATGCGATGGTGCAGCTGCCCGTCCGCGGTCACCACGACCGTCTCGCCCGGCTGCACATCGCGCACGCGCTCGAAGCCGATCAGGTCCAGCGCCACCGATTCGGATGCCAGCGCATATTCGTCACCCTGCAAACTGCTGCGCTTGCCGAGTACCAGCGGACGGATCGCGTTCGGGTCGCGGAAGGCGACGAGGCCCAGGCCCATCACCATGCACAGCACCGCATAGCCGCCCTTGGCGCGCTGCATCACGCCCTCGACCGCGCGGAACGCAGCCTCGGCATTCAAGCCGTCCTGCTGGGCGAGTTCGTGCGCGAACACGTTCAGCAGCACTTCGGAATCGGACTGGGTGTTGACGCTGCGGCGGTCCTGCTCGAATACCTCGCGGCGCAGTGCCTCGGTGTTGATCAGGTTGCCGTTGTGGGCCAGCGCGATGCCGTAAGGCGAATTGACGTAGAACGGTTGCGCCTCGTCGCTGCCCTCGCTGCCCGCGGTCGGGTAACGGCAATGGGCGATGCCGACGTTGCCTTGCAGCAGCGACATCATCCCCGCGTCAAACACGTCACTCACCAGGCCGTTGCCTTTTTCCACCCGGATCTGCTGGCCGTTGCTGGTGGCGATGCCGGCCGCATCCTGCCCGCGATGCTGCAGAACGGTCAGTCCGTCGTAGAGACGGGCCGCCACTTCGGTGTGGCTGACGATGCCGACGATGCCGCACATGGATTTAGCTCCGGGGGTTTGACGATGATATGGGGGCGAATGCGGCTGCGATCAAACGGATCACGGATGCGGGCGGACCATGCCCGCGATGCCGAGCTTGGCTTGCGCCTGCGCGCGCAGCTTGTCCGCATCCGCACGGTCGGTGACCGGGCCGATGCGCACGCGGGTGCGCTTGCCGTCCGGCGTGCTGATGGTCTCGGTGAAGGCGGAAAGCCCGGCAGCGCGTGCCTTGTCGCGCAGGGCCGTGGCGGCGCCTGCATCGGCAAACGCGCCCAATTGCACGGCAAACCCGACGCTGGACGCGGCCGGCTTGGGCGCAGGCTTCGGCGCGGCTTCCGCCGGCTTCGGGGCGGGCTTGGGCGCCACGGCAACCTGGGCCGGCTGGGCCTCCGCGGGCTTCTTCGGTGTTTCGACAGCTGCCGGCTTGGGCACTGGCGCTGCGGCAACAGCAGCCGGGGCCGACGGCAATGGCCGGGTGGTCACGGGTGATGGGGCGGTCGGCGCGGCCGCAGTCGTGGGGGTGCCGGCGACTGCTGCCGGGACCGCGGCATCGGCATTCAAGGCCACCACGCTCGCCTTGACCTTGTCGCTGACCTGCTGCGCACGCAAACGAGCGGCCTCGGCTTCGGCACGGGTCGCGAAGGGCCCGATGCGCACGCGCCAGGCGCTGCGACCCGCCAACGTGGCCGGTTCGGCGTAGGCGTCCAGTTGCGATTGGGCCAGCGCCGCCACCATGCGGTCTGCATCCGCCGACGTGCCGTAATGGCCGAAGTTGATCGCGTAATCACCCGCCGCGACATCGGCAGCGGACATCGATGCATCGGGCGCCGTGGTGGTGGCAGGCGGCGGCGCGGTGGTCATTCCGGCGACGCCACCCGCAGGCACCTCGCCCGGCGCGCCCAGCGGCAATTCGCGTGTTTCGAACCCGTCCTGCGGCGCTGCCGGCACATCCAGCGAGACATCGGCCGCGCCACTGACCGGGGCAGGCCCCTTGACCAGCATGGGCAGGAAGATCACCGCGATGGCAACCAGCACGGCGGCACCAATCAGGCGCTGTTTGAGGGCTCGATCCATCAGGAGGCGCGCGATGCGTGAAGGAACGTGATTATAGCGTGCCGCCTGCACGGGGCCGGTCCGGCGCAAAGCGCTTCAGCCCCTGTTCGGCTGCATGGAAGCCGCCGAACACCAGCAGGCGGTCGCCCGCCCGTGCGTCGCCCAAGGCGCCATCAATGGCCGCATCGACCGTGTCATAGCGGCCACCCACCGACAAATCCGCGGGCATGCGGGCAGCCAATGCTTCGGCCTTGAGGCCGCGCGGGCCCGCCGATTCGCTGCCAGCCAAATACCAGTCATCGATGACGTCACGGAGCGTTTCGACGACGCTCGTCACGTCCTTGTCGCCCAGTGCGGCGTACACGGCGCGGGTTCGCCCTCTGCCTTGCATGGCCCGCAACGCTTCGGCCAGCGCGCGCGCCGCCTGCGGGTTGTGGCCCACGTCGATCAGGATGTCGATGCCGCCGTGATCGATGCGTTGCAGGCGCGCACCGACATGCGCCTGTTCTATGCCCCGGGCATAGACTTCGGGTCCGGCTTCGAACCCGATGGATCGCAGCGCCGCGATCGCGCAGGCCGCGTTGCGCAGTTGCACCGGCGCGGCCAGTGTCGGCATCGGCAGGACCAGTTCGAAGCCGACCTCGCGCCAGCGCCAGTGCGCATCGTCGATGACTTCGGCGAAGAAGTCGTTGGCGATGCGCCAGCTGGACGCGCCAATCGCATACGCATGACGCAACACGCTCGCTGGCGGATCGTCATCGCCCAGCACCAGCGGCTTCCACGCCCGCGCGATGCCGGCTTTCTCGAAACCGATCTGCTCGATGTCATCGCCGAGCCAATCCTGATGATCCAGATCGACCGTGGTGATCACCGCCGCATCGGCATCGACAGTGTTGACCGCGTCGAGTCGGCCGCCCAGCCCCACCTCCAGCACTGCGAGATCCAGCCGCGCGCGTTCGAACAGCCATAGCACGGCCAGCGTGCCGGCCTCGAAATACGTCAGCGAAATGTCGCCACGCGCCGCTTCCACCGCATTGAATGCATTGATGAGGTCGGCATCGCTCGCCTCCTTGCCATCGATGCGTACGCGTTCGTTGTAGCGCAGCAGGTGCGGCGAGGTGTAGCTGCCGACACGCATCCCGGCCGCGCGCGTAATGGACTCGATGAACGCGACGGTCGAGCCCTTGCCGTTGGTGCCGGCGACGCTGATCACCTGTCTGGCAGGCTTGCCAAGCGCCATTCGCGCGGCGACGTCGCGCACGCGCGCCAAACCAAGATCGATCGCCTGGGGATGCTGCTTCTCCAGCCGGGCCAGCCAGCCTTCGAGCGTGTCGGGCAGCGACGCCATCGTCACAGCGCGCGATGCACGGCTTCGCCGAACAGTGCGGTGTGATGGGTGGCGTCGTTCAACCGCACGACGTCCAGGCTGTCCACAGCCTCGCCTTCCAGCAGGTTGAGCGTGGTCGGCGCCTGGCGGAACGTCCACAAGCGCGAGAGCGGAATGCCCAGCACGTGGCAGAGCAATACGCGGTTGACCGCGTCGTGGGCGACGATGAGGAGCGTGTCGTCCGCACCGAGGCCGGCGCTCGCGCGTGCAAAGGCCGGCCATGCGCGATCCAGTACCTGTTGCAGCGATTCGCCACCGGCGCCCGGCATCTGCACCGTGTCCGGCGCCTCGCGCCACGCGGTCAGGCGCTCGGGGTCGCGCTCGCGGATCTCGCTGGCGAGCAGCCCTTCCCACTCGCCATGGCCGATCTCCATGAAGCCTTCGTCGAGCGAGAGCATCGGCGCGCGTGCCTTGCCCAGCGCCAGTTCCGCGGTATGGCGGGCACGCGACAATGGCGAGGCGATGGCGCGGTCGATCCGCACATCGCGCAGGCGCTCGCCCAGCGCAGTGGCCTGGCTGATGCCGACGGGTGACAACGCGATGTCTTCCTGGCCCTGGTAGCGGCCTGCGGCGTTCCAGGGGGTTTCGCCGTGGCGGGCAAGCAGGATCCTCATGGCGGTGCGTTCGCGTGTTTGTTGCGGTGCATCAGCCTAGCAGTTTGGCCACGCCTTTACCTGCCTGCGGTAGGCTGGAACGCCCCCACGGAGAACCGCCGATGCAGGCCAAGGGTGAATTCGAAGTCAAGCGCGTGTCGCAGGAAGAGCTGGACATCGGCGGCGGGGCGAGCGTCGGTCATTCGCGCTTCGACAAACGCTTCCACGGGCCGCTGGAAGCGACCAGCGTGGTGCACATGCTCGCGGTGATGTCGCCGGTACCCGGCTCTGGCGCATACGTGGCGATCGAGCGCATCGAAGGCACGCTGCATGGCCGTCGCGGCAGCTTCTATGCGCAGCACAACGGCGTCATGACCCGCGGCGAGCCTTCGCTGGACCTGACCGTGGTGCCCGACAGCGGCACCGGTGAACTCACTGGCCTGTACGGCCGCATCGCCATCGACATCACCGATGGCAAGCACTTCTACACCTTCGACTACGAACTGGGCGATGTGTGAGGCAGCGAAAGAAAACGCCGGCGCAGGGCCGGCGTTTTCGTATGACACAAGGTGAAGCCGCTTACTGCGCGGCGACGCCCATTTCCTTCAGCAACTGCGGCGCCGGGAAGACTTCCTGCATGATCCAGCGCATGTAGCGCTGATCGACCGAGATCATCCGGGTCATCTTCGGATCAAACACCCAGTTGGAGCTGACCGACTCCCAGTTGCCGTCGAAGGCGAGGCCGACCAGCTTGCCTTCGCCATCGAGCACCGGCGAGCCGGAATTGCCACCGGTGATGTCGAGGTCGGACAGGAAGTTGACCGGCACGGTCTTGAGGCGCTTGTCCGCCAGCCCGCCATAACGCTTGGCCGCGACCGCATCGATCAACACCTTTGGCGCATCGAACGGCTCCTTGCCGGTCGCCTTGGCCGGAACCTGCTCCAGCAGCGTGAACGGGACCTGCTTGCTGCCATCGGTCTTGGTGTAGCCGGTAACGTTGCCGAAGGTGATGCGCAGCGAGGAGTTGGCATCCGGATACACGGCATCGCCCTTCGACTTGCGGTAGTCCATCACCGCCTGCAGATAGATCGGGCGCGCCACCAGCACTTCGCCGGCGCGGCTCTTGCCCTGCTCTTCCAGCTGCATCAGGGTCGGCATCACCGCCACCGCGTACTGGATGGCCGGATCGTCGCTCTTCTCGAACGCCGCACGATCGGCGTTGAACCACTTCATACGCGCCTCGGCGCCCTTGAGCTGGCTCTTGGTCATGCGATCAAGCGCGCGATCCACCGCTGCGGCATCGTTGCCGCCCAGCCAGGTGTCGATGGCGGCGACATGCTGGTCCGACGGCAGCTTCAGGTATTCCAGCAGCCAGTAGCGCTGCAGCTGGCGATCCATGGACGGCTCATAGCGGCGCTCCATCTGCTTGAGGCTGCCCTCGATGCCCGGCAAGTCACGCTGCTGGTAGCCGGATTCTCGCTCGGCGTCGGGCTTGGCGCGCTCGATCGACAGGCGATACAGCGACACCGCCGTGTTGCCCAGCGCGCCGCCGGTCTGGCGCATCACCAGGTCACGCTCGCGGGTGGCGCGGGTGGTTTCGTTGAGCGCGACCAGCTGCGCATGCGCGGCCAGCGCCGGCTCGCCCTGGCTGCCCTGCTTGCGTAGCCAGTCCAGCACGGCGGCCTCCTCGCGATGCTTGGTATCGGCCGCACCGATGCGCTTGAAGCCTTCCAGCTGGCCGTCGTAGTTCTTCAGCACGTTTTCCCAGCCCCGCATGGTGCTGGCGTACTTCACCTCGATGTCGGGGTTCTTCTCCCCGGCGGCCTGCACCATCGCGGTGAGGTTCTTGTAGTGCGCGGCAATGGTCGGATAGGCCCATTGCGAGGTGTTGTCGAACTCGTCCGCCAATGCGTAACGGCTGGTGCTGCCCGGGTAACCGGCAACCATCACGAAGTCACCCTCGCCCAGCGACTTGTCGGCCAGTTTCAGCCAGTGCTTGGGCTGGAACGGCACGTTGTCCTTGCTGTAGGCAGCCGGCTTGCCGTCCTTGCCGACATAGGCGCGATAGAACGAGAAATCGCCGGTGTGGCGCGGCCACATCCAGTTGTCGATCTCGCCGCCGTAGTTGCCGATCGACGACGGCGGCGCATACACCAGGCGCACGTCCTTGATCTCGATGTTCTTGAACAGGCGATAGGTGTTACCGCCGAAGAAGCTGTACAGGCGGCAGCGATAGCCGCCACCGGCTTCGCATTGCGAGATCAACTGTTTCTCGAGGTTGTCGACGGCGTTGGTGCGCGCGATCGGCGTGGGCGCGGCAGCGATCGCCTGCTTGACCTGATCGGTGACATCAGTGATCTGGTCGAGCACGTACACGCGCGCATTCGGCCCGGCGGAGAGCTCGTCGGCCAAGGTCGCGGCGTTGAACCCATCGGCAATCAGGTTGCGCTCGGGCGTGGAATTGAGCTGGATCGCGCCGTATGCGCAGTGGTGGTTGGTCGCGACCAGACCCTGCGGCGACACGAAGCTCGCCGTGCAACCGCCCAGCGAGACCACCGCGCCCAGCGGATCGCCGGTCAGGTTGGCCAACTGCTTGGCATCCAGCTTCAGGCCGGCCTTCTTCAGCGATTTGGAGATTTCGGGCAGTTGCTGCGGCACCCACATGCCTTCGCCCGCCTGCGCGGCGGTGGTGATGCCCAGTGTGGCGACGGCGACGGCCGCGGCGAGTACGGTGATACGCATCAGGTCTTCCGTTGAAATGAATCCCTGAAGTGTAGCCCGCGGCGACATCCGGCCCGTGTGACAAAGGTCATGGCCGGATGTCGCATTCAGCGCAAAACCGCGATCAGCGTGGCAGCTTCATCTCCGCCAGCAGCCAGTGCGCGGGATACACCTTGTCCATCAGCCAGCGCATGTAGCGCGCATCCACGTGCACCGCACGCTTGTAACGCGGGTCAAACATCCAGCTGGCGCTGACCGACTCCCAGTTGCTGTCGAAGTTGATGCCGATCAGCTTGCCCTGCGCGTCCATCACCGGCGAACCGGAATTGCCGCCGGTGGTATCGAGGTTGGTGAGGAAGTTGACCGTCTGCGTCTTAAGCGCCGGATCGATCGTGTTGCCAAAGTCCCCCTTGGCGATGGCATCGCGCAGCGCTTGCGGCGCATTGAAGGGATCGATGCCGGTGTGCTTTTCCATGATGCCGGCGACGGTCGTGACCGGTGTGTAGGCCACGGCGTCACGCGGCTGCAAAGCCTCCACGCGCCCGAAGCTGACGCGCAAGGTGGAGTTCGCATCCGGGTACACCGCGCGGCCCTGGCTTTCGCGGAAACCGATCAGCGCATGCATGTAGGCCGGGCGCAGGCGCAGCAGCTCGCCGTCGCGCGCCTTGCCTTCTTCCTCCAGCCGCAGGATCGCGGGCATCAACGTGGCCGCCGCCTTGAGCAAGGGATCGGTTTCGCTGGCATCGGCCAGGTTCGCGGCATCCTGCGCGGCATCCCCGCTGCTGCGCATCAAATCGACGCGCACATCCTCATCGCCCAGCTTCGTCCCGGCGTAGAGCGCATCAAGTGCCCTTTTCGCCGCCGTCGCGTCCGCGCCAAACACGGCATCGACTTCGGGGATGCGCTGGTCCGTCGGCAGCGCGTAGTAGCGCGTCAACAAGTCCAGCAGCATCGCCTTCTCGACTGCTGGCGCATAGCGGCGTTGCACCTGCCTGAGCGTGCCTTCGATCAACGCTTCGTCGCGCTGCTGGTAGCCGCCCTCGCGTGCCGCATCTGGCTTGCCACGTTCGATGGCAAGGCGCTGCAGGGTGATCGCCGCACGCAGCAACTGCGTGGTGCTGCGCATCATCGAGAACAGCTGGTCGCGCTCGCGCGTGGCCTGCCCGTCGGAGAGGATGCCTTGCAGCGCCTCGATGTCGGTACCCGTGGTCGTCGCATCGCGCTGTTTGCCGAGCCATGCCATCATCGCGCCCTCGTCCTGCCGGCGCACGCGCACCGCGTCGCTGCGCTTGAGGCCTTCCAGCTCGCCCTGCGCGCGCTTGAGCGTGTTCTTGAATCCTTGCACCTGGGATGCGTACTTCACCGCCGCATCCGAGCCTTCGGGCGCGCTCGACGCAATGTCCTTCAGCAGGCTGTCGAACAATTCAATGCGCGAGGGCAGTTGCCACTCGACCTGGTTGGCGAACTCCGAGGCGGTGCGATGGCGGAAGGTGATGCCGGGGTAGCCGGCGAGCATCGCGTAATCGCCATCCTTCACCGGCGCAGTGCTGAGTTGCAGGTGCGCGGGCGGCGCGTACGGCACGTTGTCCTTGCTGTAGGCAGCGGGCTTGCCGTCCTTGCCGACGTAGGCACGCAGGAAGGTGAAATCGCCGCTGTGGCGCGGCCACATGAAGTTGTCGATCTCGTCGCCGTAGTTGCCGATGTCGCGCGGCGGCGCGTAGACAAGGCGGATGTCCTTCAGCTCCAGCTGCTTGACCCGGTAGAAATCGGTGCCGTAGTACATGTTGACGATGCTGCATCGATACCCGGCATCGGCCTCGCAGGCCTTCACTTCGGCCTTGGACGCGGCATCGATCGCATCGAAGTACGCGCGCCCGGTCTTGCCGCGCGCATCCTTCAGGATCAGGTCGGTGATCTTGTCGAAGCCTGTGGTGACCAGCACGCGGAAATCCGGGTTGGCCGGCAACTCGCTTGCCATGTCCGGCGCGACGAAACCGTTCTGGATCAGGTCGCGCTCCTTGCTGCTGTTGTACTGGATCACCCCGAAGGCCACATGGTGATTGGTCAACACCAGCCCCTGGTCCGACACGAACGAGCCGGTCGCGCCGCCGACCTTCACCACTGCCGAGAGCGGCGGCCGGGTCACGTCGGCCAGCGCGGCCGGGTCGCCCTGGTAGCCCGCCGCCTTCATGCGCTGGGCGATATCGGGCAGCTGCATCGGCAGCCACATCCCCTCGTCCGCCCGTGCGGGGCCGTTTGCCGCCAAACCGCCCACCAAGGTCACCCCGGTGGCCATCGCCAACATCGTCTTGCGCATTCGCCTGCTCCGTTGCTTGATCGGACCATTATCCGCCCCCGGGCGCTGTCGGCATATGCAAGCCGTCACGGCAGGCGCGGTAAAATGGCGTATTGCATCGCACAACGGACCCCACATGACACAGCAAACG
Source organism: Lysobacteraceae bacterium (assembly GCA_014879375.1). Taxonomy (GTDB): domain Bacteria; phylum Pseudomonadota; class Gammaproteobacteria; order Xanthomonadales; family Xanthomonadaceae; genus Solilutibacter. Next base: position 15,022 of record JACSSF010000129.1, read on the forward strand.
ATGAAGGCGCTGGTGAAGCGCGAAGCCGGCAAGGGCATCTGGATGGAAGAAGTCCCGGTGCCGACCCCGGGCCCCAACGAGGTGCTGATCAAGGTGGAGAAGACCGCGATCTGCGGCACCGACCTGCACATCTACCTGTGGGATGAATGGAGCCAGCGCACCATCAAGCCGGGCCTGGTGATCGGCCACGAGTTCGTCGGGCGGATCGCGGCACTCGGTCCGGGCGTGACGGGGTACAGCATCGGCCAACGCGTGTCGGCCGAAGGTCATATCGTCTGCGGCCATTGCCGCAACTGCCGCGCCGGCAAACAGCACCTGTGCCCGAACACGGTGGGCATCGGCGTGAACCGCGATGGCGCGTTCGCCGAATACATCGTGATGCCGGCCACCAACCTGTGGCCGATCCCCGACCAGATTCCGAGCGAACTGGCTGCGTTCTTCGACCCCTACGGCAATGCCGCGCATTGCGCGCTGGAGTTCGATGTGGTCGGCGAGGACGTGCTGATCACCGGCGCGGGCCCGATCGGCATCATCGCCGCCGGCATCTGCAAGCACATCGGCGCGCGCAACGTGGTGGTGACCGATGTCAACGATTACCGCCTGAAGCTGGCTGCCGACATGGGCGCGACGCGCGTGGTGAACGTCGCCAACACCAAGCTGAAGGACGTGATGGCCGACCTGCACATGGAAGGCTTCGACGTGGGCCTGGAAATGAGCGGCAACCCGCGCGCATTCGGCGACATGCTCGACTGCATGTACAACGGCGGCAAGATCGCGATGCTCGGCATCATGCCCAATGGCGCCGGCATCGACTGGGACAAGGTGATCTTCAAGGGCCTGACCCTGCAAGGCATCTACGGCCGTCGCATGTACGAGACCTGGTACAAGATGACGCAGCTGATCCTCTCCGGTTTTCCGCTTGGCAAGGTGCTCACGCATCAGTTGCCGATCGATGAGTTCCAGAAGGGCTTCGACCTGATGGAGTCCGGCAAGTCCGGCAAGGTGGTGCTGTCGTGGAACTGACCCAACGCTACGGCCAGACGCTGGAGGAAATCCGCGACGCCGGCCTGTTCAAGTCCGAACGCATCATCGTCAGCCCGCAGTCGGCCGAGATCGAGCTGGCCGATGGCCGCCGCGTGCTCAATTTCTGCGCCAATAATTACCTGGGACTGGCCGATCATCCGCGCATCATCGCTGCGGCGAAGGACGCGCTGGACACCCACGGCTTCGGCATGGCGTCGGTGCGCTTCATTTGCGGCACGCAGGACCTGCACAAGCAGCTGGAGGCGACCATCGCCGATTTCTTCGGCACCGAGGACACCATCCTCTACGCCGCGTGCTTCGATGCGAACGGCGGCTTGTTCGAGCCGCTGCTGGACGAGAACGACGCGATCATCAGCGATGCGCTCAACCATGCCTCGATCATCGACGGCGTGCGCCTGTGCAAGGCCAAGCGCTA
>JACSSF010000067.1 GCA_014879375.1 Lysobacteraceae bacterium
CCATGCCCACCTTGCTGCGCAGGCGGTTCATCGGGTACTTCGGGTCGAGGATGTTCTCGCCGTCCAGCATCACCTCGCCACTGGCCTCCAGCCTGGGATACAGCGCGTAGATGCGGTTGTACACGCGCAGCAGGGTGGACTTGCCGCAACCCGAGGGACCGATCAGCGCGGTCACGCGCTTTTCGGGGATGTCCAGGTTGATGTCCTTCAACGCATGGAACTTGTCGTAATGGAAGTTCAGGCCGCGCGTGGCGATCTTCACCGGCGCGGTCGCGGCGGCCTGGCCTTCGCGGACCTGCATGTGCATGGCGGGGCGGGCGTCGTTCATGTCGAATGTCCGGGGTTCAAGATTAGTCATGGGTGATCTTGTTGCGCAGCAGAAGCGTGCGTGCGAGCAGGCTGACGGCGAGGACGAACAGGGTGATCACCAGCGCACCGGCCCAGGCGATCTTTTCCCAGTTCTCGAAGCCAGAGCCGGCGAACTTGTACATCACCAGCGGTACCGCCGACATCGGGCCGGTCGGGTCCAGGCTGAAGAATTCGTTGCCGAACGCGGTGAACAGCAGCGGCGCGGTTTCGCCGGAGATGCGCGCCAGTGCCAGCAGGACGCCGGTGACGATGCCGGGCAGGGCGGATCGGTACAACACCTGCATCGTCATCTTCCACTGCGGCACGCCAAGGCTGAGCGCCGCCTCGCGCATGGTGACCGGGACCAGCCGCAGCATCTCGTCGGTGGTGCGCACGACCACCGGCAACACGATGAAGGCGAGCGCGATGGCGCCGGCGATGGCCGAGAAGCGCCCGCCGGTCTGCATCACGAACATTGCGTACACGAACAAACCGAGCACGATCGACGGCGCCGACAGCAGGATGTCGTTGACGAAGCGCACCGTGGTGCCCAGCTTGCTGCGATTGCCGTACTCGGCGAGCCACGTGCCGGCGGCGATACCGAGCGGCGTACCGATCGCCACGCCCATCGCGCACATCATCAGGCTGCCGACGATCGCGTTGCGCATGCCGCCCTGTTCCATCGGCGGCGGCTGGTCCATGGTGAAGAGATCGAGGTTGAGACCGGGCAGGCCCTTGGATACCAGCGTCCACAATATCCAGCCGAGGAACAGCAGGCCGAATAATGCTGCGAGGTTGGCCAGCGCTACCGCGAGCAGGTTGGTGATCCTGCGGCGGCGATACAGCGCGTCCGCGCGCTTGAAATCCTTGGCAGGCAGTTCGATGGCGGACATCAGTTGCCCTCCTTCCGCGCCAGGCGCATCAACATCAGGCGGGCCAGCGCCAGCACGAGGAAGGTGACGATGAAGAGCACGAAGCCAAGCAACAGCAAGGCGGCGCGATAGGTTTCCGTCGCCTCGCCGAAGTCGTTGGCGATGAGCGCGGCGATCGTGGTCGAGGGCTCCAGCAGCGATGCGGTGAATTGCACGCTGTTGCCGATCACGAACGCCACCGCCATGGTCTCGCCAAGCGCGCGACCAAGGCCGAGGAACACGCCGCCGATCACCGCCGAGCGGGTGTAGGGCAGGATGATGTCCCAGCTCACTTCCCACTTGGTCGAGCCGAGCGCGTAGGCCGATTCCTTCAGGCGAGACGGCACGGTCATGAACACCTCGCGCATGACTGACGAGATGAACGGGATCACCATGATCGACAGCACGATGCCCGAGGTCAGCATGCCGGCGCCGATCGGTGGCCCCTGGAAGAGTCGCCCGATCAACGGCAAGGGGCCGAGATTCTCGTCCATCCACGGGATGATGCTTTCGCGCATCACCGGCATCAGGATGAAAAAGCCCCACATGCCATAGATGATCGAAGGGATACCTGCCAGCAGTTCGATCGCGGTGCCGACCGGCGTGCGCAACCAGCGCGGCGCGACCTCGGTCAGGAAGAAGGCGATGCCGAAGCTCACCGGCACGGCGATGATCATCGCGATGACCGCGGTGACGATGGTGCCGTAGATCGGCACGAGCGCGCCGTATTTGTCCTGGACCGGGTTCCAGTCGCTTGAAGTGAAGAACGACAGGCCCTCGCTCTGCAACACGCTGCGGCCGCCCCACAGCATCGACAGCGCGGCGGCGGCCAGGGTGAACAGAACGAAGATCGCGGTCGCTGTCAGCACCCAACGGAACGCGCGATCATGTCGCGCATCACGCAGGTTGCGGGCGTCCGGGGCGGGCAGGGCTACTGCATTCATCGACAAGGCTCGGGTCCGAATCGGCGGGATGGTTCCCGCTCGCTTGAATGCACGGAGGCGGCGAACCGCTCCCGTGCATCGTGGTCGCAAGGGTTACTTCAGGGTTGCCCAATAGGCTTCGACCTGCTGCACCAGTTCGGCCGGCAGCGGCACGTAGTCGAGGGCTTGCGCCTGCGACTGGCCTTGCTCGTACGCCCACTTGAAGAAGTCGAGCGTGGCCTGCTGCTTGGCGGCGTCCTTCGGCTGCTTGTAGACCAGGATGAAATTGGTCGCGGTGATCGGCCAAGCATCGGCGCCCGGTGCGTTGGTGATGACCAGGCTGAAATCCTTGGCATTCGCCCAATCGGCGCTGGCCGCGGCGGCGGCGAAGCTTTCGGCCGAAGGCGCGACCCAGTTGCCCGCGGCATTCTGCATCGATGCGTAGGGCATCTTGTTCTGCAGGGCGTAGGACAGTTCCACGTAGCCGATCGAATGCTTGATCTGCTTGACGTAGGCGGCGACGCCTTCGTTGCCCTTGCCGCCCATGCCGACCGGCCAGTTGACCGTGGTGCCTTCACCGATCTGGCCCTTGAAGTCGGCGCTGACCTTGGACAGGTAGTTGGTGAAGTTGAAGGTGGTGCCCGAGCCGTCCGAGCGGCGCACGACGTTGATCTTGTCGGCCGGCAGCACCGCGCCCGGGTTCTCCGCGACGATGCGCGCGTCATTCCAGGTGGTGATCTTGCCGAGGTAGATGTCGGCCAGCACTGCACCGGAGAAGCGCAGCTTGCCGGCCTCGAGTCCTGGGATGTTGACCACCGGCACCACGCCGCCGATCGCGGACGGGAACTGGGCGAGACCGGCCTGCGCGAGTTCTTGCGACGACAGCGGCTTGTCGGACGAGCCGAAATCCACCGTGCCGGCCTTGATCTGGGCGATGCCGCCGCCCGAGCCGATCGACTGGTAGTTG
>JACSSF010000216.1 GCA_014879375.1 Lysobacteraceae bacterium
GGCGATGTCCTGGTTGATCCATTCGGCGACCTGCTTCCAGCCGGCGGCCTGCCAGGTCTCGAACGGGCCCAGCTTCCAGCCGTAGCCCCAACGGATCGCGAGGTCCACGTCGCGCGCGGTCTCGGCGATGTCGCCCAAGTGGAAGGCGGCGTAATGGAAGAGGTCACGGAAGATCGCCCACAGGAACTTCGCCTGCGGGTGTTGGCTCGCGCGCAATGCGGCGAACTTCTTGGCTGGGTCCTTCTCCTTGAGGATTTCGACGACTTCCGGCGCGGCGCCGTCGCCTTGCGGCACGTAATCCTGCTTGGCGACATCCAGCACCAAAATGTCCTTGCCGACCTTGCGATAGATGCCGACGCCGGTCTTCTGGCCCAGCGCGCCTTTCTCCACCAGCGCCTTCAGCCACATGGGCGCGTTGAAATACTGGTGCCACGGGTCTTCCGGCAGGGTGTCGGCCATCGTCTTGATGACATGGGCCATGGTGTCGAGGCCGACGACATCCGCGGTGCGATACGTCGCCGATTTCGGGCGACCCAGCAAGGGGCCGGTCAGCGCATCCACCGTATCGAAGCCGAGGCCCGATTGCGCGGTGTGATGCATCGTCGCGAGGATCGAGAACACGCCGATGCGGTTGCCGATGAAGTTGGGCGTATCGCGCCCGATCACCACGCCCTTGCCGACGTAGGTGGTGAGGAAGCTTTCCAACCCGTCCATCACCGAGGCATCGGTGTATTTGGTCGGGATCAGCTCGACCAGGTACATGTAGCGCGGCGGGTTGAAGAAATGCACGCCGCAGAAGCGGTGGCGCAGCTCTTCCGGCAACACGTCGGCCAGCTTGTTGATGCCGAGGCCCGAGGTGTTCGAGGCCAGCACCGCATGCGCCGGCACGTGCGGCGCGATCTTCTTGTACAGGTCCTGCTTCCAGTCCATGCGTTCGGCGATCGCCTCGATCACCAGGTCGCAGGTTTCCAGCAGGCCAAGGTCGGTCTCGTAATTGGCGGGGACGATCGCCTCGGCCAGCGACTTCACGCCCAGCGGCGCCGGCGAGAGCTTGGTCAGGTTGGCGATGGCCTTTTGCACGATGCCGTTCTTGTCGCCTTCCTTCGCAGGCAGGTCGAACAACACGGTGTCGATGCCGGCGTTGACGAGTTGCGCGGCGATCTGCGCACCCATCACACCCGCGCCGAGGACGGCAACGCGACGGATCAGGAGTTTTTCGGACATGTCAGGCTCCAGAGGGGAAGGGGCCGGCCGGGATGTTCCGGCGCGGGAAAGGTCAGGGGGCGGCTTTGAGGCCGGCGGCGGCAAAGGCGATCAATTCGTCTGCGGCGCGCTGCCGATGCACCTGTTCGGACACGCCGTGCGGGCGCTTGATGGCGCCAAAATCGGCCATCGCATAAGTCAGGGCGCCGGCCAGGAAGTCCAGCCGCCAGTACAGCTGCTCCTTGCCGAGCTCGGGCAGGCAGCTGGCCAGCGCCTTGGCGAAATCACGCTGGACGTGGCCATAGCGGGCGGACAGGAAGGCGCGCAGGCCGTCGTTCTTCTCGGCGTAGGCACGGGCGATCACGCGGATGAAGGCGACCCCGCCACCACGATCCTGCGAGACCGCCAGGGCCGGAATGACGAACGCGCGCAGGATCGGCTCGATCGCCCCTGGGTTCTGCGCAATTGCTTGTTCCAGCAGGGAAATCCGGGCGTCGCTCATCTCGTCCATGCGCCGCCGGAAGACCTCGTTGATGAGGTTTTCCTTGCTGCCGAAGTGGTAATTGACCGCCGCGATGTTGACGTCGGCGCGGCTGGTGACCTCGCGCAGGGACGTGCCCGCGAAGCCTTGCTGGGCGAACAACCCTTCTGCGGCATTGAGGATGCGGTCCTTGGTGCTGAACTGGGTCGTCGTCATGCCTGCAACACCTGATTGAAACGGTTGATTGACTTTGCTACAAGCCGAGGCCGGCGTCAAGCCTCCCGCCTGACCCAGGATCAGGATGGAATGCTCGTGACAGGGGCTGTGTACGTGGCGTCGAGCATTCGTTAGACTATTTGGTGAATGTTCCGCTAACCTCGCGATTTTCCGCAGGTTTGGCATCCACCACCCGGCCACCGGGCGATAGCCCGTGGCGCAGAAAACCGGAGCACCCCATGGCGCAAGAGCGCACCCTGTCCATCATCAAACCCGATGCCGTCGCCAAGAACGTGATCGGTGAGATTTATTCGCGTTTCGAGAAGAACGGCCTGAAGGTCATCGCCGCGACGATGAAGCAATTGTCGAAGCAGGAAGCCGAAGGTTTCTATGCCGTGCATCGCGAGCGCCCGTTCTTTGGTGCGCTGGTCAACTTCATGATCTCCGGTCCGGTGATGATCCAGGTGCTGGAAGGCGAAGGCGCCGTGCTGAAGAACCGCGAACTGATGGGTGCGACCAATCCGAAGGAAGCGGCACCCGGCACGATTCGTGCTGACTTCGCCGATTCGATCGATGCCAACGCCGTGCACGGTTCGGACTCGCTGGAGAACGCCGCGATCGAGATCGCGTACTTCTTCCCGGCCACGGACGTCTTGTCGCGCTGATGCCATGAACGACGCGCAGCCCAAGCAGAATTTGCTGGAGCTGGACCGTGAGGGTCTGGAGCGCTTCTTCGTCGAAACCCTCGACGAGAAGCGCTTCCGCGCGCACCAGGTCATGAAGTGGATCCACCATCGACACGTCACCACGTTCGATGAAATGACCGATCTCGGCAAGGCGCTGCGCGCCAAGCTGGAACAACACGCCGAGATCATCGTGCCCAATGTCCTGTTCGACAAAGGGTCGGAAGACGGCACGCACAAGTGGCTGCTGGGCATGGATGGCGGCAACGCCATCGAGACCGTCTACATCCCCGACAAAGGCCGCGGCACGCTGTGCGTGTCTTCGCAGGTGGGTTGCGCGCTGAACTGCACGTTCTGCTCCACCGCGACGCAAGGCTTCAACCGCAACCTGTCCACCGCCGAGATCATCGGCCAGGTGTGGGCCGCGGGTCGCCACCTCGGCAACGTGCCGCATCGCGAACGTCGCCTCACCAACGTGGTGATGATGGGGATGGGCGAGCCGCTGATGAATTTCGACAACGTCGTGCGCGCGATGAGCGTGATGCGCGACGACCTGGGC
>JACSSF010000145.1 GCA_014879375.1 Lysobacteraceae bacterium
CAACGACGACGTGATGGTGCGCGGCACCTTCGCCAACATCCGCATCAAGAACCTGATGCTGGGCGGCGAGGAAGGCGGCAACACCCTCTACTACGGCAAGGATGCGCCCGGCGAGAAGATGGCGATCTATGACGCCGCGATGAAGTACAAGGCCGAAGGCGTACCGCTGGTGGTGTTTGCCGGCAAGGAATACGGCACGGGCTCCTCGCGCGACTGGGCGGCGAAGGGCACCAACCTGCTGGGCGTGAAGGCGGTGGTCGCGGAAAGCTTCGAGCGCATCCATCGCTCCAACCTGGTCGGCATGGGCGTGTTGCCGCTGCAGTTCATGGACGGCGAGAACGCGCAGGTGCATGGCCTGGACGGCAGCGAGACCATCGACATCACCGGCCTGCGCGACGGTGCATCGAAGATCGCGACCATGACCGCCACGCGCGCCGATGGCGGCAAGAAGTCCTTCGAGGTGAAAGTGCTGCTGCTGACGCCCAAGGAAGTCGAGTACTTCAAGAACGGCGGCCTGCTGCAGTACGTGCTGCGGCAGCTGGCGGGCAACCCGTCCTGATCGTGTAGCCGAAGCAACCCTGCCCTTTCATAGCGAGTCCTGACCATGCGCCCTGCCATCCTTGCCGCCGCCCTGCTCCTTGCTGCCTGCAGCACCACGTCCCAAGTGGCGCAGACCGAGGCAGCACCCAATTCGGTCGCATCGCAGTGGCGACAACAGGTGATGGAAATCAGCGCGGGCGACGACACCGCCGCGCGGGGACAGGCGATCAAGTCGCGCCTGTCTTCGCTCGGGCTCGATCCGCACGAGGAAAGTTTCGTCTCGGGTGAGCACAAGGGCAGCAACATCTTTGCCGATGTCAGCGGATCGCCCGGCGCGCCGCTGTTGCTGATCGGTGCGCATTACGATCGCGTCGCCATCGGCCGCGGCGCCACCGACAATGCATCGGGTTCCGCTGCCGTGCTGGAGCTGGCAGCCGCATTCAAGGCGCGCCCATTGCGCAACCATCGCGTCGTCGTCGTGTTCTGGGACCTGGAGGAACGCGGGCTGCTCGGATCGCGGGCCTACGTGTCGGATCCGGGCAGCGAGAAGCCGGCGATGTACGTCAATTTCGACGTGTTCGGCTGGGGCGACACCTTGTGGATGATGCGCCCGGCCAAGGAGCTCTGGCTGGATGCGGAAACGAGTGCGGCCGCGAAGGCCAACGGGTTCCAGCTCAATGCCGGCGAGATGTATCCGCCCACCGATCACCTCGCCTTTCTCAGGGCCGGCTGGCCGGCTGTTTCGTTCTCCCTGACCGACGGGGACGAAATCGCGGGCGTGCTCGCGGCGTATCAGCGTTCAGGAAAGGACACGGCAGCTCCGCCCAAGATCATGCAAGTGATCCACAGCGAAAACGACACCGTGGAGCAACTAGAGCCTGCGACCATTCCGGTCGCCCTGCGTACGGTCGAAGACGCCTTGCGCGCCTGGGATGCCGCCAACCCCCAATAAGTGCGATTGCTGGGTGACGAGCGGCTTGCATCGGCCTGTCTGAACCGCAGGCTGCGTCCGTCTCCCGGCTCGTTCCGTCGCTCGGGACAGCGGCAAGAAACCGCCTCGTTGTCGAATACCGGAAGTGTTGCAACGCAGCACCCCATGCGCCGTGATCTTCGCCTTGTCACTGGTGGGAGCCTATGCTCAAATCGGGACGATCCTAGATACGCCGCCGAATCCAAAGGCGGTCGCCTTGATGTCCTTCCTTAGGGGAATTGAATGAACGATGTGCGTCCTTGGTTGAGCAGCTACCCGCCCGGCGTCCCGGCCAACATCGATCCGGACGAATTTGCATCAATCAACGACGTCGCCCGCCAGGCGATCGACAAGTACCGCGATCGTCAGGCCTATCACAGCATGGGCAAGGAGCTCTCCTACAACGAGCTGGACAAGTTGGTCGATGACTTCGCCTCCTACCTGCTCAACGACCTCAAATTATCAAAGGGCGATCGCGTCGCGATCATGATGCCCAACTGCCTGCAGCAGCCGATCGCCACCTTCGGCGTGCTGCGCGCCGGCCTGACGGTGGTGAACGTCAACCCGCTCTACACCGCGCGCGAGCTCAAGCACCAGCTGGTCGATTCGGGCGCAACGATGATCGTCGTGATCGACAACTTCGGCCATACCGTTGCCGAAATCATCAAGGAGACGCCGGTCAAGCACGTCGTCACCACCGGGCTCGGCGACATGCTCGGCGGCCTCAAGGGAGGCCTCGTCAACTTCGTGGTCAAGCACGTCAAGAAGATGGTGCCGGCCTACCAGATCTATGGCGCGGTGCGTTTCCGCGACGCCCTGTCGATGGGGGCACGCAACAAGCCACCTGCGGTTGAAGTAAGCAACCGCGACGTCGCGTTCCTGCAGTACACCGGCGGCACCACGGGCGTCGCCAAGGGCGCGATGCTCACCCATCGCAACCTCATCGCCAACATGCTGCAGGCCGGCGCGTGGGTGTCGGGCAACGTGAAGCCCGGGCAGGAAATCATCATCACCGCGCTGCCGCTGTACCACATCTTCGCGATGACGGCGAACGGCCTGGTCTTCATGAACCTGGGCGCGAAGAACGTGCTGATCACCAATCCGCGCGACATGCCCGGCTTCGTCAAGGAATTAAAGAAGCACAAGTTCACCGCGTTCACCGGTGTCAACACGCTGTTCAACGGCCTGCTCAACACACCGGGTTTCTCCGACATCGATTTCTCCAGCCTGCGCCTGACGCTGGGCGGTGGCATGGCGGTGCAGCGCTCGGTCGCGGACCGCTGGAAGAAGACGACCGGCTGCACGCTGGCCGAGGCCTATGGCCTGACCGAAACCTCGCCCGCGGTGTGCATCAATCCGCTCGACATCCCCGAATACAACGGATCCATCGGCTTGCCGGTGCCCTCCACCCTCATCTGCATCAAGGACGAGATCGGCCACATCCTGCCGATGGACGGCGTCTCCATCGGCGAGCTGTGCGTCAAGGGCCCGCAGGTGATGGATGGCTACTGGAAGCGCGACGACGAAACCGCGAAGGTGATGGATGTCGAAGGCTGGCTGCACACCGGCGACATGGCGCGCATTGATCCGACCGGTTACGCCTACATCGTGGACCGCAAGAAGGACATGATCCTCGTCTCCGGCTTCAACGTGTATCCGAACGAGGTCGAGGATGTCATCGCCGCGATGCCGGAAGTGGCGGAAGTTGCCGCCGTCGGCGTCGCCGACGAGCACTCGGGCGAGATCGTGAAAGTGGTGATCGTGAAGAAGGACCCATCCCTCACGGCCGAGCAGGTCAAGGCCTATGCGAAGGAAAATCTGACCGGTTACAAGCGCCCGCACATCGTCGAATTCCGTCAGGAATTGCCGAAGACGAACGTCGGCAAGATCCTGCGCAGGGAGTTGCGTGACGAGGCAAAATGAGACTCAAGTCACATTTATGAAAAAGGCCGGGATTCGTTCCGGCCTTTTTTCTTGGCCGCTGGTCGGGATATCGGGCCTTGACTGCCTGTTCAACCAACCCGGGTGTAGCATCGGCCCGAGGTGGATCCTCGATGCCGCCCCAATTCCACCTGTCATTTAGGGCGGCCTTTATCCTGGGACCGCGAACATGAGCATCAATTCCGTCGAGCACTTTGCAAACAATCGCCGATACAAGACGATCCGGGTCGAATCCGAATCTACGGGCTCCGCCCACTGGCTTTTCATGCATTCCGACGTGGGTGCCGGCATCCGCCCCTGCTTTCGTCGTGAGCTCATGGAAGAGATGTGGGGCTATCTGAGTTCGATCAGCACGCGCAGTGAAGCCAGGTTGCATCCCCGCATGCGACACCTCGTCATTGCTTCTGATAGCAGTGCTTACAACCTTGGGGGCGACTTGGAGCTATTCTCCGCGCTCATCAAGGCCCGCAATCGAGAACGCCTGCTTGAATATGCTCGCCGTTGCGTGGAAGGCGTGCATGCCATTCACCGCGGCTTGGGCGGGGACATGCGCACGATTGCCTTGGTGCAAGGCGATGCACTTGGTGGCGGCATGGAGCTGGCCTTGTCGTGCCACACCATTGTCGCTGAACGCGGGGCTTGCATGGGATTGCCGGAAGTGGTGTTTGGCCTGTTCCCGGGCATGGGTGCCTATTCGTTCCTTTGCAAGCGCGTGAGCCCTCAGTTGGCAGAAAAGATCATCCTTGAAGGCAAGCTTCACCCGGTCGAGGCCCTTCATGAAATGGGGATAGTCGACGTACTTGCCGACAAGGGCGAAGGCGTCCAGGTAGTGCAGGAAATCATCCGTCAGCAACAGCGGGCTCCACATGCCCATCTGGCGTTGAATGCCGTGCGCTCATTGGCACAGCCTGTGGGCTATGACGAGTTGATGGGAATCACGGAGATCTGGGTGGACAGCGCTTTGTCGCTTGACGAACGCTCGCTGCGCACCATGGATCGCATCGTCAAGGCCCAGCATCGACGCACGGAAGTTGCTTCCGTCGCATGATTCACGGCTCGTTGGACGACTAGTTGCTTGCCCCATCCTTTTCATGAGGATGGGGTACTGGCATGGGACGCGAATCAAGCGCTTCTAGACCGAGCTTCAACAGTTCCCTCAGCTCGCCGGAACGAGTTTGCCATTCACCTGCCAGTTGCCAATCGGAGCGCGACATGACGTTACTGCTGGCCTTGGCTACGCGGACCAAACCAATGTTGCCGACCACACCCTTCAATGCATGGGCTTGGTCGCGCATCATTGCCCATTTCGATGCAGCTCCTGCCTTGTGTAGTTCCTCGATGCAGCGTTTGGCGTCCTCTTTGCACTGACGCAGGAATTCGCTCTCGAAATCGGGACCCATGCCAAAGGCTCGCAAGTCGTCGAGGAACTCCCAATTGACGTGCGCACCGAATGCGGGAACAGGAGCAAACTGCTTTTCCGTCTTTGGCTCCACAATGTCCTGCCGGCGGTCCAATGAAGCAACGACTTCGAGCAACCGTTCAACGACCAGCGGCTTTGGAAGGAAGGCCAACGCCCCCGCCTCGCGGCATTGCTTGATGGCCTCTGGAGTCACATCGGCGCTGAAGACGATGACTGGCGTCCGACAGCCGCCCCCGGCTTCCATGACACGCAACTGACGAATCAGGTCCAAACCGCTGAAATCAGGCATGTGCAGATCGGTAATGATGAGGTCATGCGAAACCTCCATCGTGAGATCCAGGAGCGCTTCGCCGGTCTGGACTGATACAACCTGATGCCCGGCTTTCTCCAGCACTCTTTCCAATACCATGCGATTGGCGACATGATCATCTGCCACCAATATCCGCTTTGGCTCGACCCTGGCCCTGTGCCGCAGGAATGGATCGTGAAATGACAACACATTGGTCCGACCCTGACTCTCAGGCATATCTTCGCCAATCTGCCGTTGCTCTTCGCTAGAAGGCTGATCGTCCGGATGGGCAAGTGATTCGATGCCCGGCTTGAAAGTCAGATCAAACCAGAACCTGCTGCCCACGCCTGGTGCACTCTCGACGTGGATCTGTCCCCCCATTGCCTCGACCAAGCCCTTGGCAATGGTCGTACCCAAACCCGATCCGCCATGCCGCCGGGAAATCCCGGAGTCGATTTGTTCGAAGGCTTCGAACAAGGTGGCGAGTGCCGATTCCGGTATGCCTATGCCAGAATCGGATACCTCGAAGCGCAAATGAAAATCGTCCGACTCGCCAAGAATCATCCGTGTGACACGAACTGTCACGAATCCGTTATCGGTGAACTTCACCGCATTACCGACGATATTTAACAGAACTTGTCTGAGGTGGCCGGCATCACCACGCAGGAATGTCGGAACGTCAACGGCAAGACTGGATTCATAGACAACCGACTTCCCGTTGATGCCGGGAAGAATCACCCTCTCCACTTCCTCCAACAATTCGCCCAAGTCGAAGTCAACAAGTTTCAGCTTGAACTTGCCAGCTTCAATGGCTGATATGTCAAGCGCATCTTCCATCAGCTCGAGCAGCGTCCGACTGGATGCCTGTATGGTCGACACGCATTCCATTTGCTCGTCGCTCAGGGAAGTCATGGCAAGCACCTGACTCATGCCTGTGATCCCGTTGAGCGGCGTTCTGAACTCATGGCTCATGTTCGCCAGAAAGCGGGTCTTTGCTTCATTGGCGCGTCTGGCTTCTTCGGTTGCCTTGTTGAGGGTGCGTAAAAGACTGGATAGATACAAGGGAATGGCGATCAAACCTGCGAGCAAACCGAGACCCAAACCCAAATTTTCACGCCAGTAAGGCGTTGCAAACAAAACGAGAGCGAAGCTTGATGTGGCCATGGCCATGGCCACATAGAGGTAACCCTTGCCATAACGCAAGCCATTACCCACCGTTACCCACATCAGCACTACATAGATCCATGCAAGCTGTTCTCCTGCGATGATCATCGCAGTCGTCATCAGGCCGTAGTCGGCCAACATTCCCAATGCGCGGCGAGGGTGCGAATGGCTTGGGGACTTCAGCAACCAGCCGACAATGAATGCCCCCACGATGAAGCCAACCGCAACCAGCGGCAAAACGCGACCAGATGCACTCTCGGGGTGACTGAACCCCTGATAGAGCAAATAGAGGAGCACGATGCTCAATATGGCCAGCCGAACGAATGCTTGTTCGTGCTCGCTATCACCACGCCCTGCCAAGCGCTGTTTGAATTCGACGATCAGCCTGCTCATGGGCATCTCCAATTCCGGGATGGCCTAGGACTGGTCGGGTGAATCATTTGCAACAAGCCTTGCCCGAATATTGCCAGCCTCCTTGGCAGGATACTGCATGCAGATTTCCTGCAGCCGCTCACGCTCGCGCATCAGCACGTCCACGCAGTCAGGGCAGAACAAACGCCCGCGCTGCGCGTACATGTAGCCCAAGGCTTCCTCGATGCCCCATGCTTGTTTGTACGGACGCGGGGAAATCAGTGCATCGAAGACGTCGGCGACCGCGACGATGCGCGCCTCCAGCGGAATCTCGTTGCCTTTCAACCCGTGCGGATAGCCGCTGCCGTCGAATCGCTCATGGTGGTAGAGCGCCACGGTGGCGCCCGTGCGAATGAAGGGATTGTGGCTGTCGGACAGCAGGTCGGCGCCATTGCGCGGATGCTGACGCATGATTTCGAGTTCGGCCTCGTCCAACTTGCCGGGCTTGAGCAAGATGGTGTCGGGCACCGCGATCTTGCCGATGTCGTGCAAGGGGGCCGCCATTTCGATGAGCTTGGCGTGTTCGTCACTCAGTCCGAGGCCATCCGCGATCAGGCCTGCTATGCGTGACATTCGTTCAAGGTAGGCACTGGTGCCGACATCGCGCATCTCGATCGCGCGTGCAAGTCGCGACAGCGTTTCGCGCTCGCGCTCCTCGATCTCGTGCATGCTCGAGAGCAGTCGCTGCTCAAGCGACAAGGCGCGTTGCTTGACCGATTCCGACTGCTGGCGCAGGTGCAGCAGGTTGCGGCATCGCGCCTTCAATTCACGCGGCCTGATTGGCTTGACCAGGAAATCGATCACCCCGGCTTCCAGCGCGGCCTGGCGCACGGGCTCATCCCCCACGACCGTGACCAGCACGATCGGCACGTCGCGGTGTTTCAAGGAACGGCGGAACCGATGCGAGAACTCCAGCCCATCCATGCCGGGCATGCGGTAGTCGAGCAGCAACAGGTCGGGCGAGTGGGTATCGCACCATTCAAGCGCGGCAGCGGGTTCGCCCATGTCGTGCACGTTCAGCGCCGGGCTGATGTCCTCCAGGATCCGACGCAGCATGGTGCGCGCCGAGTTCTGGTCATCCACGATCAAGACTTGCACGTGATGGCTCCCGTTGCGGCCCCCCCTGGCCTTCTTCGATTGATTGATTGCCTAGGATTTTAAGCAAACGGCATGCCACGAGGGCGCGTCCTTGCTTTGTGATGCAGGCACCCCGGATAACGAGAATATAATCACACTTTAGGCGTCGTGCGAACTCAATGCTCGGCCGTATGGATTGAATCGGATTGCACCTCGTGCGTCGCTAGCTGCCCCGCGATGTCAGCCAGGCGATCAGTCGTTCACCGGCCGCATGTAAGGGAACAGCAACACGTCACGGATCGAGGCGCGGTCGGTCAGCAACATCACGAGGCGATCGATGCCGATACCGAGGCCGCCGGTCGGCGGCAAGCCGACCTCCAGCGCACGGATGTAGTCGGCATCGAAATGCATGGCTTCATCATCGCCGGCATCCTTGGCCTCGACCTGTGCCTGGAAGCGCGCGGCCTGGTCTTCCGGATCGTTGAGCTCGGAAAATCCGTTGGCGATTTCCTTGCCGCCGATGAAAAGCTCGAAACGATCGGTGATGCCCGGCTCCACGTCGGATTCGCGCGCAAGCGGCGAGACCTCGACCGGATAGTGCGTGATGAAGGTGGGCTGGATGAGCCCGCCTTCAACGGTCTTTTCGAAGATCTCGAGCAGCAACTTGCCCCAGCCGTAACCCTTCTTGACCGCAATGTTCAGCCGCGCGCAATGCGTGGCCAGCGCGTCGCGATCACGACAATCGGCCTCTGAAATTTCCGGATTGAGCTCACGCACGGCTTCTTCCAGCTTCCAGCGACGGAACGGCTTGCCGACATCGATCTCGCGCCCTTCCCACGCGAGGGAGGTCTTGCCGACGGCCTCTTTCGCCACGTGGCGGATCAGGGCTTCGGTGAGGTCCATCACCTCGGTGTAGGAGACATAGGCCTCGTACAACTCGAGCATGGTGAACTCGGGATTGTGCCGGGTGGAGACGCCTTCGTTGCGGAAATTGCGATTGATCTCATAGACGCGTTCGAAACCGCCGACAACCAGGCGCTTCAGGTACAGCTCCGGCGCCACGCGCAGAAACAGGTCGAGGTCCAACGCATTGTGATGGGTGACGAACGGGCGCGCGGTCGCA
This sequence comes from Lysobacteraceae bacterium, assembly GCA_014879375.1. Taxonomy (GTDB): domain Bacteria; phylum Pseudomonadota; class Gammaproteobacteria; order Xanthomonadales; family Xanthomonadaceae; genus Solilutibacter. Next base: position 8,936 of record JACSSF010000145.1, read on the forward strand.
CCGCCGGCGATGTAATGCATCATCGGCGTCTCGACTTCCAGGAAACGGCGTGCATCCAGCCAGCGACGCATCGATGCGATGACGCGCGAGCGCGCGACGAAGACATCGCGCGCCTCGGGCGTGACGATCAGATCGACGTAACGCTGGCGGTAACGCTGTTCCACGTCCGACAGGCCATGCCACTTGTCGGGCAGCGGGCGCAGCGACTTGGTCAACAGGCGCAGGTTCTCCACCTTGACCGACAGTTCGCCGGTCTTGGTACGCATCAACGTGCCTTCGGCCGCCAGGATGTCACCCACGTCCCAATGCTTGAAGCGATCGTAGGCCTCACCGAGCATGGCCGACTGCAGGAACAACTGGATATCACCGGTGACGTCGCGCAGCTTGGCGAAGGCGGCCTTGCCCATGATCCGCTTGGCCATCATGCGGCCGGCGATCGACACCCGGATGCCTTCGGCTTCCAGCGTCTCGCCCGTCCACTTGTCGGCATCCGCATAGGTCGATTGCAAATCACCCGCATGATCCGTACGACGGAAATCATTGGGGAAGGCAATGCCCTGCCCGCGCAACGCGGCCAGTTTGCCGCGGCGCTCCGCGATCAGGCTGTTCTCGTCCTGGCTGGGCGTGGCTTCTTCGTTCATCGCGGTTCCATCAATGGGTCATGTCGGCGCGCTTGGCACCTGCATCGAGGCCGGATTTCAGGCTGGCCTCGACGAATTCGTCCAGATCGCCGTCCAACACCTTCTGCGTGTCGCTGCGTTCGACGCCGGTGCGCAGGTCCTTGATCCGCGACTGGTCCAGCACGTAGTTGCGGATCTGATTGCCCCAGCCGATGTCGGACTTGCCGGCTTCGACCGCATCGCGCTCTGCGTTGCGCTTCTGCAGCTCGTGCTCGTACAACTTGGCGGCCAGCATCTTCATCGCGGTATCGCGGTTCTGATGCTGGCTACGGCCGTTCTGGCAGGCGACGACGATATTCGTCGGCAAATGGGTGATGCGCACAGCGGATTCGGTCTTGTTGACGTGCTGGCCGCCCGCGCCCGACGAGCGATACACATCGACGCGCAAGTCGGCCGGATTGATCTCGATGTCGATGTTGTCATCGACTTCCGGCGAGACGAACACGCTGGTGAAACTGGTATGGCGACGGTTGTCGGAATCGAACGGCGACTTGCGCACCAGGCGATGCACGCCGGTTTCGGTCTTCAGCCAGCCGTAGGCGTATTCGCCTTCAACGCGGAACGTGGCCGACTTGATGCCCGCGACATCGCCACCCGAGGCTTCCATCAGCTCCACCTTCCAGCCGCGACCCTCGGCCCAGCGCAGGTACATGCGTAGCAGCATCTCGGCCCAGTCCTGCGCCTCGGTGCCACCCGCACCGGCCTGGATGTCGACGAACGCGCTGCTCGCGTCCATCTTGCCGGAGAACATGCGCTGGAACTCCAGCTTCTCGACATCCTTTTCGAAACGATCGACGTCGGCGACCACGGCCAGCGCGATCTCCTCGTCGTCTTCCATCTCGGCGAGTTCCAGCAGCTCGTTGCCGCCGGTGAGGCCATCGGTCAGGCTGCGAATGCCGTTGACGTTCTTGTCCAGCGAGGCACGTTCGCGTCCCAGCGCCTGTGCGCGCTCGGGGTCATTCCAGACATCAGGACTTTCAAGCTCCCGCTCTACTTCCTCGAGGCGCTCTTTCTTGGCGTCGTAGTCAAAGAAACCCCCGGAGCGCATCAAGGCGACCGATCAGGTCGGCGATGCGGGCTCGGACGGGATTGAGTTCGATCATGGCATGGATATGGGGGCAAACGGCCGGTAATTCTAGCAGCAGGCCTGCGGCCGGGGCCGTCGTCACGCCGGTATGGGGCCAATCCGGGCAAGCTTGGCGAGGACAATCCGGGAGGAGGCACGAAAATGACGGAGCAACACGGTTTCAAGGTAGGCGACCACGTCCGCTGGAACTCCGAGGCTGGATGGGTCAGCGGACATGTCGTCAGGATCCACACGCAGGATTTCGACTATAAAGGCCACACGCACCACGCCAGTCCGGAAAGGCCGCAGTACGAGATCCGCAGTGACAAGACCGATCATGTCGCCGCGCATTATGCAGAGGCGTTGGCGCTGATTTCCTGACGCAATGCGGGGCGGTAACGCCGGCTGCATGCCACCACTGCGCCATCCTTCATGTGGATCAGCGCATCGCCGGCTTCAGTTGGCTCGATCGAGGCGATGAAACCCAGATTGACGATGTGGCTTCGGTGCACCCTGAGAAATCGGGCTGGATCAAGCTGGACCTCGATACCGGCAATGGTCGAGCGCAGCGGATAGACCTTGCCTGCCAGATGCAGATTCACGTAATTCCCGCTGGCCTGGAGCCATTCGATGTCGTCCGTGGCGATCAGGAACTCGCGATTGAGCTTGCGCACGACGAATCGCTGCGGCTTTTCCGATACCGCCTCGGGGACCATCGGGACGCCATCATCCGGCAGGGAGAGCGCATGCGCTTCGCCTTGCTGGCGCCTGGCATACCAGGCAAAACCCTGCGCCACGGTGACGATCAGGAAGAAGGTTTGCAGGTCCTTGCCGTTCTCGTAGAGCAAGCCCGCACCCCAGGGGCCATAGTCGTAGGTCCCGCCCTGAACGGCATGGATTGCCTTGCGCAGCAGCACCATGCCCGAGACATGCAACAGGGTCCAGGCGATGCTGCCGATGAAATACAGCGGCAGGCGGATCCACCAGTTTTCCAGTCGAATCGGCCAACGATGGCAGGCCGCCAGCAGGAACGGCAGCAACATCAAGGACACCAGGATGCTGCTGCCTTCGTTGATCGCGCTGACCGTCAAATCGAAAGGAAGCTGCTCACGTGATGCATCGGCCCAGCGGATGAACAGATTGGCGATGCCTGCCAGCACAAACACGGATACCCAGAGGAATATCGAGGCGCGATGTGGACGGCCAAGCAGCCGGGCAAATTGCGAAGTCATGTGGCGAGTCTAGTCAGGTGATGCGGCGGATGCCGGCGACTTGTCACTTCCAGCCCGCAACTGGTCACAAATCACCGGCAATCAGTCACTTGCGCCTCGCCACGGCAGGCGGATGGCGACAGGCTGATCGCACTTCGCACCTGGATTCACCATGGCCACTCGCCGGCATGATGTCGATGCATTGCGTGCAATCGCCTTCGCACTGCTCATCCTTTACCACGCTAGTGGCATTTGGCAGCGCGGTTCCGACTTCCACATGGTGAGCCACCATCAATATGACTGGATTGAATGGCTGCGGATCGTCGTCAACCGCTGGCGGATGCCGTTGATCTTCATGCTGTCGGGCATCGCCCTGGCCCTGTCAGGCGCGATGGCATCGCCAGGCAAAAGCATCCGAATGCGATCCTGGCGCCTGCTGCTTCCGCTCATCTTCGGCATGTGGTGCGTGGTGTCCGTACAAGTCTATTGCGAGGCTGTAACCAAGGGTGAGATATCGCCGGGGTTCATGCGGTTCTGGTTGATCTACGCGCAAGCCGGATCGACGGCGGCCCCAAAGGGCGATGGTTCCGCCTACGGCATCACCTGGAATCATCTTTGGTACCTCGCCTATCTTTGGTGCTACACCATGGTGCTGCTGGTAATCGGCTTGTTGCCGAAGCCGGGCTGGTTCCGGATGCTTCGGCGCATTCCGCCCGGCGTATGGTTCAGCTTGGGCGTGATGTGGACATCCGTCTGCCTCATCGTCTTGCAACCGCGCTTTCCCGAGACTCATGCCTTGGTCGGCGACTGGTATGCGCACCTCAACTATCTCGCATTCTTCGTCTTCGGTTTCCTGTCGGCCGGAAGCAGCGGGTTTCGCACCTGGATCGATCAATCGCGATGGTGGCTGCTGGTGTTGGCACTCATCGGCATCACCATCGAACTGGGATTGCGCGCCATCGGGCGCGGCATCATCCCACTGGGCGATATCCCGAGCGGACTACTTGTCTTGCCATGGGCGGAACTCGAGCGATGCGCGCGGGCTTTGTATTCATGGAGCGCGGTGCTGGCGATCCTGGCCTGGGGACAACGATGGCTTGACCGGCCTTTCCGGTGGCTGCCTTGGGCCAACGATTCGGTCTATCCCTGGTATGTCCTGCACCAGACGTGGCTGGTCCTGATCGCCTATTGGATCATTCCGCTGCGGCTGGGTGCGGGGCTTGAGGTCCTGCTTGTCGTGGGGGGCACGGTACTGGGTTGCTGGGTGTTGAGCGACGGCTGCATCCGCCGGAGCAACAGGATTCGCCCGCTATTCGGGCTCAAGCCGCTTGCCGCTGCAACACGATCAACTGCACGGCATCGCCGCCTCGCCAATCATCGGGCGTGAGCCGATAGGCGATGTGCGAATCCGATGCCGGCGTTTCACCCGTCCAGCCATCGAAGTGCATGGCATTGAAACGGCGGCCTTCGCGCTCCAAGGTCATTTTCAGGTGGCGTTCGCCGACGACGCGCCAGTCCCGCACGACAAATACGCCATCGAACACCGGCTCGGGATAGCCCTGTCCCCAGTTGCCGCCATCGCGCAATGCACGGGCATGGGCAAAGTCGAGGGATGCGGCATCCAGCTCGCCGTCACTCAGCAAGGCATCGGTTTGGATGAGCACATCGGCCTGTTCGTCACCCACGGCCGTGATGGCCTGGATGAAAGCCGGCAGCGAGCTGCGCGGCAGGGTCAGGCCCGCTGCCATCGCGTGGCCGCCAAAGCGCGAGATCAAACCCGGCTGTCGTGCATCGACCAAGGCGATCGCATCGCGCAGGTGGAAACCGGGGACCGAGCGCGCCGAACCGCGCCATTCGTCCTCCCCTGCCGGGGCGAAGGCGAACACCGGACGCTGCAATTTTTCCTTGAGCCGGGAGGCGACCAGGCCGACAACACCGGGATGCCAATCCTCGTCCGAGACGCAGGGAATGCAGGCAGCCGCATCCCCCACATCGGGGCACTGGATGGCCTGATCGACCATCGTCTGCTGCATTTGCCGGCGTTCCTTGTTGATCGCGTCGAGGGCTTCCGCCTGCATGCGACAGGCGTCGGCATCATCGCCCAGCAGGCATTCGATCCCGAGGCGCATGTCTTCCAGCCGCCCGGCAGCGTTGATGCGTGGTGCGATGGCGTACCCGATGTCGGCGGTGGTGAGCCGCTCGGCATCGCGTCCGGACACCTCGATCAACGCCTGGAGTCCGGCGCACCCTTGTCCCTTGCGCAGGCGTCGCAACCCGGCCCCGATCAGCGCCCGATTGGCGACATCCAGTTTGACCATGTCGGCAACAGTCCCCACCGCGACAAGATCGAGCAACGTCGTCAAATCCGCGGATGCCGCGTCCTCGCCCGCATCACGCGCCCGGGCGCGCAGCGCGAGCAGCAGGTAGAACAGCACGCCCACGCCCGCCAACGACTTGCCGGCAAAGCCGTCGCCCGGGCGCTGCGGGTTCACGATGGCATCGGCATCGGGCAAGGTCTCGCCGGGCAGATGGTGGTCGGTGACGATGACCTGCCAGCCATGTGAGTTCGCCGCGGCGATGCCTGCATGACAGGCGATGCCGTGGTCCACGGTGAGCAAGAGGTCGGGCTTCAGTGCGGCCAGCTCATCCACCAAGCCAGGCGTCAGCCCGTAACCGTGCACCATGCGGTCAGGCACCGCAAAAGAAACATGGCGGGCGCCGAGCATCCGCAGGCCACGCACCGCGACGGCGCAGGCCGTCGCGCCATCGCAGTCGAAGTCGGCGGTAATGACGATATGCGCATCGGTCTCGATGGCCTGGCGAAGCAAGTCCACAGCCTTGTCGAGATCCAGCAATCCCGTGGGTGGCGGCAACGCGCCGAGGCCGGGCATGGCTTCACTTGTGCCGATGCTGCCGCGGGCAAGATGCACACGCCGCAACGCAAGCGGCCAATGATCGGGCCAGTCGCCTTCGGTCAGTGCCGTTTCATCGACCTGCCGACGAACGATGGGACGCAGGATGCTCACTCCAACGCATCCGCGTTGTCATTCGGAAGCTGGAACGGCCGTCGCCAGAACCGCCAACGCTGCAGGTTCTTCAGGTGGAAGCCGGGGCCTTCTTCGCACATCCATTGCATCGCGATTCCCTTCTCGATGTCGTCCAGCGCAGGTTGCAGCCATTGTTCATAGAAACCGTCGCGCGAAACGCCGCGCAAGTCGTACAGTCCTTTGGCATCCGACGGCCAGCGTGGCGGCAGTGCAACGGCATCCATGTTCGCCACGCGAGCCAGACCCTGCAGCAGGGGATCATCGGAATGGAGCGTCGGGATCGTGCTGTTCCATTTGTCAGGCAAATCGGCATCGCCCCACCACCACAGCGCGTTGATGGGTGGCAGACCGCGCTGTTGCCGCTCCCGGTTGCGCGGATGCTGATGCAAGGTGATCTGCACCTCGTTGTCCAGCCCGCGCCACTCGCGCGCGCCCTCGCCTTCCGGCCGATGGTCAAAGGGATCGGCGCCCAAGGCGGTCGCAGGCGTGGCGAACCGCGGCACGACGGCATCGCGCGGCATGCGCAGGTACCAACGATGCGGTGCCACTGTTTCAAGCCGGTACCCGGCGTCATCGAACAAGGCTTGCAGCTCTGGCGCGAACGATGCGGCATCGTTCGCGTCCAGCGGCAACATCGCGCCCACCGCGTACAAGCGGGCGCCATTGATGTCGGGACGAATCCAGGCAGGCTCTGCCCGCAGCCAGCGATGCGCACGCACCGCATCGATGTCCAGATCGCCTTCGCCCAGCCGCGACAATGCCGCAGAAGCAGGCACGTCGGTGACGGCGCCCATCGCGGCACCGACACGATCCGCACGCCCCAGTGTCCGTGCGATCCGCTCCGGCAACGGCCTGGGCCAATGCCGCAACGGTGGCAGGAGCAACTGGACGGGCGAAGCGCTCACTCAGCCTTCGTAACGGACCGCGACGATCTCGTATTCCTTGGTGCCGCCCGGCGCTTCCAGCGTGACTTCATCGCCTTCGTGCTTGCCGATCAGCGCACGCGCGATGGGCGAGGAAATCGCGATCAGCTTCAGCTTGATGTCGGCTTCCAGGTCACCCACGATCTGGTAGGTGATCTCCTGATCGGTCTGCGCATCGACCAGATCGACGGTCGCGCCGAACACCACCTTGTCGCCGGCATCGAGCTTGGTCACGTCGATGATCTGCGCATGCGACAGCTCGCCTTCGAGCTGCTTGATGCGACCTTCGATGAAGCCCTGCTGCTCGCGCGCCGCGTGGTACTCCGCGTTCTCTTTCAGATCGCCGTGTGCACGCGCCTCCGAGATCGCTTCGATCACGGCCGGACGCTTGGCGGTTTTCAGTTCTTCCAGCTCCGCGCGGAGCCGGGCCGCGCCACGCGCGGTCATGGGAGGATGGTTCATGCTGGTTGCAGTTCCTTGTGCAATTCCTGCAGCGACCATACCGGGCCGCTGTCGCGGAAGT
>JACSSF010000154.1 GCA_014879375.1 Lysobacteraceae bacterium
GCGGTCGAACATCGCGCTCTGGAAGCGCGCGTACGGGCACATGTACTTGCACACCTGCTCGCGCAGGAAACCGGCAAAACCCCAGGTAGCCAGCGCATAGAAGAACACCCAGAAGGTTTCCCAGGCGCCCCATTGCCAGCCTGGCGCGATCAGCGGTGCGCGCGCGAAGAGTTCGCGGATCGGGGTGAAGAAACCGACGAAGGTGAAGCCGGTCCACAGCGCGAACAACGCCCATGCTAGGTGCTTGCCGCCCTTGCGCAGGATCTTCTCGCGGTTCCACGGCATCTTGTCCAGCTTCATGCGGCGACCGCGATCACCCTCGATCGCGTTCTCGATCCACATGAAGATCTCGGTCCACACCGTCTGCGGGCAGGCATAGCCGCACCACAGTCGCCCCGCGATCGCGGTGACGAAGAACAGCGTCAGCCCGGCCATGATCAGCAGCATGGCGAGGAAGATGAAATCCTGCGGCCAGAACACCAGGCCGAACACGTAGAACTTGCGCGCCGGCAGGTCGAACAGCACCGACTGGTGGCCGTCCCAGTTGATCCACGGGAACACGTAGAACATGCCGAGCAGCACCCATACTGCGATCTTGCGCAGGGTCTGCAGGTGCCCAGAGATCTCGCGCGCGTAGATCTTGCGTTCGCTGACGTAGTACGAGTTGCCTTCCTCGTCGATGACGTCCAGCGGAATCTTCTTGCTCATCGCGTCGGCCTCAATCCGGCGGCAGCGCGCGGTTGAAGCGGCTGGGCGGGCGTAGCAGGATCCAGGTGAACAGGCTGGAGGAGGCCGTCGCCAGCCAGAACATGAAGAAGCCGATGCTGTAGCCCATCGCGCGGGTCATGTAGAGGTCGGGGAACGTCTCGTCGCGCAGCACCAGCGGATCGACGAAGGCGAAGAACACCATCGTCGCCACGCACGCGGCGAAAAAACTGGGCCAGAGGATCGCCCCGAGCCGTTGTGCAAGCGGTCGGGGCGGATGTTCGATCTGCGGCTGGGTGAAATCGGTCATTTACTGCGCGTTGGCGGCGGGCTCGCCTGCCATCGTGCCACCCTGGTGCGACAACGACCACACGTAGGCACCGACCAGGCGCGTGCGGGTGTCGCCGAGCAGTTCCTCGTGCGGCGGCATCACGCCATGGCGGCCGTTGCGGATGGTTTCCTGCAGCGCCGCGTTGCTGTCGCCGTACAGCCAGTAGTTGTCGGTCAGGTTGGAGGCGCCCAGCTGGGTGTTGCCCTTGCCGTCAGGCCCGTGGCAGCTGACGCACACGCCTTCGAACAGCTTCTTGCCCTGGCTGGCCATGAAGTCGTTCTGCACGTTGGCTTCCGGCTGCGAGAGCGTGCGCACGTAGGCGATCACATAGGCGACCGCGTTCGGCCCGCCGGTGCCTTCCAGCACCGTGCCCCACGGCGCCATCACGCCCTGGCGTCCTTCCTGGATGCTGGTCAGCACGTCTTCGGGCGTGCCGCCCCACTTCCAGATGCTGTCGGTCAGGTTGGGATAACCGATTGCGCCCTTGCCGCCGGACCCGTGGCAGGTCGCGCAGGTGTTGTTGAAGATGCCGCGACCAATGGCGACGGCCTTCGGATCCGCGGCCAGGGTGTCGATCGCCTTGCCGGCGAAGGGTGCGAAAGTTGCTTCCAGCTTCTTGTTCTCGATGGCCTGCTCACGTTCGAGCTGGCCGGCCGAGGTCCATTTGGACACACCGGCGAAAGCGCCGAAGCCCGGGTAGTAGATCAGGTAGCCGGCCGCGAACACGATGGTGATCCAGAACAGGTTGATCCACCACTTCGGCATCGGCTTGTTGTATTCGGTCAGGTCGCCGTCCCAGACGTGGCTGGTCTCGTTCGGCCCCGGGTCGCCCGGGCGGCGCTTGGCGTTGGACCACAACAGCCAGACGCAGCCCAGCACGTTGATGAGGACCAGCGCGACGATGAACAGCGACCAGAAGCTGGTGAAGGAAGAGGTCCAATCGGTCACGGCACGTGCTCCTTGTTGCGGCTGCCGCCGGCATTCGCCGCGGCAGGGTCATCGACAGGTTCTTGGTCATCCAGCGGCAGCTGCGCGGCGGCATCGAAATCGCGCTTGCGGCGCGGGCTCCAGGCCCACATCCAGCCGGCGATGAACAGCACCAGCAGGATGGCGGTGATGATTCCCGAGACCATCTCAGCCTCCCTTGGGCGCGGCCTTGCCGAGCCCTTGCAGGTAGGCCACCACGGCATCGATCTCGGTCTTGTCGGCGACCGCGTCGGCCGCGCCGTCGATCTCTTCCTGGGTGTAGGGCACGCCCAGCTTGCGCAGGCCGCGCATGTTGGCCGCCAGCTGGACGCCGTCGATTTCGCGATTCTCCAGCCACGGGAACGACGGCATGTTCGACTCCGGCACCACGTCGCGCGGGTTGGCCAGGTGCGCGCGATGCCATTCGTCGGAATAGCGGCCGCCCACGCGTGCCAGGTCCGGGCCGGTGCGCTTGGAGCCCCACTGGAACGGATGGTCGTAGACCGATTCACCGGCCAGCGAATAATGGCCGTAGCGTTCGGTCTCGAAGCGCAGGCTGCGCACCATCTGCGAATGGCAGTTGTAGCAGCCCTCGCGGATGTAGATGTCGCGGCCGGCCAGCTCCAGCGCCGGGTAGGGCTTGACGCCCGGCAGCGGATCGACCGCCTCGGCCTGGAACATCAACGGCACGATCTGCGCCAGGCCGCCGAAGGACACCGCGATGGTGATCAACACCGCCATCAGACCGACGTTCTTCTCGATCTTCTCGTGGGAGAAACCCTGGTTGTTGTCATTGCTCATCGGTCAGTCCTCAGGCGCGGGCTTCGGAAGCGTCCGGCGGCAGCACCGGGGTCGGGGCCGGATGCTTGGCGGCCTGCAGCGTCTTGGCGACGTTCCACACCATCACGAACATGCCCGCCAGCACCATCAGGCCACCCAGCAAGCGGCCGAGGTAGTACGGATAGGTCGCGTTGAGCGCTTCCACGAAGCTGTAGGTCAGCGTGCCGTCGACGTTGGTCGCGCGCCACATCAGGCCCTGCATCACGCCGGCGATCCACATCGAGGCGATGTAGAACACCACGCCCAGG
>JACSSF010000217.1 GCA_014879375.1 Lysobacteraceae bacterium
GATGCCGCCGATCTGGATCGCGATCGAGCTGAAGTTGGCGAAGCCGCACAGCGCGTAGGTGGCGATCAGCTTGCCTTGGTCGGTCAAGGTCACGCCTGGCACCAGGCCGTTGGTGATCTCGGCGAGCTCCGAATACGCGATGAACTCGTTGATGACGACCTTCTGGCCGATCAGCGAACCCACCACCGTCGCGTCCTGCCACGGCACGCCGATCACCCATGCCACCGGCGCCAGCAGGTAGCCGAGGATGGTCTGCAGGTTGGTCGGCTTGCCGATCGCGGCGGCGAGGCCGGTGACATCGCCCAGCCACGTCAGCGGCGCGTTGACCAGCGCGATCAGCGCGATGAAGGCGAGCAGCATCGCGGCGATGTTGAGGGCGAGCTTGAGGCCATCGGCGGCGCCCGATGCCGCCGCATCGATCACGTTGGCCGTGTTCTTCTCCACTTCCATCTTCACCGTGCCGCGGGTCAGCGGCTCCTGCGTCTCGGGGATCAGGATCTTCGCCACCACCAGCGTTGCCGGCGCGGCCATGATGGACGCGGCGAGGAGGTGTTTGGCGTAGAACGCCTGCGCCTCGGGATCGGTGCCGCCGAGCATGCCCACATAGGCCGCCAGCACGCCGCCGGCGATGTGCGCCATGCCGCCGATCATCATCGTCAAGAGTTCCGAGTTGGTCATCTTGGCGATGTACGGGCGCACCGTCAGCGGCGCCTCGGTCTGGCCGATGAAGACGCTGGCGCACACGCTGGTGGTCTCCGCGCCCGACACGCGCATCACCTTGGTGATCGCCCAGGCCATCGCCTTGACGATCGCCTGCATCACGCCCAGGTGATACAGCACGCCCATGAACGCGGCGAAGAAGATGATTGTCGGCAGCACCTGGAAGGCGAAGATGAAGCCGAAGCGGTCCACGTCCATCAGCGAGCCGAAGATGAAGCTGGAGCCGGCCTTGACGAAGTCGAGCAGCTTGACGAAGCCGTGGCCCAGCCAGTCGAACACCTCGCGCCCGCCGGGCACCAACAGCACCAGGGCAGCGAAACCGATCTGCAGGGTGATGCCGGTCAGCACCAGCTTCCAGTCCACTGCGCGCTTGTTGTTGGAGAACAGCCACGTCACGCCGATCAGTACCGCCAGGCCGAATATGCCGAACCCGATCTTGCCCAGACCTTCCATCAGTTCACCCCTTGAGTACTGCGGCGCAGATTAGCCGATTCCCCGGAAGGCCGCCCACAGGCCCAGCGCCAGGAACACGATCGCCGCGGTGATGCGCGCGGCCTTGAGCGGCAGCTTGCCCGCGAACTTGCTGCCCAGCAGCACCACCGGCACGTTCGCCAGCAGCATCCCGACCGTGGTGCCGAGCACCACTTGCCACAGAGGCGGGTACTTGGCGGCCAAGAGAACCGTCGCGACCTGGGTCTTGTCGCCGATCTCGGCGATGAAGAACGCGATGGTGGTCGCGATGAAGGCGCCGCGCGCGGGCAGGGTGGTGCCGTCGTCCAGCTCGTCGGGCTTGAGCGTCCACAGCGCGATGGCGATAAAACTGACCGCCACCACCCAGCGCAGCACATTGGGGGTCAGCCATTGCGCCACCAGCGTGCCCAGCCAGCCAGCGAGGGCATGGTTGAGCAAGGTCGCGACCAGGATGCCCCAGATGATCGGCCACGGCTTGCGGAAGCGTGCCGCCAGCAGTAACGCCAGCAACTGGGTCTTGTCGCCGATTTCGGCCAAGGCCACGGTGCCGGTCGATATCAGTGCCGGGTAGAAGGGGATGTCGCTCATCAGGATCTCCGGGGCCGGGCGCGATGCGGAACACGAAAGCACGCAGGGCGACGCCCGGCCAAGGGGCACCCTGCCTGCCTTCGGTCTTGCCCGTCGATGCGCTGGCATCGCCTCGCGCGCCATGGCCGGCCGGCCAAGTGTGTTGACGCGCGTCCCGGCCTGACGGCCGGTGGGCTACTCCCCGAGGAGGTGGCGACATGTTAATGGGTGGGCTTGCAACTTCAGTAAATGATAATTATTCTCATTTAAAACCCAGCCAAGGTGCCCGCGATGTTCGATCTCCAGCCCGCCACCGAGCCCCATGCCGACAGCCACGCCGGCGAGCGCGGCGACATCCTCCGCCCGGCCCCAATATCGCCGGCCACGCTGGCGATGGTCAGCAGCCGAGCACTGTTGCGTGGCGGCCGCGAGCTCATCATCCGTCATGGTGATACCTACTACCGGCTGCGCCACACCCGCAACGACAAGCTGATCCTGACCAAGTAGGCGACGCATGTGTCGGCAGGGCGTGTTCCCGCGGGCTTCCTTGGCGATGTTGCGCGGCGACGCGCTGGCCGAGGTCGGCCCGCTGCTGTGCCTGTATCCGAGTCGCAGCGGCGAGCTCGGCGGCTGGCAGAGCGCCCGCACGGTGTGCGCGGAAAGCTGCGTGGACAACGATGGCGTGCGTGAAAGCCTGCGTTTTCTCGACGATGGTGGACGCAGCTGCCTGCGCCTGTTCCTGCTGCCCGACAGCGATTACGACGCGTGGGAATCCTTGCGCACGCGGCTGCCCTGCGTCGCGGGCGAGGCGAGATACCGCATCTGCGCGACCTGCACCTTGCGTCGCCTGTGCACGGGCGAGTGCGGGTGGAAGGCTTCGCTGTTGCAGGTGATGCCCGGCATGGGCAGCCGTGGCGCGGGCCTGGGCTGGGCCGCGGTATCGGAGATCGGCCGCGGCATCGCCCGCCGCATCGCGCTGGCAGAAGGCGCGGCGCCCCCGGTCGGCGCGTAAGCGTCCGGCACGGGCGCGCTGTCATCGCCACTCCGTATACTCGGGTTTCACAACGAGGAGGGTGGCGATGTTTACGGGACCGATGTTGGCGATTGTCTTGCTGGTGGCGGGTGTCATCGTCTTGTTCAAGGCAGTGCGGATGGTGCCGCAGGGCTATGAATGGACGGTCGAGGCCTTCGGCAAGTACACCCACACGATGTCGCCAGGCCTGCATTTCCTGATCCCGATCTACCAGGGCGTCGGTCGCAAGATCAACATGATGGAGCAGGTGATGGACGTGCCCAGCCAGGACGTCATCACCAAGGACAACGCC
>JACSSF010000086.1 GCA_014879375.1 Lysobacteraceae bacterium
TGTTCCACCAGGAAGCCAAGGTGCGCGAGTCGGGCCTGTCGCGCTGGTTCGGGCGCATCGAGATCGTCAGCGAGAAGGACGCGCCCACCTATGCGCGCCTGCTGCAGGAGTTCGGTGTCGCGCCGAGCGAATTCGTGATGATCGGCAATTCGCTGCGCTCGGACATCGCGCCGCTGCTGGAGCTGGGCGCTTGGGGCATCCACGTCCCCTACCACGTCACTTGGGCGCACGAAGCCGAGGCCGATGTCGATGCCGCGCATCCGCGTCTGCGCGTAGCCGACCAAGCCGCCGAATTGCCGGCGCTGGTGGACGCGATCACGCGCGAGGCGGCTTCGCCCTAACCGCGTCGGGGAAAACCCTGATGGCGCGCGTTGTCCGTGCGCCCCACGCTGCCCGCGTGCGATGCGAAGGAGCGCGGCGATGCGGGGACGAGGCGATGGCGGGTGGCGATGCGCGATGTTCGCGTGCATCGGCCTGATGGTGGTGGTGATGGCAATGGGGCTGGGCTTGGGCGATGTCGTGGCCGCGGAACTGCGCAAATGCACGATGGCGGGCGGTCGCGCCATCTATGTGAGCGAGGCCTGCCCGGCCGGCAGCCGCGAAGTCTGGCAACGCGTCGTCGAAGCCGATCCGCGCCACGACGTCGAGCTCAAGCGCCGTCAGGACGAAATCGCCCAGTGGCAGCAAGCCAGTCGGCGCGAGGCCGCGTTGCGCCAGCGCCCGGTGTCATTCCGCGGAAGTGGGCGAAACAACGCGGAGGCTTCCTCTGCCACGCGCTGCGAGCGCGCCCGCCAGCGACGTGACCGCATCCGCCAGAAGGAATGGATGCGGATGACTTACGACCGCATGATCCAGCTCGACGACGAGGTCCGCGAAGCCTGCCGTTGAATCTTTTCGACATCAAGCTGAATATTTGAACGAAAGGCGCGTCGGGTTAAAAGCCCGTTCACTGACAGCGCGCGATGGTGGACTCGTGGCCACATCGGGTGGCTCCCCTACAGGAGGTGCAGGATGAAGACCTTGACTCGTTGGATGGCCCCGGCCGTCTTGGCTGCCGGCTTTGGCATGGGTGCCATGGCCTTGCCGCAACAGGCCCATGCGCAGGATGCGCTGACCCGCGTGCTGGTCGATGTCAGCGACGTGATCCTGCGGGGCGGGCAGCCTTATTACCGCCACGGCAACTACGGTCCCGACGACCGCTTGATCGTGCAGCGCGATCGCTACGGCCGCCCGGTCTACTACCGCACCATGCATCGCGCCGGGCCGCCCTACGGCAATGCCTATGGGTATTACCGGAATGGCGCGGGCAGCCGCGACAATGTGAGGTGCAATAGCAGGGGCAAGTGCACGGTGACCTATTACGATCCCCGCCGTGATCGTGACGGTTACCGCGGCTATCGTCGCGATGGTCGCTACGGCTACTACGGCGACGATCGTCGCTGGCGTGACCGTGATCGCTACGATGATTGATCGCCTCTAGCGGCTCGCCGCAAGGCCAGCCATCTTGCAGGGACAGCATCTGCGGGTGCTGTCCCTGATTCATGCGCCACCGGCTTGATGACCGTCACGCAACCGCTCACTCCACATCCGCCCCGTCTTTTTGGCAGACTTGCCCAGATGTCACCGATCCCCCGATCCCCCCTCGCGTTCCTGCTGCCCTGGCTGACGGGCCTTGCGTTGCTGGCCGCTGCGCTGGCACCGTCCATCGCGCGCGCCGAGGGGCCACTCGACTGCGAGTTGCGTTTCAGCATGCAGGGCTGGTCGGCGTTCTACAAAACCGCCGAGGGCGAGGGCACGGTCACCTGCTCCAATGGCGAGCAGCTGCCGGTGCGGATCACCTCGCGCGGGGGCGGCATCACTTTCGGCAAGTCGCGCATCGATCATGGCCGCGGCGAATTTTCCGGCATCTACAACATCCGCGAGGTGCTGGGCGGCTACGCGGCGGCGGAGGCACATGCTGGCGCGGGCAAGTCCAGCAAGGCGCAGGTGGTGACCAAGGGCTCGGTGTCGCTGGCGTTGACCGGCACCGGCTCGGGCTGGGACATCGGCGTGTCGGTCGGCAACTTCGTCCTCAGCGAGCGTTGATCCTCGCGCCACGCGCACAGGCCTGCCGGTCGGGTGGACCCTCGCGCCGGGCAGGCCGTGACATCGCGTTTTTCATGGCAAGTTCAACCGCCAGCCCGCAGCCTGGCGCCATGCACAGGAGGAAACCATCATGAAGCCACTGGATTTGAAGGCCTTGGCGCTTGCGCTGGCCATCGGCGCGACCAGCGCCCCGCTTGCCGCGCAGGACATCAGCTGGAATCCGCGCAGCGGCGATGTGTGGATCGATCAGCGCCTGGGCGACATCAACAGCTACGGCATGCGTTATCGCGATCCGTTCGTGAACGAGATGGTGCGCTACTACGGCGCGCCGCGCGACCTCGTCAGCGATCTGCTGGTGCAGCGCAACTGGGCGCCGGGCGATGTGTATTACGCCTGTTCGATCGCGCACATCCTTGGCATCCCCTGTCGCAACGTGGTGGATGTGTGGGACCGCGATCATGGCCAAGGCTGGGGCGCCGTGGCCCAGCGCATGGGCATCAAGCCGGGCTCGGCCGAATTCCACCAGCTCAAGCGCGGCTTCGTGCCGAGCTATGACCGCTGGGGCCGGCCGATCGTGCTCGATGCCGAGCTGGAGCGCGCCTATCCGGACCGTGGCAAGGGCAAGCACGGCGCGTCGCATGCATCGGGGAGCCACGGCAAGCCGGCCCAGGCCGGCAGCAAAGCCAAGGGCCACAACGACAACGGCAAGGCCAAAGGCAATCGCGGCAAGTCCAAGAACGACAACGGAAACGGCAAGGGCCGTGGCTGAGCCCTTCCCGCATCACGATGCATCGACGCCCGGCTTCGGCCGGGCGTTGTCGTTGGGCGATGTCGCGGGGCAGGGGATAATGACGGCCATGTCGTCGCACCTTGCCCACATCGCGCCCAGCGCCGGTCCGGATATTCCGGGCTGGGCGCTCTCCGTCGCCCCGATGATGGATTGGACCGATACCCACTGCCGGGTATTCCATCGCCTGCTTGCCCCGGAC
>JACSSF010000071.1 GCA_014879375.1 Lysobacteraceae bacterium
GATCGCCTTCACCGCCCAGTCGATGATGGTCAGCGTGCGCAGGCCGAGGAAGTCGAACTTGACCAGGCCAATCGCCTCGACATCGTCCTTGTCGAACTGCGTCACCGGGTTCTTGCCGAGGCCGTCGACATCATGTTCGGCGAACAGCGGGCAGAACTCGGCGAGTGGTTTCGGCGCGATCACCACGCCGCCCGCATGCTTGCCGGCGTTGCGGGTCAGGTCTTCGAGTTGCAGGGCAAGATCGAGCAGATCGCGCACGTCGTCTTCGTCGCGATAGCGCGCGATGAGTTCATCGCTGCGCCAGACATCGTCGTTCCTGGATTTCTCGGTCTGGCCAAGCGCATCTTCCAGGCCGATGCCGAGCGTCATCGGGATCAGCTTCGCCACGCCATCGACGAAGCCATAGGGGAAGCCGAGCACGCGGCCCGAATCGCGCACCACTGCCTTTGCCGCCATGGTGCCGTAGGTGATGATCTGGCTGACTCGGTCGCGACCGTATTTGCGCGCGACGTAATCGATCACCTCGTCGCGGCGGTCCATGCAGAAGTCGATGTCGAAGTCGGGCATCGACACGCGTTCGGGGTTGAGGAATCGCTCGAACAGCAGGTCGTAGGGCAACGGGTCGAGGTCGGTGATGCCGAGCGCCCAGGCGACCAGCGAGCCTGCACCCGAGCCGCGCCCAGGCCCCACCGGGATGCCGTGTTGTTTGCCCCAGTTGATGAAGTCCGCGACGATCAGGAAGTAGCCGGGAAACCCCATCTCCAGGATCACGTCGAGCTCGCGAGTCAGGCGCGCGTCGTAGTCCTCGTGGGTCTTGCCCGGAGCGAGCGGTTGTTTCTCGAGCCGCGCGGCAAGGCCCTGGGCCGACTGCGTGCGGATCAGGCTTTCCAGGTCGTGCCCGTCCGGGATCGGGAAATCGGGCAGGTAATACGTGCCCAGGTTGAGGCTGACGTTGCAGCGCTCGGCCAGGCACAACGTGTTGTCGATGGCATCCGGCGCGTCGGCGAAGAGTTCCGCCATTTCATCGGCGGACTTCAGGTATTGCTGGTCGGTGTAGTCGCGTGGGCGCTTGGGGTCGTCCAGCACGCGGCCGGAGGCGATGCACACGCGCGCCTCGTGCGCCTCGAAGCCGTCGGCGTCGATGAAGCGCACATCGTTGCCGGCGACAAGCGGGATGCCGTGCCGGGACGACATCGCCATCGCAAAGTCGTTGAAGGCTTCCTCGCCTTCGCGGCCGGTGCGGCTGATCGACAGATTGAGGCGATCGCCGAAGCGCGATTGCAGGTCATGCAACGCGGCTTCGGCATGGTCGTGGCGATTCATCGCCGACAACGCGCCGACATCCGATGCGCGCCCCGCGATCGCGATCAGCCCGGAGAGGTCTTCTTCATCCAGCCAGTGCGGGGCGATGGCGACGCCGTCGTTGCGATGGCCTTCCATCCACGCGCGCGAGATCAGCCGCGACAATGCCTTGTAGCCACCGTCATCGCGGCAGAGCAGAGTGAGCCAATGCACGGGCTCGCCCGACAGGCCGATGGCCAGATCCGCCCCGGCGATCGGCTTGATGCCGGCGTTTTCCGCGGCCTTGAAGAACTTGACCAGTGCGAACAGGTTGTTGCGGTCGGTGATCGCCAGCGCCGGGATGCCACGCTTTGCCGCCGCATCCACCAGTTCCTCGATGCGGACGGTGGAATCGGCCAGCGAATACTCGCTGTGCAGTTGGAGATGGGCGAAGCGGTGCGACATGCGATCCGGTCAGGCGCTGGGCGCGCGATATACCCTCAGGGTAGGGGCTTGGGCAGGGCCGGACAAGGCTTGACAGCCGTGCGCCTCCGGTCGCGTCAGCGGCGGGCTTCCAGCGCGCGCCGGACCGGGGCGTAACTGCGCCGATGTGCCGGGCACGGGCCATGTTCCCGCAGCGCAGCGAGATGGCCGGGGCTCGGATAACCCTTGTGCCGGGCGAAACCGTATTGCGGGAATTCGCGGTCCAGCTCGCGCAGGCGTGCGTCGCGGGCGGTCTTGGCGAGGATCGAGGCAGCCATGATCGCCGGGTCCAGTGCATCGCCACCGACCAGTGCCTCGGCAGGGCACGGCAGGTGCCTGGGCAGGCGATTGCCGTCAATGCGGGCAAAGCTGGGCGCGATGGCGAGGCCCAGCAGGGCGCGGCGCATGCCGGTGAGCGTGGCCTGCAGGATGTTGAGTTCGTCGATTTCATCGGCCTCGACGAATTCCACGTGCCAAGACATCGCCAGCTGGCGGATCACGGGCGCCAAGGCTTCGCGGCGTGCTTCGGTGAGCTTCTTCGAATCATCCAGCCCGTCGATGGGGCGGCTGGGGTCGAGGATAACGGCGGCAACGGTGACCGGGCCCGCCAACGGGCCGCGACCGGCCTCGTCCACACCGGCAATCAAGCCCGGCGGTGGCGCGAAGAGATCGTCCATCGGATTCAACGTACCGGTCCTGTTGCCAGCATCGATGCGATGGCCTCGGCGGCGCGGGCGGACGCGTCCTGCTTCAACTCGCGATGGATCGCGTCGAATCGCGGCAGCAGCGCATCGACCGCATCGGCATCGTCCAGCCAATGACCGACCGCCGTGGCGAGGTTCTGCGGTGTGCACTCGTCCTGCAGCAATTCGGGCACCAGTGCTTCCCGGGCCAGCACGTTGGGCAGGCTGACGTGTGCGCTCTTGAGCAGGCCGAAGGCCTTGACGATGCGATAGGTGAGCGGGGCGATGCGATGACCGATCACCATCGGGCGCTTGCACAGCATCGCTTCCAGCGCGGCCGTACCGGAGGCCAGCAGCACGGCATCGCTGGCGATCATTGCGTCCTGTGCGTCGCCATCGAGCACGCGGGCATGGAGTGCACCATCGCTGCGGGTGGCGAGTTCGGCATCGATGGCGACGCGGCATTCGTTATTGGCGGCGGGGATGAGCAGCCGGAGATCAGGCGTGGCCTGGGACAGCAACGCAGCCGCATCCAGAAATACCGGCAGCATCCGGCGAATTTCACCGAGGCGCGAACCCGGCAGCACGGCCAGTACGCGAGCATCACCGGTGACGCCCAGGCGCGCGCGCGCGACATCGTGATCGGGCGTCAGCGGGATTTCATCCGCCAACGGGTGGCCGACGAAGACCGCATCGACACCATGGCGCGCGTAGATCGGTGGCTCCATCGGGAACAGGCAGAGCACACAGTCGGCGGATTCGCCGATGCGCTCGGCGCGCGACTCGCGCCACGCCCACACGCTCGGACTGACGTAATGCACGGTGCGGATGCCGCGGGTCTTGAGCCATTTCTCCACGCCCAGGTTGAAGTCGGGCGCGTCGATGCCGATGAAGACATCGGGTTGCCAGTCCAGCACGCGTTGGCGGAAGGTCTTGCGCAATGTCAGCAGGCGCGGCAGGTGCGCAAGCACCTCGGCCAGCCCCATCACCGCGAGTTCCTGCGCATCAAACCAGGCGTCGAGTCCCGCGGCGCGCATCCTCGGCCCGCCGATGCCGGCGAATTCCGCGTCCGGAAAGCGCTTGCGTAGTTCGTCGATCAGGCCCGCGCCGAGCAGGTCGCCCGAGGCCTCGCCTGCGCACAGCGCGATGCGCACGGGCATGTCAGCGCAGCAGCGGCCGCTCGCCGCGCTCGATGAAATCGAGGAAGGCGCGCACATCGTCGCTGCCGGCGGCGATCTCGGCGATCTCCGCCTTCGCTTCGTCCAGCTTGGCATCGCCCATGTAAAGCGCGCGGTAGGCGCGTTTGATCGCGGCGATGCGCGCTGCATCGAAGCCGCGGCGCTTGAGGCCTTCGGCGTTGATGCCGCGTGGCCGCGCGTATTTCTCCTGCGCGACCATCAGGTAGGGCGGCACGTCGCCGTTGACGAACGCCCCCATGCCGATGAAGGCGTGGTCGCCAATGCGGCAGAACTGGTGCACGCCGGCGAAGCCCGAGAGGATGACGTGGTCGCCGACGATGACGTGGCCGGCCAGCGTCGCGTTGTTGGAGAACACGCAATGACTGCCGATCTGGCAGTCGTGCGCGACGTGCACGTAGGCCAGCAGCCAATTGTCGTTGCCGATGCGGGTGATCCCGCCGCCGTCGCCAGTGCCGCGATTGATGGTGACGAACTCGCGGATGTGGTTGCCGTCGCCGATCTCCAGCGCGACGCGCTCGCCGCGGAACTTCTTGTCTTGCGGATCACCGCCGATCGCGGCGTGGCCGTGGATGCGGTTGTCGCGCCCGATCCGGGTCGGGCCGGTGATGCTGCAATGCGGGCCGATCACGGTGCCGGCTCCCACTTCCACCTCTGCGTCGATCACCGTGTAGGCGCCGACCACGACATCGTCCGCCAGCCTGGCGGAGGGGTCGATGGCGGCGGTGGGATGGATGGTGGACACCTCAGGCATCGACCTCGGCGCAAAGGATCTCGGCGCAGGCGACCTGCTTGCCGTCCACGCTCGCGGTGCCGACGTACTGCACCATGTTGCGGATCTCGCGCTTGATCTCGACCTCCAGTTCCAGGCGATCGCCCGGCACCACCATGCGCGAGAACTTGGCCGCATCCACCTTCACCAGGTAAGACAGCTTGCCGACGCTCGGGCCGCCGCGGGTCATGTGGCTGAGCAAGCCGCCGGCCTGGGCCAGCGCCTCGATCACCAGCACGCCCGGCATCACCGCGTGCGCGGGGAAGTGGCCGTTGAAGAAGGGCTCGTTGATGCTGACGTTCTTCCACGCCTTGATCCGCTTGCCGGATTCGAACCCGACCACGCGATCGATCAGCAGGAAGGGATAGCGATGCGGCAGCATCTCGCGGATGCGTTCGATGTCGACGGGCAATTCGAGGTCGGTCATGTGGATTCCTTCTCGCCGCCACGCATGCCGCGGAACAGCTTGTCCAGTTGCTTGAAACGAGCGGCGCTCTTGCGCCAGCTGCGATTGTCCATCAACGGCGTGCCCGATGAATACTCCCCGGGCTCGCGGATGGAATGCGTGACCAGGCTCATCGCCGTCACCATCACCTGGTCGGTGATTTCGAGGTGGCCGAGCACCCCGGCCGCGCCACCGATCAGGCAATAGCGCCCGATTTTGGCGCTGCCCGCCACCGCCGCGCAGCCGGCCATCGCCGTGTGCGCGCCAATGTGCACGTTGTGGCCGACCTGGATCTGGTTGTCGAGGCGGACGTCTTCCTCCAGCACCGTGTCCTCCAGTGCGCCGCGGTCGATGCAGGTGTTGGCGCCGATCTCGCAATCGTCGCCGATCCTGACCCCGCCCAGCTGCGGCACCTTCAGCCAGCGGCCTTCGGCCATCGCCAAGCCAAAGCCGTCCGCGCCCAGCACCGCGCCCGGATGGATGCGCACGCGCTGGCCCAGCCGCACCCGCGTCACCAAGGTGACCCGGGCGACCAGCTCGCTGCCGGCGCCGACCACGCAGTCATCGCCGATCACGCAGCCCGGGCCGATCACCGCGCCGGCGCCGACGTGGCTGCGTGCACCGATGCTGACGAACGGGCCGATGTGGGCGCTCGGGTCGATCACCGCGTCGGCGGCGATCACGGCGCAGGGATGGATGCCTGCTGGCTGCTCGGCGACGGGCTCGAACAGGGCGGCGATGCGTGCAAACGCGGCGTACGGATCGCGGGCGACGAGCGCGGTCATCGGGGCATCGCTTGCGTCATCCGCGCGCATCACCACGATGCTGGCCTGGGTCGTGGCCAGTTGATTTCGATAGCGTGGATTGGCGAGGAAGCCGAGCTGGCCGGGCCTTGCCGTTGCCAGCGTCGCCACCCCGTCGACGGCGACGTCGCCGTCGCCCACCACGTCGAGCCCGAACCGCTGCGCGAGTCCTGCCGCGGTGAAGGTCGCCGTCATGCGCCGGTCAGAACGCGCCGGTGAAGGTGAACTGCAGGCGCTCGATGCGATCGTCGTCTTCCTTGCGCAGCGGCAGTGCGTAGCTGATCGTGATCGGTCCCATCGGCGAGCGCCACATCAGCGCGATACCGGTGGAGACGCGGAAGTCCTTCGCGCTGAACGCATCGAAATCCTTGTACACGTTGCCGAAGTCGACGAACGCTGACACGCGCGCGGCCGGGCTGTCGATCAGCTTGGGGAAGAACATTTCCACCGTGCCGATGGTCTTCAGGGCGCCACCCAGGGGTTGCAGGTAGCCATAAAGGTTGGGAACACGAGGCCCCAGCGTGTTGTCGACGAAACCGCGTACGCGTCCCGACGTCGATACACCGCCCGCGTAGTAGTTCTCGAAGAAGGGCAGGCCGGTTGCCGTCACCGTCTTCACGTAATCGGACGAGGTGGTTTCGCAGGGGTCACTGGGTGCAGGGCTGGGGACATAGGTGTCGGGTTCGCCATCACCATCGCTGTCTATGACCGATGGCGGCGTGTGACAGAGGTTGCGGGTGAATTCCTTGCCGTACGAATCGCCGTAGCCCAGGTTGAAGCCGGTGTTCATTACGAAATAGGGGCTGAGCGGCCAGTATTTCGAGAACTGGTATTCAAGCTTCCAGTACTGCACGGTGGAACCCGGCAACGTGGCCTCCATGCTGACGCGCTGGTAGGTGCCGGCCGTCGGGGTCAGCGCATGGTTGCGCGTGTCGCGTGCGAAGGCCAACTGCGTACGCCATGAGTGGAAGGTCTGGTTGCCGATCGCGTTGATGTAATCCACGATTACGTCGGGTGTCTGTCCCGACAGGGCGAGGACTTCCTTGCTGTCGACACCCATCATCCAGCTGACGGTGTCGTATTCGGTGATCGGGATGCCGAGGAAAGCCTGCGCCGAACCGGAACTCGTCGAATACTGGGCGACGTTGAAGTCGGAGTAGTCGAATTCGTTCCAGAACAGGTTGTAGCCCAGCGACACGCCGTTGTCGGTGAAGTAGGGGTTGAGGAACGAGAAGTCGTAGCGCTTCTGGTATCCGCTGCGCGTGGCAGCGACCGACACGCGATTGCCGCTGCCGAGGAAGTTGTTCTCGGACAGCTGTGCACTGATCTGCATGCCGCCCAGCTGCGAATAACCCAGCGCCATCATCACCTGGCCGGAATTGGTTTCCTTGACCTTGACGATCAGGTCGACCTGGTCGTTGCTGCCCGGAACCGGCTGGCTCTCGATGTCGACGGTCTCGAAGTAACCCAGCTGCTGCAGGCGGATCTTGGAGCGATCGATCGCCGCCTGCGAATACCACGCGCCTTCGAACTGGCGCATCTCGCGGCGGAGCACTTCATCCTTGGTGCGGTTGTTGTCCTTGAAGACGACGCGGCGCACGTTGACGCGTGGCCCGGGCACCACCTGCATGTCGATGCCGACGGTGCGGTTCTCGCGATTGACGTCGGGCGTCGGCTGCACCTGGGCGAAGGCATAGCCGACGTTGCTGAGCGACGCGGTGATGCTGTCGGTCGCGGCCTCGAGGCGCGCGCGCGAGAAGACGTCGTCGGGCCTCACGAACACCGCGACGATCTTCTCCACGTCTTCCTTCGGCAGCACGGTGTCGCCGCTGACGCCGACCGTCGAGATCTTGTACTGCTCGCCTTCGGTCAGGCCGGCGGTGATGTAGACATCGCGCTTGTCCGGGCTGATCGAGACCTGGGTGTTGTCGGCGCCTACCTCCGCATCGATGTAGCCACGGTCCAGGTAGTAGGACTGCAGCTTCTCCAGGTCGCCGGAGAGCTTTTCCTTCGAATACTGGTCGTCGCGGCGATACCAGCTCAGCCAGTTGCTGGGGCGCGATTCCCAACCGCCCAGCAACTGCTTGTCGCTGAAGATGTCGTTGCCGATCACGTTGACGTGGCGGATCTTGGCCGCTTTGCCTTCCTTGATCTTGATCGCGATGTCGACCCGATTGCGGTCGAGCTTGGTCACCGTCGGGGTGATCTCGACGTTGTATTTGCCGCGGTTCTGGTAGGCGCGGGTCAGTTCCTGCTTCACCCGGTCCAGGCTCATCTGGTCGAAGGTCTCGCCTTCGGACAGGCCGATGTCCTTCAGGCTGCCCATCAGCTGCTCGGTCTGCAGGTCCTTGTTGCCATCGACCGTCAGCTTGTTGATGGCCGGTCGTTCGACGACGGTCAGCACCAGGATGTCGCCCTGGCGATCGAGGCGGACGTCCTGGAAGAAACCGGTCTTGTAGAGCGCGCGGATCGCCTCGCCGGCCTTGGCCTGGTCGATCCGGTCGCCGCGCTCGACTGGCAGGTAGGTGAAGACCGTACCTGCGGAGATGCGTTGCAGGCCATCCACGCGGATGTCGCTGACGGTGAACGGGTCGATCGACTGCGCCCAGGCGGGAGCCGCGAGTGCGGAGGCGAGGGCAAGGGCGAGCAGGCGGCGACGGGTGGGGCTTCGCGTCATTACGGGGATCCGGTTTGCATGGTGAAGCCTGCGGCGGGTGTCATCGCAGCAGACCATGGAGGTCATTGTAGAACGCCAGCCCCATCAGGCAGGCGAGGAAGGCCAGACCGATGTACTGGCCGAAAGCCATGGCGCGATCGCCCAAGGGGCGTCCCTTGGCCAACTCGATAAGGTAATACAGCAGGTGTCCGCCATCCAGCATCGGAATCGGCAACAGGTTGATGATGGCAAGACTGAGTGACACCAGGGCCAGAAAGTTCAAAAACCAGGCGGGGCCCATGTCGGCCGATGCGTTGGCGTAGCGGGCGATGGTGATGGGGCCGGAGACGTTTTCGGTCGATGCGCGGCCGCTGATCATCCGCCCGATCATCCCCACCGAATCACGTGCAAGACGCCAGGTTTCGCTGAACGCCGCCGGAATCGCCGCAAGCGGTCCGTGCCGCAACAGTGCCGTATGCGGCGGATTGCCGGTCTGCGCGGCGGCGATGCCGATGCCCCAGTAGGTCGCGCCGTCGGGGCGTTTGAGCTGTCTGGGGGTGACGTCGACCGTGAGTTGCTGGCCGTCGCGCTCGACGCGCAACTGCGCCGCGCGACCGGCCTCGCCCGCGGCGGTGATCGGCGTAGGCAGCGCTTCGAAGTCACGGGTCACTTGCCCGTCCACCGCGAGGATGCGGTCGCCTGCCTGCAATTTGCCGACGGCAGGGCCGTCCGTCGCGACCTCGCCCACCACCGCCGGTGCGATGGCGTGGGCGGGGACCAGGCCGATCGCGCCAAGAGCCTCGCGCTCCTTCACGCCCGCCGGCAGGCGCTCCAGGTGCAGGATGCGTTCGCGGTGCTGGCCGCCCGCGTCGGTCACTTCCACGGTCACCGGCTGGCGATCAAGCGAGGAGGTGATGAGCGCCATCCCGGCCTCGCTCCAGCTGGGCGTCGGACGGCCGTCGATGGCAAGCAGATGATCGCCCGGCTTGAAGCCTGATTCGGCGGCCACGCCCTGCACGCGACCGATGTCCGGGGCGAAATCGGGCCGGCCGACCACGAACATGCCCCACAGCAGGGCCACGCACAGCAGCAGGTTGGCGATGGGGCCGGCGGCGACGATCGCGATGCGTTGCCAGACCGACTTGCGATTGAAGGCGCGCCCGAGCTCGTCCTCCTGCACATCGCCCTCGCGCTCGTCCAGCATCTTCACGTAGCCGCCCAGCGGAATGGCGGCAATCACGTATTCGGTGCCGTCTTTGCCGTGTTTGGTCCACAGCGGCTTGCCGAAGCCCACCGAGAAGCGCAGCACCTTGACGCCGAAACGCCGCGCGACCCAGAAGTGGCCGAACTCGTGGAAGGTGACCAGGAGCCCCAGGCTGACGATCAGCCAGAACACCGAGCCGGCGAAGTCATTCATGCGGTCGCATCAGTTCAGGTGAGGCGCGAAATCGCTGCTTGCCCGTGTCGCCGCGCGGCTTGGTCGGCTGCGTGCAACACCTCGAGCGATTCCGCCCGGGTGGGCGGGAGCGCGGCCAAACCATCTTCGACCAGCGCGGGGATGTCCAGAAAAGCAATTCGGCCCTGAAGAAAGGCTGAAACAGCTTCTTCGTTCAGCGCATTGAGCATCGCGGGCGCGGTGCCGCCGGCATGCAAGGCCTCGTAGGCAAGGCGCAGGCTAGGGAAGGCATCGAGGTCCGGTGGCTCGAAATCCAGCCGGCCGCCCTGGCCGATGAGGTCCAGGCCCGCCACGCCCGACGCCACGCGCCGCGGCCAGGCGAGGCCCACCGCGAGCGTGGTGCGCATGTCGGGCAGCCCCAATTGCGCCAGCGTCGAGCCATCGACGAATTCGACGAAGGAATGCACCAGCGACTGCGGATGCACCAGCACCTCGATGCGCTCGCCCGGCATGCCGAACAAGTGATGTGCCTCGATCACCTCCAACCCCTTGTTCATCAGGGTGGCGGAATCGACCGAGATCTTCGGGCCCATCGACCATTTGGGGTGGGCGATGGCCTGCGCCGGGGTGACATCCGCCAGTTCCGCGCGGCTGCGGCCACGGAAGGGCCCGCCCGAGGCGGTCAGGATGATCCGGGCGATGCCATCGGGGCGGCCCGGCGGCAGGCATTGGAAGATCGCGTTGTGCTCGCTGTCGATCGGCACCAGGGTGCCGCCGGCGGCGGCGACTTCGGCCATCAACAGTTCGCCGGCCAATACCAACGACTCCTTGTTGGCCAGCAAGAGGCGCTTGCCGGCGCGTGCGGCGGCGAGGGTCGAGGACAGCCCCGTGGCGCCGACGATCGCGGCGATCACGGTGTCGCAGGCGTCGGAAGCGGCCAGTGCGTCCATCGCGGCGAGGCCGGCGTGGGCTTGCGTGGAGAGGCCGGCGTCGCGCAGGCCGTCGCGCAATGCGGCGAACGCGGCCTCGTCGGCGATCACCGCGTGATCGGGGCGATGCACGCGGCAGAGGTCGATCAGCGCATCGACGCGATGGCCGGCGGCCAGCACCGTTGCGCGATATTTCTCCGGGTGGCGGGCGATGACGTCCAGCGCCGAGGCACCGATCGACCCGGTCGCGCCGAAGATGGCGATGCGCCGCACCCCCTCCATCTCAGAAACCGAAGCTGGCTTTGCAGAGTGCGAACACCGGGAGAGCGGCCAGCACGCTGTCCATGCGGTCGAGCAGGCCGCCGTGGCCGGGGATCAGGTCGCTGGAGTCCTTCACGTTCGCGTGGCGCTTGAGCAGGCTCTCGAACAGGTCGCCGACGACTGACGCGGCGACGGTGATCAGCGCGGTCAGCGCCACCCACGGCAGGTCGGCGACGCTGGCCCCGGCGATCATCGCGAAGATCAGGCCGAACACGGTCGCGGCGATGGCCCCGCCGGCGAGGCCTTCCACCGTCTTGTTGGGGCTGATGCGCGGCGCGAGCTTGTGCTTGCCGAACTTGCGTCCGGCGAAATACGCGCCGGTGTCCGCCATCCAGATCATCATCAAGGCGGTCAGCAGCCACAGGTGATTGCTCGGGATGATGCCGACCTTGGTGGTCTGGGACGGATCGCCGTGGATCACCGCCAGTGCGCACCAGGCCGGGATGACGGCGAGGGTGCCGGCCGCCAGCTTGATCGCCCGGGCCCAGCCTTCGTGGTGCGAGCCGAAATTGGGGAAACGCAGCCACAGCGCCGCGAAACACCACCAGACCACGCCGATGACGATGGCCAGGTGGAACAACGCCAGCGAACCGCCGCGATCGGTGCGCGACGCCCAGACCAGCATCACCATCAGCAGCAGGTTGGCCGCGATCAGGAAGGTGCGGGTCAGGGTGTCCTCGACATCGGCCAGGCGATACCACTCCCACAGCCCGGCCAGGAACAGCACCGCGGCCACCACCATCAGCCACGGCGTGGGCAGGAACAGCACTGCCAGAATGGCGAGCGGGCCCATGACGAGGGCGGCGAGGGTACGGGTCTTGGTCATGCGTCAGGCAGGTTCGGGTCGGGTGCCGTGACCTGCGCGCCGGTCAGGCCGAAACGGCGCTGGCGTCGTGCGTAATCGTCGAAGGCGTGCCCGAGTGTGGCCGCATCCAGCTCCGGCCACAAGCGCGGCGTGAACCAGAGCTCGGTGTAGGCGGCCTGCCAGAGCAGGAAATTGCTGATCCGCTGGTCGCCGCCGGTGCGGATCAGCAGGTCCGGCGCGGGCAGGTCGGACAGGGCCACGTGGCGGTCGAAACGGGCTTCGTCGATGTCATCCGGCGACAGGTGGCCGGCCGCGACCTCGCGCGCCAATGCGCGCGCAGCCTCGACGATGTCCTGGCGCCCGCCATAGCTTGCGGCGATGGTGAGCGTCATCCGCGAGTTGCCGGCGGTCAGCGCCTCGGCGGCCGCCATGCGGCGGCGGATGTCGTCGGAGAAACGCGTCGCATCGCCAATGAAACGCAGGCGGATGCCGCGGCGGTGGAGTTCGTCAGCCTCGCGGTCCAGGGTGCCGGCGAACAGCTTCATCAGGCCGCTGACTTCATCCTGCGGGCGCCCCCAGTTTTCGCTGGAGAAGGCGAACAGGGTCAGCGCCTCGACGCCGCGCTCAAGACAATATTCGACGCACAGGTTCACCGCGCGCGCGCCGGCGCGATGGCCGATCAGGCGCGGGCGGCGGCGTTGCTCGGCCCAGCGGCCGTTGCCGTCCATGATGACGGCGAGGTGGCGGGGGATGGCGGGTGCGTCGCTCATCGAGTTTGTTGTTGCGGAACTTCGGGGCCGTCGTGAGCGATGGCCAGGCAAGGAAGAGGTGGCCGAAGGCGAGGGAACGTACTGAAGTACGTGACCGATGCCGAGTGCCGCCGATGACGCAGCATGGGCGAGCGCAACAGGCCCATCCTCAGACGACCATCAATTCCTGTTCCTTGACCTTGACGACCTCATCCACGTCCTTGATCGCGCTGTCGGTCAGCTTCTGCACGTCATCCTCGCTGCGACGCACGTCGTCCTCGGTGACCTGCTTGTCCTTCAGGAGGTCCTTGACCTGCTGGTTGGCATCGCGGCGGATGTTGCGGATCGCGACCTTCGCGTCCTCGGCCTCGGCGTGCACCACCTTGGTCAGTTCGCGGCGGCGCTCCTCGGTCAGCGCGGGGATGTTGATGCGGATGGTCATGCCGGCGGTGTTCGGCGTCAGGCCCAGGTCCGAATTGATCAGCGCCTTCTCGATCACGCTGACCATCTGCTTGTCCCACGGGGTGATGGTGAGCGAACGTGCATCGGTCACGGCGACGCTCGCGACCTGCGACAGCGGCACGTCCGAGCCGTAGCTCTGCACCTTGATGCCATCGACCAGCGCGGTGGTGGCACGCCCGGTGCGGACCTTGACCAGGTTGTGACGCAGCGCTTCGACGCTCTTCTGCATGCGCGTCTGCGCGTCTTTGTGGGTGTCCTTGATCATGACCGGCTCCGGGCGAACGTAGCCGGTGATTATAGGGGTGTCCGGGCGATGCGGTCGCGCCGGGTGATCGCCGCGGCGTCAGTGCGCGTGCGGGGCGCGATCGTGCAGGTCGTGCTCGCACAGGTTGCCGTGCTCGACCTGCAAGGTGGGGTGGTTGATGCCGAACTCGTGGTCGAGGTCGTGCACCAGTGCGTCGATGAAGGCGTCGTGGTCGTCCCCCGGCGAGCGCACAAGATGCGCGGTCATCGCGATCTCCCCGGCGCCCAGCGCCCAGATGTGAAGGTGATGGACGGCGCTGACACCCGGCCGCGTGGACAGGAACACCAGCACCGCATCGCGATCGATGCTGCGCGGCACCGCGTCCATCGCCGCCTCGAAGCTGTCGCGCAGCAGCGCCCATGCGCCCACCGCGATCACCACGCTGATCAGCAACGCGGTGGCTGGGTCCAGCCACGACCAGCCGAGAAACCACATCCCCAATCCCGCCAGCACCGCGGCGAGAGACACCGCCGCATCGGCCATCAAGTGCAGATAGGCGCCACGGCGGTTGAGATCGGTGTCATGGCCGCCACGCACCATCCATGCGCCGAGCAGATTGACGCCGATGCCGATCGCCGCGACCACGATCACCGGCAGCGCGGGGATTTCCGGTGGCGCGTTGAAGCGGCGAATCGCCTCCCAACCGAGCGCGCCGGAAAAGACGACCAGCAGCACCGCGTTGGCGAGCGGCGAGAGCAGCGTCGCGCGACGCCAGCCATAGGTATGGCGTGCATTGGGCGGGCGCTTGGCCAGCACCGCCGCCGCCCAGGCGAGGCCGAGGCCGAGCACGTCGCCCAGGTTGTGCAGCGCGTCGGTGAGCAGCGCCAGCGAGTTGGTCCAGAAGCCGTAGAACGCCTCGATCGCGGTGAAGGCGAGGTTGAGTAGCGTCACCAGCGCAAAGGTACGGGTATTGGAGAACGCCCCCGGCCCGTGGGCGTGTCCGTGGTCCGAGTCGTGTCCGTGCGAGTGTCCGAGCATGCCGGCAGTCTGTCAGGTGGCGCCTGCGGACACTATTTCAGCTTCAGCGGGTGGAGCGG
This sequence comes from Lysobacteraceae bacterium, assembly GCA_014879375.1. Lineage (GTDB taxonomy): Bacteria > Pseudomonadota > Gammaproteobacteria > Xanthomonadales > Xanthomonadaceae > Solilutibacter. Next base: position 14,323 of record JACSSF010000071.1, read on the forward strand.
CCCTGCACCAGGGTGCCGATCGGCTCGCCGCGCAGGATGCCCAGCAGCGCGCCCGGCTGGTCCATGTCGAAGACGCGCATCGGCAGCTCGGCGTCGCGGGCCAGCGCGAACGCGGCGGTGTCCATCACCTGCAGGTTGCGCTGGATCACCTCGTCGTAGTCCAGGGTGTCGAAGCGCACCGCGTCGGGGAATTTCTTCGGGTCCTTGTCGTACACGCCATCGACCTTGGTCGCCTTCAGCAGCAGGTCGGCGCCGATCTCGATCGCGCGCAGGGCCGCGCCCGAGTCGGTGGTGAAGAACGGGTTGCCGGTACCCGCGGCGAAGATGGTGATGCGGCCCTTTTCCAGATGGCGCACGGCGCGGCGGCGGATGTAGTCCTCGCACACGTCGTTGATCTTCAGTGCGCTCATCACCCGCGCCTTGCCGCCCACTTTTTCCAGCGCGTCCTGCATCGCCAGCGCATTGATGACGGTCGCCAGCATGCCCATCTGGTCGCCGGTCACCCGGTCCATGCCGCCGGCCGCCAGACCCGCGCCTCGGAAGATGTTGCCGCCGCCAATCACCAGCGCGATCTCCGCGCCGGCCTCGTGTGCCTCCATCACCTCGCGCGCGATTCGCTGCAGGACTTTCGGGTCGATGCCGTAGTCCTCATCGCCCATCAATGCTTCACCGGAGAGTTTCAGCAGGACACGACGATGGGCGAGCTGGGACATGGAGGCTCCGGAAGTCAGGGGATGGCGCATTCTACTCCGCCTGCCTGCTCACGCAGCCGGGCGAGCCGGTCGCGCGCAACAAAAAACCCGCCTTTCGGCGGGTTTTCGTGCGATGGCGGCGTGGCCGCCCGCGATCAGGCGAGGCCCGCCTGCTTCATCACTTCGGCGGCGTAGTCTTCCACCACCTTCTCGATGCCTTCGCCGACAGCCAGGCGCTCGAAACCCAGGACTTCGGCGCCGGCGGCCTTGAGCGCAGCCTCGACGGTCTGGTCGGTGTTCAGCACGTACGGCTGGCCGGTCAGGGTGATTTCGCTGACCGTCTTGGCGATCTTGCCGGAGATCATCTTCTCCAGGATCTCGGCCGGCTTGCCCGAATCCTTGACCTGGGCCAGGGCGATTTCCTTCTCGCGCTCGACGAACTCGGCCGGCACGTGCGCGGGCGAGATGTAGGGCGGGTTCATGGCGGCGATGTGCATGGCGATGCCGCGGGCCAGCTCTTCGTTGCCGCCCTTGACCTCGACCAGCACGCCGATGCGGCCGCCGTGGACGTAGGCGCCAATGGTGTTGCCGCTGTCGATGCGGGCCATGCGACGCACCTGCAGGTTCTCGCCGACCTTGGCGATGACCGCGGCGCGGGCTTCTTCGACGGTGTCGTTGCCGATCTTCTCGGCCTTCAGGGCCTCGATGTCGGGGGCGTTCAATGCAGCCTGGGCGACGGCATCGACGAAGGTGGTGAAGTTGCCGTCCTTCGCGACGAAGTCGGTCTCGGAGTTGACTTCGACCAGCACGGCCTTGCCCGGTGCCTGGGCCATGCCGATCTTGCCTTCGGCGGTGACGCGGTCGGCCTTCTTGTCGGCCTTGGCGAGACCGGTCTTGCGCAGCCAGTCGGCCGCCGCCTCGATGTCGCCGTTGTTCTCGGTCAGTGCCTTCTTGCACTCCATCATGCCGGCGCCGGTGCGCTCGCGCAGTTCCTTGACCATGGATGCGGTGATTTCAGCCATTTCA
>JACSSF010000220.1 GCA_014879375.1 Lysobacteraceae bacterium
ACCGCTTTCCGGGGTGATGAAGCCGAAGCCCTTGGCGTCGTTGAACCACTTGACGGTACCGGTTTGACGGTCGGACATGAGTGTTACTCCTTGAAACAGTTGATGGATACACGGCACGGGGCCGGACTGTCGAGCAAGAGGCAACACGCAAGCGATGAGCGATCACAAGATCAACCGCATCAGATCACAATGTCCCGTGATCCCGCTGAAACAGTGGGCGAACCATACACCATGTTGAAGGTAAATGTATCCCCCTTGCCCCGCCTGTTCAGGTTGCGAGGTCCGCATAATCGGGGTGACGCCTCAGCCAGACCTCGGCATAGGAGCACAACGGGGCCACCCGCAGCCCCTCGGCCCGGGCGTAATCGAAGGCGTGCTGGACCAGGTCGCTGGCGATGCCCCGGCCGCCGATGGCTGCCGGCACGATGGTATGGACGATGGCCATGACATCGCCCGCCAACTCATATTGCACATAGCCTTCATGGCCATCGACGATGGTCAGGAAGCGCTGGCGGCTGGCGTCGTGAAGGATTTCCGGGGTCATGCTGGGCTCCTGTGAGTACCGGTTGCGGCAGGTTGTGACGGGTTGGGCACGTTATAGCGATGCAGGCATGGGCAAGGCGTGAGCACCGGCTGCCGGAACCCGGACCTGCCGCACAAAACGATTGGCACGCTTCCTGCTGATACCCCTTCGAGACCACTGACTAAGCCGGAGCCCAGCATGTCCAGCAATCAACAGCTCGTCGATCGCCTGTTCGACCTCACCAGCCGGGGCGACATCGACAACGCCGAATTCTCCCATCTCGATGCGCTGGTCTACGGCCGCCTCGAGCAGACCTATGCCGATGACGAGGCTTTCGAAGCTGCGATCGAGGCCGCCGCCAAGCCGGTCGAACTCGACATGATCACCCGCGCCGCCTGATCCCGCACCCAGCATGGGCGGCGCTCAGCCGCCACCGAGTTGTCGCACGAAATTCGGCAGCAGGTCCGGTTGCCGGACTGCCATGAACAAGACGCCGTACGCGGCCCCGAACAAATGCGCACTGTGGTTGATGTTGTCGCCGCCGCGCTTGTCCATCCAGATCGAATACGCGACGTACAAGACCGCGTAGAGGATCGCCGGGATCGGGATGGGAATCGGGAAGATGATCATCTTGGCCCACGGGGCCAGCAGGATGAATGCAAACAGCACCGCCGAGACGCCACCCGAGGCGCCCAGGCTGCGGTAATGGCTGTCGTTCTTGTGCCGCAGGTAAGTCGGCAGGATTGCCATGACGATCGCCGACAGGTAGAAGAACACGAAGCCGAGCATCCCGGTTATGCCGCCGCCGAACACCTGCTCCACCTGCCGGCCGAAGAAGAACAGCGTGATCATGTTGAAGATCAGGTGCTGCCAATCGGCATGGATGAAGCCGTGGGTCAGCAACCGGTCGTACTGGTGGAAGCGCGACACCGCCGGCGGCCAGAGGATCAGGCGATCCTCCAGCCGGCGATTGTTGAACGCCTGCCACGACACCAGCACGGTGAAGGCGATGATGATGATCGTGGTCACGGCACGTCCTCGCCCACCATCCGGTAATTGTCCTGCATGGGGTAGGTGCGTGCGTACAGGGCGAAGGCCAGCGCCGCGACGAATGCGAATCCCGCGAAGAAGAACATCAGGAAGGCATTCTCCGAATAGCCGCTCGCGGCGATCCGCTCCGACGTGGCCGGGTCACGCACCAGCGCATTGGTCAGCAACACCCACAGGTTGCCGAAGGTGCTGGTGAGGTACCAGAACGCCATGATCACGCCCTTCATCGCGATGGTCGCCTGGCTGTAGGCGAACTCGAGCGCGGTGGCCGAGACCAGCACCTCGCCGAAGGTCAGCAGCAGGTAGGGCCAGAATTGCTCGGCCAGCGAAGTCTGCGCGCCGCTGTCCATCTGCAACTGGATGAAGCCGGCGACCACCCATGCGAAGCCGGCGAAGACGATGCCCCACCCCATCCGGCGCAACGGCGTCGGGTCGAAGCCGATCTTGCGCAGCAACGGGTACAGCACGATGTTGTTGAACGGGATCAGCAGCATGATCAGCAGCGGATTGAGCGCCTGCATCTGCGCGGCATCCTTGACCAGCCAGGTCGGCCACCACCATGCCTCGGTCGGGATGTGCATCTGCCGTCCCTGCAGCACCCAGGTCGATGCCTTCTGGTCGAACAGTGACCAGAACGGCGTGGTGAGCGCGAAGATGATCAGGATGCGCAGCACCGCGCGCACGCTGTCGACCGAGGCATCCGGGTGCAGGCCGCGTGCGCGGTCAAGCTGCATGGACACGCCAACGCCGCCGAACAGGATGATCACGCCCAGCGCCAGGCATGCAGTGATGACGAAGCCGAAGTCCTCCGGCCAGAACGGGGGATGCACGCCAAACAGCATCGGGATGGCGATCAACAGCAGCACCGCCGCGATGAAGAAGCCCGCCATGCACACCCACAACCCCGGGCGGCCCTTGCCCGGCACTTCGCGGGTCAGCGCGGTGCGCGAGACCCGGTAGAACGAGTCCGGGTCCTCGCCCTTGGTCGGCGGCACGCGCACGTACTCCTTGCGCCCCAGCCAGAACAGCAACGTCGCGATGCCCATCAGGATGCCGGGGATGCCGAACGCGATGGAGGGGCCAAAATTGCGCAGGAACAGCGGCATCAGCAGGCTGGCGAAGAAGCTGCCGAAATTGATCGTCCAGTAGAAGAAGTCGAACACGATCTTGGCCAGGCTCTTGTTCGACTGGTCGAACTGGTCGCCGACAAAGCTCACCACCAATGGCTTGATCCCGCCCGAACCCAGCGCGATCAGGAACAGGCCGGCGTAGAAACCGGTCCGGTTGTCCTCGAACAAGGCAAGGCAGGCGTGGCCGGCGCAGTACACCAGCGAAAACCACAGCACGGTGTTGTATTTGCCGAAGAACCGATCCGACAGCCAGCCCCCCAGCAGCGGGAAGAAATACACGCCGATGACGAAGGTGTGGAAGACCTCCTTCGCCATGCTCTCGCGCTCGG
>JACSSF010000094.1 GCA_014879375.1 Lysobacteraceae bacterium
GGAAAAGGGGCTCGAACCCTCGACCTCAACCTTGGCAAGGTTGCGCTCTACCAACTGAGCTATTCCCGCGTTGAGCCGTGCATTTTACCGGTGGTTTGCAGGCTGTCAACACTTGGCGTGGATGCCGGCGCGGCCTTGCCTTCAGCTGCCCGCAGGACTGGCCAGGCGGCGCGCAGGTACTCGAAGCCGGACCACAATGTCAGCAGCGCCGCGACCGCCAGGCCCCAGTCGCCGATGATGAAGACCTCGCGCCCCATCCACAGCCAGGGCTCGGGCACCTTCGACGGCGAATACAGCAGGCAGCCGATCGCCACCATCTGCACGATCGTCTTGATCTTGCCGAGGCTTTGCACCTTCACCTTGGCGCGCTGGCCGAGTTCCGCCATCCACTCGCGCAGGGCCGACACGGCGATCTCGCGGCCGACGATCACGCCGGCCCAGCACGCCATCCACGGCGTGGGGTGCGCCTGCACGATCAGGAACAGGGCGGTGGACACCATCAACTTGTCGGCGACCGGGTCCAGGAACGCGCCGAACGCGGAGTACTGGTGGTAGCGACGCGCGATCCAGCCGTCCAGCCAGTCGGTGAGCGAGGCCAGCGCGAACACCAGCATTGCCGCCACACTGGTCCATTTCCACGGCAGGTAGAACACGACCAGCAGCACCGGAATCATCAGGATCCGGGCCAGCGTCAGCATGGTGGGGATAGTCAGCTTCATGTTCACGATGTCGCATTCTCGCCCAAACCATGCAGGGCCGTGTAGATGCGTTCGGCCAACGGCTGGTTGATGCCCTCGACCCGCGCGATCTCGTCCACCCCGGCTGCCTTCAATCCGGCCAGGCCGCCGAAGTGCTTCAGCAGGCTGGCGCGACGACGCGGACCGATGCCGGGGATTTCCTCGATGCGGCTGGTATTGCGGGCCTTCTGCCGGCGTCCACGGTGCCCGGTGATGGCGAAACGATGCGCCTCGTCGCGCACCTGCTGGATCAGTTGCAGCCCAGGCGACTGCGCGCCGGGCGTGAGTTCGCGGCCATCGGGCAGCACCAGCGTCTCGTGCCCGGCCTTGCGCGCCTCGCCCTTGGCCACGCCGACCAGCCGCACCCCATCGATGCCGAGGTCATCCAGCACCTGCTTGGCACGCGCCAACTGCCCCACGCCGCCATCGATCAGCAGCAGGTCGGGCATCACGCCATCCTCTTCCACCGCGCGACGGAAACGGCGCTCCAGTGCCTGCTGCATGGCGGCGTAGTCATCGCCCGGCTCGATCCCGGCAATGTTGAAACGGCGATACTGGCTGCGCACCGGGCCTTCCGCATCGAACACCACGTCTGAGGCAACGGTCGCCTCGCCCATGGTGTGGCTGATGTCGAAGCATTCGATACGCGTGGGCGGCGCATCCAGGCCCAGCATGTCCTGCAGGTCGGCCAGGCGCGCGGCCTGCGCGGCGCGGCTGGACAGTTCGGTCGCCAGCGCGACCTCGGCGTTGCGCCTGACCAGTTCAAGATAGCCGGCACGTTCGCCGCGCACGCTGTGCTTGATCTGCACGCGCCGGCCGGCAGACGCAGTGAAGGCTTCTTCCAGCATCTCGGTGTCGGGGATGGCGCGGTCCAGCACGATCTCGCGTGGCGGCGTCTGCTCGACGTAGTACTGCGACACGAACGCACCCAGCACTTCTTCCGCATTGTCCGCGCCGTTCAACTTGGGGAAATAACTGCGCGTGCCAAGGTTGCGCCCATCCCGGAACGACAGCAGCATCACGCAGGCACGGCCACCGTCGATCGCACAGGCCAGCACGTCGAGCTCGGCCGCATTGCCATCGACGAACTGGCGCGCCTGCACAGTGCGAACGGAGGTGAGCAAATCGCGGATGCGCGCCGCGCGCTCGAAATCCAGCGCATGGCTGGCTGCCTCCATCTCGCGTCCGAGCTCCGCGGTCAGTTCCTCGCTGCGCCCTTCCAGGAACATGACCGCGCGACGCACAGCGTCATCGTATTCGGCCTGCGCGACCAGCCCGACGCATGGCGCGCTGCATCGGCCGATCTGGTGCTGCAGGCAGGGACGCGAACGGTTGCGGAACACGCTGTCCTCGCAATTACGCAACTGGAACAGCTTGTGCATCAGGTTGAGCGTCTCGCGCACCGCGCCGACGCTCGGGTACGGACCGAAGTAGCGCCCCGGTTGCGAACGCGCGCCCCGCTGCGCGGCGATGCGCGGCCATTGTTCGCGCGTGATCAGCACGTAGGGATAGCTCTTGTCGTCGCGCAACATCACGTTGTAGCGCGGTTTGAGCGTCTTGATCAGCTGGTTTTCCAGCAGCAACGCTTCGCCCGGCGTGCGGGTGACGGTGATTTCCATGCGCGCGATCTGCGTGACCATGGTCGCGATGCGATGGCTAAGCGCCTTGTTGAAATAGCTCGAGACACGCTTTTTCAGCGACGCGGCCTTGCCGACGTACAGCAGGCTGTCGTCCGCGGCGTACATGCGATACACGCCCGGCGCCGAGGTCAGCGCACGGGCATAGGCCTTGCCGTCGAAGGCGGGTTGGGGAGTCACGGGCACGCGCTGATTATGCCGCGCCCTCGCGCAGCAGGCGCTGGACGATGCGCTCGCCGCCCTGGGCGATGTCGTGCCAGGCTGTCTCGAAATCCTGCAGGTCGCCGTAGTACGGATCGGCGATGTCGCGACGGTCTGCTGCCCCGCCATCGACATCGGCCCAATCAAGGTAGCGCAGGGTCCGTGCATCGCCCTGGCCGCCCGCGAGCCTGCGGCCGTCGCGCAGTGTGTCGGCATCGGCGAACAGGATCAGGTTGAAGTCGCGGAAGTCCGCCACGCGCAATTGGCGGGCGCGCTGCATCGAGATATCCACGCCGTGCCCCGCGGCCGTCGCCACGGCGCGCCGGTCCGGCGGCTGGCCCACATGCCATGCGCCGATGGCGGCGGAATCCACCTGCAAGTGGGCCAATCCCGGGTGGCGACGGGCGGCATCGGCCAGCCAGCCCTCCATCATCGGCGAGCGGCAGATGTT
>JACSSF010000034.1 GCA_014879375.1 Lysobacteraceae bacterium
GTTCAGCTGGTTAGAATGCTGGCCTGTCACGCCGGAGGTCGCGGGTTCGAGTCCCGTCCGCTCCGCCATCGAATCACGAAAACCCCGCTTTCGAGCGGGGTTTTTTCGTCATGGCCCCCGAGTGAGCGGCCGCATCCGCGCGATGCACGCTAAACTGCGGGGCTGACACTGCAAAGCGGCCGGAGCCGACACACATGCTGCAAGCGCTACGCGAAAAATCCAGTGGCTGGGTGGCCACCGTCATCCTTGGCCTGCTGATCGTGCCCTTCGCCCTGTTCGGGGTGAGCGATTACATGACGGGCAGCGCGGAAAACTATGCCGCGCGCATCCAGTCGCCGCCGTCATGGTGGAAGTCCGCGCCGTCCTTCTGGCCGGTTTCGGTGTTCTGGGGCGATGAAGAGATCAGCGTGCAGGAGTATCGCGAGCGCCTGGAGCAGGTGCGCCAGCAGCAGCGCGCGCAGCAGGGCGAGGCATTCGACAACAAGGCGTTCGAATCGACCGACAACAAGCGCAAGATCCTGGAGTCGATGATCGACGAACGCCTGATGCGCATGGCCGCGGCCAATGCCGGCATGGAGATTTCCAATGCCGAGGTGCGCCGCGAAATAGCGAAGATCCCCGAGTTCCAGGTGGACGGCCGTTTCAACGATCAGAAGTACGTGTCGCTGCTGGCCAGTCTCAACCCGCCGCGTACCGCGGTGCAGTTCGAGGCGGATCTGCGCAACGACCTGCAGCGCAACGCGCTGGTCGGCCGCACGGCGCTGTCGGCGTTCACGCCGAAGGCGGAGGGCGAGCGCATGCTGGCGTTGTGGTTCGAGCAGCGTGACCTCAGCGTCGTGCGCATCCCGATGGCGGTCGATGCCGCGCCGGTGAGCGATGTCGACATCGACGCGTGGTACCGCTCGCACACCAGCGAATACCGCGCGCCGGAATCGGTGACGCTGGAGTACATCGAGGTGGAAGCGGCCAAGCTGCCGCCGGCGCCGGTCAACGAGGCCGACCTGCGCGCGCGCTACGCCGCGGAAGGCGACAAATTTGGCGAAGCCGAGCAGCGCAAGGTCTCGCACATCCTGGTCCCGGTCGCGTCAGGCGCCGATGCCGCCGCACAGAAGGCGGCGCAGGACAAGGCCGCCGCGCTGGCCCAACAGGCCAATGGCGGCGCCGATTTCGCCCAGCTCGCTCGCGCGAATTCCGGTGATCCGGGCTCCAAGGCGCAAGGTGGCGACCTCGGCTGGATCTCGCGCGGCAGCGGCATGCCCAAGCCGTTCGAGGACGCGGTCTTTGCCTTGCAGGCAGGCCAGGTCAGCGCGCCGGTCAAGAGCGATTTCGGCTGGCACGTGATCAAGCTGGACGAGGTCAAGGCCGGCACGCGCAAGACCTTCGAGGAAGCCCGCGCGCAACTGGAGGCCGAAGCGACCGCCAGTGCGGGCGAACGCGCCTACAACGACCTGCTCTCGGCGCTGGTCGACGACTTGATGAAGAACCCGAGTGGCTTCGCGGAAGCCGCGGCCAAGCACGGCCTGATCGTGCAGAAGACCGGGCCGGTGCCCAAGGGCGGCGGCGAGGGCATCGCCGCATCCCCGGCGGTGCAGCGCGATGCGTTCTCGGAAGTGCGCATCCAGGACGGCACGGTCAGCGACCCGATCGACATCGGCACCGACCACAGCGTGCTGCTGCGCGTGGTGGAGCACACCCCGGAGCGCGCGATCCCGCTGGCGCAAGTGCGTGACCGCGTGATCGCCGACATCCGCGCCGACCGTGCGGGCAAGGCGACGGCCGACGCGGCCAAGGCGATGGCGGCGGCAGCCGGCAAGGGCGAGAGCCTGGCGACGCTGGCATCGGCCCGAGGCCTGTCCGTCGAGCCGTTCAAGGGCGTCACCCGCAACGCGCCGGCACCGACGCCCGAAGCCACCAAGGCGGTCTTCGACGCGCCGCGCCCGCAGCCGGACAAGCCCTCCACCGGCGCGGTCGTGCTGCCGGATGGCAGCTGGATGGTGTTCAAGATCGATGCGGTCACCCCGGCCAACCCGGCCGAGGTGCCGCCGGCGCAGTTGGCGGGCATGCGCGAGCAGCTGTCCGCCGCGGCCGCCGAACAAACCGCCAAGGCTTACGTTGCGGAACTGCGCAAGCACCACAAGATCCGCGTGGTGGAAACGCAGCTCTGACCGCGGGACGCCACTGCATCGTCCAGCAAAAAGCCCGGCTTGCGCCGGGCTTTTCTTTTGCAGCTTGCGACGGGCTCAGTCGTTCAGGCCGGTCATGCCGAGGATGTTGTAACCCGAATCGACGTAGGTGACTTCGCCGGTGACCGCGCTGGCCAGGTCCGAGCACAGGAACGCGGCGACGTTGCCGACTTCCTCGATGGTCACGGTGCGGCGCAGCGGCGCGTTCTCCTCGACGTGGCCGAGGATCTTGCGGAAGCCGCCGATGCCGGCCGCGGCCAGCGTCTTGATCGGGCCGGCGGAGATCGCGTTGACGCGGATGCCTTCCGGGCCGAGGTTGTAGGCGAGGTAGCGCACGGTCGCCTCCAGGCTCGCCTTGGCCACGCCCATCACGTTGTAGCCCTGCAGCGCGCGCTCGGCGCCGAGGTAGGACAGGGTGAGGATCGAACCGTTGCGGCCGGCCATCATCGGACGCGCCGCGGCGGACAGCGCGGCCAGCGAATAGGCCGAGATGTCGTGCGCGATGGCGAAGTTCTCGCGGGTCAGGCCGTCGAGGAACTGGCCGGCGATCGCCTCGCGCGGCGCATAGGCGATCGCGTGCACGAGGATGTCGAAGCCGTCGCCCCACGGGCCGCTCAGTTGCTCGAAGCACTCCATGATCTGTGCATCGGAGGTCACGTCCAGCGGGATGACGATGTTGCTGCCGAACTCCGCCGCGGCGGCCTCGACGCGCGATTTCAGCTTTTCGTTCTGGTAGGTGAAGGCGAGTTCGGCGCCTTCGCGATGCATCGCCTCGGCGATGCCGCTGGCGAT
>JACSSF010000146.1 GCA_014879375.1 Lysobacteraceae bacterium
GGCCGAATTCCGAGAAGATCGGGCGCAGGGCATCGACCTTGCCGGCGTAGCGGCCATCGAGCGGGGACAGGGCGGTCAGGGCGTGGGACATGCGGCGGGCCGTGGTTGTGCGGGAATTCGCCAATTCTAAACGGGCGTGGCGTTAGGCTGGCGGCTGACGAATCTGGAGCGCTCCCATGGCCACGACCCCCGAAACCCGAATCGAGCACGACAGCATGGGCGAATTGCAGGTGCCCGCCGACGCCCTGTGGGGCGCGCAGACCCAGCGCGCGGTGCAGAACTTCCCGGTTTCCGGCATTCCGATGCATCCGGGTTTCATCCATGCGCTGGGCGCGATCAAGGCCGCCGCGGCGGAGGTCAACGCGGGCCTAGGCCTGCTGGACGAGAGGCGCGCCAAGGCGATTGCGCGATCCGCGCGGCTGGTGGCCGATGGCGAGTTCGATGACGAGTTTCCGCTGGATCGCTTCCAGACCGGCTCCGGCACCTCGACCAACATGAACGCCAACGAGGTCATCGCGCGACTGGCCTCGACCCAGCGTTTGGCCGTGCATCCCAACGATCACGTGAATCTCGGCCAGAGTTCCAACGACGTGATCCCGACCACGATGCGGGTGGCGTCCGTCGTCGCGCTCAAGCACGAGCTGCTGCCGGCCATCGCCCACCTGCGCAAGACCATCGACAAGCGCGCACGTGGCCTCAAGAACGTGGTCAAGACCGGCCGCACGCATCTGATGGACGCGATGCCGCTGACCTTCGCGCAGGAATTCGGCGCGTGGTCATCGCAGCTGGCCTCGTGCGAGGCACGCCTGAAGGACACCGAGAAGCGCGTGCGCCGCCTGCCGATCGGCGGCACCGCGATCGGCACCGGCATCAACGCGCATCCGCGCTTCGGCAGGAAGATGGCGACGGCGCTCACGCAGGCGACCGGGATCAAGTTCGAATCGGCTGCCGACAAGTTCGAGGGCATCGCCGCGCAGGACGATCTGGTGGAGCTCTCCGGTCAGTTGAACGTGCTGGCGGTGGCGCTGACCAAGATCGCCAACGATCTGCGCTGGATGAATTCCGGCCCGCTCGCAGGTTTGGGCGAGGTGGAATTGCCGGCGTTGCAGCCGGGCAGCTCGATCATGCCGGGCAAGGTCAATCCGGTGATCTGCGAATCGCTGGCGATGGTCTGCGCGCAGGTGATGGGCCTGCATGCCGCGAATACCGTGGCCGGTGCGAGCGGCAACTTCCAGCTCAACGTGATGCTGCCGCTGATCGCCGGCAACCTGCTGGACGCGATGGAGTGGCTGTCAAACGGGATGCGATTGCTCGCCGACAGCGTGATCGCTGGGCTCAGCGTCCGGCGTGACGTGGTCGATGCCGCCTTGGCGCGCAACCCGATCCTGGTGACGGCGCTCAACCCGGTGATCGGTTACGAAAAAGCCGCGGCCATCGCCAAGCGTGCCTACAAGGAAGGCCGGCCGGTGCTGGAGATCGCCATCGAAGACAGCGGCCTGTCCGAGGCGGAGCTCAAGCGTTTGCTGGATCCGAAAGCGCTGACCGCCGGCGGGATCCATGCAGGATCATCCGCCGGCGGCTGATCGTTTGGTCAGGGATAGCTGGGCTGGCCGTCCACCGTCACCTTGCCGGGGGTGCGCAGGTCGACTTCAGTGCCCTTGGCCGGACGCGCATAGCGTGTGCCGTTGACCCACATGCGGCTGCCTTCCAGCTTGACCTTCAGCTCATCGCCGACATCCAGCGTGCTGGCCGATCCGCCCGAATTGACCGCGATCCTGCCCACCGGCAAGAGGAAGTGCACGCCATCGACCGTGGCCGTGCCGCTGGCACCGCTGGCCGCCGTCGCGCCCTGCATGGCGGTCTGCACCGAGCGGCGAATGCCATCCTGGATCTGTGATTGCACTTGCTGGCCATCGCCACTGATCACGGCGGCGCCGTCTTGGCGTTCGCAGTTGTCCACGTCCTCGCGCGTCAGCGTGGCATAAGGCTGGAACTCGGGCAGGGCAGTCGCCAGCTTGGCTTGGGTAGCCAGCAGCGGGTCGAGTTGCGCGCAGAGCAGCTTGGCTTCGCCTTCGAGCTTCTTCGCCTCGGCCTCGATGCGCGCCTCGATCTGCTGGCCATCGCCAGTGAAGATGCCGCCGATCGCTTCCTTGATCGCGGTGCCGGCAAGATCGGCGCCTTTCACCCCCATCGCCATCCCGCTTTCGGCGATGCCGTGCACCTGGCGGCGATAGTCCAGCAGCAGCGCGCGCTGTTCGGCGTTGACATCGACTGTCTTGCCCTCGATCAGGAAGTCACCTTGCGGGGTGATCTCGGCCTTTGGCTGGTTGCCCTCTCCGATGCGGCCACCATTGATGCTGATGCCACCGTCGCGCCCCAGTGTCAGGTTGCTGGTGGCCAGCTCCTCGCGGGCCTGGCCGATGGCCTTGCTGGCAGCCTTGCCGATCATCGTTTGCGGCGCGTCGGGCGGCGAAGGCGGTGCAGGCGGGTTGGGCGCGTTGTTGCAGGCGGTCAGGAGCGCGCCGGCGAGCAGCGCGGGGACGAGGATGCGGACAGGTTTCATGGATGTGTCTCCGGATCAGCGTGAAGCGAATTCGTTGCGGACGTCTTTTTCGCAATCGGCGACGTCATCCGCTTCGAGGGTGGCGTAGGGACGGAACTGCGGCAGACTGGTGGCGAGGCGCTGTTGCGAGACCTGCAACGCCGGCAACTGACGGCACAGGCCGCGCACCGCCGGCTCAATCTGCTGTTTGACGGTGCGCTCGACGCGGCGCTCCAGGCTGCCAGTCATCGCGCCGAACATCAGGCCTGCCAGGGAAGCGTTGCCGACCGCATCCAGCGCGGCATCGGCGCTGCGTTGGCCGATATCGATGCCGGTTTTGGCGACATCGATCACCTGTCCGCGGTAGACCAGCAGTTGGCGACGCTGGCTGGCGTCGATCGCCTGCCGCTTGCCTTCGATCAGGAAGTCGCCCTGCGGGGTGATTTCGGCGCGCGGTAGCGGGTGCTTGCCGCGCGTGGCCTTGCGCTTGTGGTCGTCGCCGAACTGCAGGCTGTTGTCCACGCGCAGGTTTTCGGTCTCCAGTTCGCGCTTGGCCTTGGCGAGGTCCATGCGGACCTCCTTGCGCGCCTCGGCCAGTTCTTGGCGGATTTCGTGGCTGATGCCAGAAGGCTGCGTGTCACCGGCGTGTGCGGCCAGCATCGGGGCGCCGGCGAGCAGGGTGATGGCGAGCATGCGGATGTGTCTCATGGCGGGTGTCCTTTCGAGTATCGATTGGAAGAAGAACGCAGGCCTCAGGCCTCGTCGCGCCAGCGACGCAGGCGGATCGCGCCGTAGATCATCACCGCGCCGGCCAGCACGCCGATCCACAGCTGCGGGGTGGTGAACAGATGCAGGCCGCCGATCACGCCATCGATGCCGTACATCGCATCGGGGCTGTCGTCCAGGCGTTGCAGGTAAGGCGTGTCGACATAGCCGAGGAGGTGGCTGCCCGGCCAGGCGCTGGTCAGCGCACGGGCCACGATGTTCTTCCAGAACCAGGCGCCGCCGCCGTTGTCGCTGTTGAACAGGCCGAACCACACCACCAGCACGCCTGCCAGGACCGGCACCAGCACCGCCCACAGGAACGGCTTGCTCTTGGCCCAGGCCGAGCACAGCATCAGCCAGCCGACGGTCGGCATCGCCCAGAAGACGTACACGGGCAGCCAGCCGAAGGTGGCGCCGAGCAGCTTCAGCGGCTCAAGTTGCGACCAGTAGATGGTGAGCGGGTTGCCGCCGTTGATGGCGATGAAGAAGCTGAGGATGAGGCCGGTGGCCAGCATCACCGCGAAGGCGATCAGGGTGGCGATGACCGGCGCGACCACCAGCGCCGTCAGCACCTTGCTGATGACGGTCAGGCCGTCGGAGACCGGCATCGACTTCCAGAACAGCACACTGCGGTCGCGGCGCTCGTCGTAGAGCGAGCCCAGCAGGTAGAAGAACACCACGAAGCCGAACACCATCAGCGGCCACATCCCGGACATCAGGGTGAAACCGTTGACGACCTGGGCGTATTGCTCGAGGTCCTTGGGGCTGGCGGCGGCGATCAGCTTGTCCCAGTCCACCTGCGACAGCGGGATCTGCTGGCCATCGTAATCCATGACCTTGGCGCCGTTGCGGCTCAGCATGAACTGCCCGGTGCCGCCACCCAGAATGGTGAAGAACAGGAAGATCGCGCCGGTGATCAGCGGGGCCCAGAAGAAGCCGCCCTTGTGCTCCCAGAACTCGCGCTTGAGCAACCACTTCAGCTTGTGGGTCGGGTGCGGCTCGGTGACGTGCACGGGCATGCGGGTGTCGTTGACGATGGCGTTCATGCGTAGGTCCCCTTCATGGTGGCGACGAACAGGTCGGCCAGGCCCGGGATGCGGGTTTCACCGAATTCGCGAAGTTGCTGCTGCGGGACGCCGTCGAACAGCATCACCGTCTTGCCGAACGCGAGGGCGCGCTCGTCGATGGGCTTGAGGGCGCGCGCGGCGTCCAGCTTGGCGGCGTCCACCAGCACCTCGACGTAACGCTCGCCGACCGCCTCCATCGGCGCATCCATCACCACCTTGCCGTCGCGGATGAACATCACGTCGGTGAGGATGTGCTCGACTTCCTCCACCTGGTGCGTGGTGATGAGGATGGTCTTCTCCTCGTCGAAATAGTCTTCCAGCAGGCGCTGGTAGAACTGCTTGCGGTACAGGATGTCGAGGCCGAGGGTCGGCTCGTCCAGCACCAGCAGGCGTGCGTCGATCGCCATCACCAGGGCCAAGTGCAGTTGCACGATCATGCCCTTGGACATCTCCTTGACTTTCATCTCCGGGCGCAGCTGGGTATTGGCGATGAAGCGCTCGAAGCGTTCGCGGGAGAAGCGCGGGTGCACGCCTTCGACGAAGCCGGCGACCTCGCGCACGCGAATCCAGCGCGGCAGCACCGCGACATCGGCGATGAAGCAGACATCGTTCATCAGCTCGTCGCGATGGGTGCGCGGATCCTTGCCCAGAACCTTCAGGTCGCCCTGGAAGGGGATCAGGCCCAGGATCGCCTTCAGCGCCGTGGTCTTGCCGGCGCCGTTGGGGCCGATCAGGCCGACGATGCGGCCCGCGGGGATCCGGAAGGAGGCGTTGTCAAGCGCCCGCTTTTTCTTGTAGACCTTGGTGAGGTCGTGTGCGACGACGACGGCGTTCATGGTGCTCCCCATTTCTTGGAAGGATCGATCAGTTCGGCCGGGTCCAGGCCCAGGCGTTCGATGCGTTCACGCACGTGCGGCCATTCCTCGGTGAGGAAGCGCTGGCGTTCGCTCGAGAGAAGCTGTTGCGGCGCGCCTTCGAGCACGAACATGCCCAGGCCGCGGCGTTTCTCGACCAGGCCCTCGTCGGCCAACTCCTGGAAGGCGCGCGAGACGGTGATCGGGTTGAGCTGGTATTCGGCCGCGACCGTGCGTACCGAGGGCAGGGCGTCGCCGGGTTTGAGTTCGCCGTCGATGATCATCGCCACAACCCGCTCCTTGAGCTGGCGATAGATCGGGCTGCCGTCGCTCCATTGGATGGCTGTCATGGCATCAGGCTCCTGGGAATCAGGGTGAAATGGCTGGCCGGGCGTTTGCGTGCCGGTGCGCGGTGCGAGTCATGCTGGCCGTCGCGCGCGTGCCCGTGGCCAGCCGGGGGCTGGGCGTAGGCGGCAGGCTCGGGCAGCACCAGCATCGCCAACCCGGCCAACAGCAGGGGCAGCGCGAGCATCGGCAGGATCACCTCGGCGGGACGATGGCGTCGCATGGCGTTCTCCGTGTTTTGGGTGAGTGGTGTTGTATTGAACTATAACACCAAGACAAGGCTCGTCAATACCCCCGTGACCCAACTAAAGACAGGGGGGATGACGGGCCGAAAAGACCTGGGCGACGGAACCCCAGCTGAAGCCATGAGGTGGATCAAGCGAGGCCGATTGCCGACCGGCGCATCGCCCGCGACAATGGCCGGATGAATCCGCATGTCAAACGCTGGGCCCGTTGGCCCGTCACGCTGCTTGTCGCCACGCTGCTGTTGGCAGGCCTGGCCCAGGCGCAATCGGCCAAGCCGCTGGCGAACGCGCGCGAGAAAACCAGCTACATGATCGGCATGGATGTCGGCGGATCGCTGCAGCCGGTGGCCGATGACATCGACATGACTGCACTGGAGAAATCCGTGCGCAATGGCCTGTCCGGAGGCGAACCGCTGCTGCAGGAGGCGCAGGCCAAGGCGGTCGGTCTCGCCCTGATGCAGCGCATGCAGGCACGCAAGGCCGGCAACACCGACAAGCTGCCGGCGATCTCGCGCAGCGATGCCGGCCTCTTGGTCGGTGCGGACGTCGGTCGCAACCTCGCGCCGATCGCCGAAGAAATCGACGTGCCATCGTTCATGCGCGGCGTGCGCGTGGTGCTGGACAAAGGCAAGCCGCTGGTCGATCAGACCGAAGCCGACACGCTGCGCGCCGCGTTCGTGCAGCGCCAGCAGCAGCGCGCGGCGCAAGTGGGCGAACGCAACGCCGCCGATGGCGCCGCATTCCTGGCCGCCAACAAGTCGAAGAAGGGCGTCATCACCACGCGCTCGGGCCTGCAATACCAGGTGATCCGCCCCGGTTCCGGTGCCCGCCCAATGGTCGGCGACAAGGTCCGGGTCAACTACGAAGGCACCTTGCCCAACGGCACGGTGTTCGACAGTTCCTACCAGCGTGGCCAGCCGGCGGACTTCCCGCTGTCCTCGGTCATCCCGGGCTGGCGCGAGGGCGTGGCCCTGATGCCGGTCGGCGCCAAGTACCGTTTCTGGGTGCCGGGCGACCTGGCCTACGGCAAGCGCGGCTCGCCGCCCAACATCGGGCCGAACCAGGTGCTGGTGTTCGATGTCGAATTGATGGAGATCCTGAAGTAACCCACGTTGCTTCAGCCCTTACGCACGGCCGGGTCATCGCGACCGGCTGCAATCCAAGAGCTTTCCTTTCCGGAGTCACCGCATGAAATCGCGTTCCACTTTTGCCGTCACCGCGCTGGCCGCGGCCATCGCCCTCGCGGGTTGCAACAAGCCGGCCGACAAGACCGATGCCAAGGCCGATGATGCCAAGACCGAAGCGCCCGGCGCCGGCAAGCAGATCCCGGGCCTGAAGGACGAGAAGGAGCAGATCAGCTACATGGTCGGCATGGACATCGCCAAGATGCTGGAGCCGGCCAAGGATGAAATCGATTTCGCCATCACCACGAAGGCGATGAAGGACGTGCTGGAAGGCAAGAAGGTACTGCTGACCGAAGAGCAGGCCAACGAGATCCGCGAGACCTTCGCGCAGAAGATGCAGGCCAAGAAGCTGGCCGAGATGATGGCCGATGCCAAGAAGAATGCCGCCGAAGGCACCAAGTTCCTCGCCGAGAACGGCAAGAAGCCGGGCGTGGTGACCACCGCATCGGGCCTGCAGTACCAGGTCATCAGCGAAGGCAAGGGCCCGAAGCCGGGCGCCGGCGACGCGGTCAAGGTCAAGTACAAGGGCACCTTGCTCGATGGCAAGGAGTTCGACAGCACCGAGGCCCATGGCGGCGAACCGGCCGTGCTGCCGCTCGACCGCGTGATCCCGGGTTGGGCCGAAGGCATCCGCCTGATGCCGGTCGGCAGCAAGTACAAGTTCTGGATCCCGTCCAACCTGGGCTATGGCGAGCAGGTGCCCCCGGGCGCACCGTTCCCGCCGAACGCCACGCTGGTGTTCGACGTCGAGCTGGTCGACATCGTGAAGGGCCCGCAGGGCTGAACCACGGTGACGTGATGACGGTGATGAAGCCGTCATCTGTTTGAAGCACACTGCGACTGCCGCCCATGCGGCAGTCGTCGTTTCAGGAGGCATCGATGCGCGTTGCGATTTTCGGCACTGGTTACGTGGGACTTGTCACCGGCACGTGCCTGGCCGAAGTCGGGCACCAGGTGACGTGCGTGGACGTGGATGCGGCGAAGGTCGCGGGCCTCGCGCAAGGCATCGTGCCGATCTACGAACCCGGCCTGACCCCGATGGTGAAGGCCAACCACGCCGCCGAACGCCTGCGTTTCACCACCGATGCCGCCGAGGCCGTCGATTTCGGCGAGATCATCTTCATCGCGGTCGGCACGCCGCCGGACGAGGACGGCAGCGCCGATCTCCAGTACGTGCTGGCGGTTGCACGCAGCATCGGCGCGCACCTGCAGCGTCCCGCAGTGATCGTCAACAAGTCCACGGTCCCGGTCGGCACGGCCGACAAGGTCCGCGAGGCCATCAGTGAAACACTGGCCGCGCGCGGCATCGACATCCCGTTCCAGGTCGTCTCAAACCCCGAGTTCCTGAAGGAGGGCGATGCGATCAACGATTGCATGCGGCCGGACCGCATCGTCGTCGGCGCGCAGGACGAGGCGGCGATCGCGACGATGCGTCGCCTGTACGCGCCCTTCAACCGCAACCACGACCGCATGGTGACGATGGACGTGCGCTCGGCCGAGCTGACCAAGTACGCTGCCAACGCGATGCTGGCGACCAAGATTTCCTTCATGAACGAGATCGCCAACATCGCCGAGAAAGTCGGTGCGGATGTCGAGATGGTGCGCAAGGGCATCGGTTCGGACCCGCGCATCGGCTGGCATTTCATCTATCCCGGCGCAGGCTACGGCGGCTCCTGCTTCCCCAAGGACGTGCAGGCGCTCGCGCACACCGCCGCGCAACATGGCTACCAGGCGCGCGTGCTGGGTGCGGTCGAGGCGGTCAACGATGCGCAGAAAAGTCACCTGTTCGAATTGATGACGCGGCATTACGGCGGGACCGATGCACTACGCGGCAAGACCATCGCGGTCTGGGGCCTCGCGTTCAAGCCGAATACCGACGACATGCGCGAAGCGTCCAGCCGGCGCCTGTTGTCGCAGCTGTGGCAAGCCGGTGCGCGTGTGCAGGCCTTCGATCCCGAGGCACGCGAGGAAGCGCAGCGCATCTTCGGCGAGCGCGACGACCTGAGGCTGTGCGACAGTGCCGATGCCGCGCTGGCGGGCGCCGATGCACTGGTGGTGGTGACCGAATGGAAACAGTTCCGTAGCCCCGATTTCGCCCGGTTGTCGCGTGTCCTGGCCGATGCGGTGGTGTTCGATGGCCGCAACCTGTACGAGCCGGCCGATGTCGAATCGCACGGGCTGGCCTATTGGGGCATCGGACGCGGCCGATCTGTCAAAATGGCGTCATGAACGATTCCTCGCGCATCGACGAGCTTGAAGCCCGCGTCGCCTTCCAGGAGCACTCGCTCAATGAATTGAGCGATGCGCTGGCCGAAGCACGCGCGGAAATCACCCGCCACGCACTGCTGCTGACCAAAGTGGTGGAAGAACTCAAGTCCGCGCGCGGCGCAGGTGTCGCCACCAGCGCCGCCGACGAGCCGCCCCCCCCGCATTACTGATCTGCCTTGCCGATTCCATGACCGATTCATTGCGCGACCAACTCCTGGGCCTGGGTTTCAAGCCTGCGCCGAAACCCGAGCGCCAGCCTCGTCACCAACCCAATCCGCGCAAGGCGGGCAAGCCGGGCAAGCCGGGTGGGACAAGGCAGGCGCAGGGTGCGCAAAAGCCAAAGCCGAATCGGCCCAGCAAGGGCGGCGGCGAGATGGATCTGGGCAAGGCCTATGCCATCCGCGCACAGCGCGAGAAGGAAGACCGCATCGAGGCTGAGCGGCAGAAGCAGGAAGCCGCGCGGTTACGCCGTGAAGCGCGTGCCAGACTGGTCGAGTTCCTTGACGGCAAGGGCTTGAATGCCGAAGAGGCCGACATCGCCCGGCACTTCGAATACGGCGGCAAGATCAAGCGTATCTTCGTCACTGCCGAACAGCTGAAATCGCTCAATGCCGGTGCGCTGGGCGTGGTCCAGAACGGCGGCCGCTACCTGTTGGTCGATGCGGAGACGCTCGCCGGCGCCGAGGCGATCTTCGCCGAAGCCGTGGCGCTGAAGGTGGACCCGAATGCGCCGGCCGAAGCCGATCCCTACGGTGACCCGCGCTACCAGGTGCCCGACGACCTGGTCTGGTGATCGCCGGGCATCGGGCCGGGTTTATTCGGGGTCGTAATCCAGGTTGGCGGCGAGCAGGCGTTCGGCCTGCACGAGGGTGATGCCCTTGCGCCGGGCATAGTCCTCGGCCTGTTCCTTCGATACCCGGCCGACCACGAAATACTGGCTTTTCGGGTGGCTGAAATACCAGCCGGAGACCGACGCCGCCGGCAGCATCGCGAAATTGTCGGTCAGCGTCATCGCCGCGTTGTCGGTGGCCGAAAGCAGCTGGAACAGCGTTGCCTTCTCGCTGTGCTCCGGGCAAGCGGGGTAGCCCGGCGCCGGTCGGATGCCGCGATATTTCTCGCCGATGATGTCATCGACGCTGAGCGATTCGTCGCTGGCATAGCCCCAGAACTCGGTGCGCACGCGCTGGTGTAGCCGCTCCGCCAATGTCTCCGCCAGGCGGTCGGCCAGGGATTTCAGCAGGATCGCGTTGTAGTCGTCATGGTCCGCTTCGTAACGGGCCACGCGCTCGTCGATGCCGATGCCGGCGGTGCAGGCGAAGGCGCCGACCCAGTCGCGTTTAGCGCTCTCGGCCGGGGCGACGAAATCGGCCAGGCAGAAGTCCGGACGCTCGACCGGCTTGTCCACTTGCTGGCGCAGGAAATGCAGCGTCGCGGGGCCGTTCGCGGTGTCGATGTCCACGTCGTCACCACGCGACTGTGCGGGAAACAGGCCGATCACGGCTTTCGCGGTCAGCCATTTCTCTTCCACGATGCGTTTCAACATCGCCTGCGCATCGTTGAACAGCGCGGTGGCATGCTCGCCGACGACCTCATCGGTCAGGATCGCCGGATAACGCCCGGCCAGTTCCCAGGCATTGAAGAAGGGCACCCAGTCGATCAGCGGCACCAGTTCTTCAAGCGGATAGTCCTCGAACACGTGGATGCCGGGCTGTTTGGGCGTCGGCGGCGTGTAGTCGTTCCACCCACCATCGAATTTCTGCCCCCGCGCCTTCGCCAGCGGCACCAGTCGCTTGGCATCGCCGCGGTTCTTGTGGCGCTCGCGGATCTCGGCGAAATCGCGATCATTCGCGGCGACGAAGTTGCTACGCAGGTCGGCGGAAATCAGCGATTGCGCGACGTTGACCGCGCGGCTGGCATCCTTCACCCAGACCGTCGGCGCGTCGTAATGCGGGTCGATCTTGAGCGCGGTATGCGCGCGCGAGGTGGTCGCGCCGCCGATCATCAGCGGCATCGAGAAGCCCTGGCGCTTCATCTCCTTGGCGACGTGGCTCATTTCCTCCAGCGACGGCGTGATCAGGCCCGACAGGCCGATCAAGTCCGCGTTCTCTTCACGTGCACGGTCCAGGATGGTCTGCGCCGGCACCATCACGCCGAGGTCGACCACCTCGAAGTTGTTGCAGGCGAGCACCACGCCGACGATGTTCTTGCCGATGTCATGCACGTCGCCCTTGACCGTGGCCATGACGACCTTGCCGTTGTTCTTGCCGACATCGCCGGTCCTGAGTTTTTCTTCCTCGATGTAGGGAAGCAGGTGGGCGACGGCCTTCTTCATCACGCGCGCGGACTTCACCACCTGAGGCAGGAACATCTTGCCGGCGCCGAACAGATCGCCGACCACGTTCATCCCGTCCATCAACGGGCCTTCGATTACGTCGAGCGGGCGCCTGGCCTCCAAGCGCGCGGCTTCCGTGTCCTCGACGATCCACTGGTCGATGCCGTGCACCAACGCATGCGACAGACGCGAGGCCACCGGTTGTTCGCGCCAGCGCAGGTCTTCGACCTTCTTCTCGCCTTTCTTGCCCTTGAATCGGTCGGCGATCTCGAGCAATCGCTCGGTGCCGTCGCTGCGGCGATTGAGCACCACGTCTTCCACGCGCTCGCGCAATTCGGGATCGAGGTCGTCGTACAGGGGCAGGGCGCCCGCGTTGACGATGCCCATGTCCATGCCGGCCTTGATCGCGTGGTAGAGGAAGACCACGTGGATGGCCTGGCGCACCGGCTCGTTGCCGCGGAAGGAGAAGCTGACGTTGGACACGCCGCCGGAGATATGACTGTGCGGATGTCGCTTCTTGAGTTCCCGGCACGCCTCGATGAAGGCGACGGCGTAATCGTCGTGCTCCTCGATGCCCGTCGCGATGGCGAAGACATTGGGGTCGAAGATGATGTCTTCGGGCGGGAAACCGATCTCCTCGGTCAGCAGCTTGTAGGCGCGCGAGGAAATCTCGACCTTGCGCTCGACGGTGTCGGCTTGCCCGGCTTCGTCGAAGGCCATGACCACGACCGCCGCGCCGTAGCGGCGCACCAGCCGCGCCTGGCGCAGGAACTCGGCTTCGCCCTCCTTCATCGAGATCGAATTGACGATGCCCTTGCCCTGCAGGCATTTGAGCCCGGCCTCGATCACGCTCCACTTGGACGAGTCCACCATCACCGGGATGCGCGCGATGTCGGGCTCGGCGGCCATCAGATTGAGGAAGGTGACCATCGCCTTCTCGGAATCGAGCAGGCCTTCGTCCATGTTGACGTCGATGACCTGCGCGCCGTTCTCGACCTGCTGGCGTGCGACGACCAGCGCATCGTCGTAACGGCCTTCCAGGATCATCTTCTTGAACTGCGCGCTGCCGGTGACATTGGTGCGTTCGCCGACGTTGATGAAGTTGAGCTGCGGGGTGACGACGAGCGGTTCAAGCCCAGACAGGCGGGTATGGCGTTGCAGCGTGTTCATGCCGCGGCCTCCATCGCCGGCAACTGGCGAGGCGGCACGCCCTCGACGGTTTGGGCGATCGCCTTGATGTGCGCCGGCGTGGTGCCGCAGCAACCACCCAGCACGTTCACGAGGCCCGCGCGGGCGAATTCACCGACGACCTCGGCCATGTCTTCGGGCGTTTCGTCATAGCCGCCAAAGGCATTGGGCAGGCCGGCATTGGGATGGGCGGTGACGTAGGTATCCGCGACCATCGACAGCGCCTCGACGTGCGGGCGCAAGTCCTTCGCACCGAGCGCGCAATTGAGGCCGATCGCCGTCGGCTGGACATGGCGCAGCGAATACCAGAAGGCTTCTGCGGTCTGGCCGGAGAGAGTGCGGCCGGATGCGTCGGTGATGGTGCCGGAGATCATCACCGGCAAGCGTGCGCTCAGCGCGTCGAAGGCTTCCTCGATGGCGAACAGCGCGGCTTTTGCGTTCAAGGTGTCGAACACGGTCTCAACCATCAGGATGTCGGCGCCACCCTCGATCAGGCCGTCGGCCGCCTCCCGATAGGCGTCCTTCAATTGGTCGAAGGTGATCGCGCGATAGCCCGGCTGGTTGACGTCCGGCGACAGCGATGCAGTTCGACTGGTCGGGCCGAGCACGCCGACGACGAAGCGCGGCTTGCCGGGTGTTTTCGCCTCGGCCTCGTCACATGCGATGCGGGCGATGCGAGCGCCTTCGCGGTTCAGCTCACGCACCAGGTGCTGCAGGCGGTAATCGGCTAGCGAGATCGAAGTGGAATTGAACGTGTTGGTCTCGATCAGGTCTGCACCGGCATCGAGGTATTCGGCGTGGATGCCCGAGATGATCTCCGGCCGCGTCAGGGTGAGCAGGTCGTTGTTGCCGCGCTGGTCATGGCCTTGGCAGCCGCAACCCGGGCCGTGCGCATGGCCATCGGTGGCGAACAAGGCGTCGTAGCCGTCTGCAAAGCGTTCGCCGCGGTAATCGGCTTCCTCCAGCTCGTGGCGCTGGATCATCGTGCCCATCGCGCCATCCAGGATCAGGATGCGATGGCCCAAGGCATCAAGCAGGGCTTGGGCGCGTGCGGGGTTGCGCCACGGCAGGGTTTTCATTCCTTTACTCCAATCAGTGCCACCACTTCGAAGTGTGGCGGGCGGCGTTCGCGGGTCACGGTGCCGGCATCCTGCAGGGACAGGCCGGCCTTCTCGATGAATCGCTGCAGTTCCTTCTGGGTGAAGCCGAGATTGACGTGGCCAAAAGGCTCGACCGCCGAGGCGTGCGCATGCTTGCCAAGCGAGGAGAGCAGCAGTCGCCCGCCCGGACGCAGCACGCGTGCTGCCTCGGCCACAGCGGCGGCAGGACGCGCGGCATAGGTGAGCGCATGCATCATCATCACCAGGTCAAAGCTCTCGTCGGCGAATGGCAGGGCGTGCATGTCGCCTTCGCGGACCTCGACGTTGGGATGCACGCGCAGGCGTTCACTGGCCGCGTTCACCACGCGGCGGCTGGCATCGATGCAGATGTATCGATCCGAATGCGGCGCCAGCAGCTCTGCCAGCACGCCGTCGCCCGAGGCGATATCAAGCACGTCGCCCGGATCGAGCAGGGGCAGCGCGCTGCGGGCCATGGCTTCCCAAGTGCGGCCCGGCGAATAATGGCGCTCCATGTCGCCGGCGACGCTGTCGGCCCAGTTCTGTTCCCGCCCGCGGGCGGCCAGCACGGCCGGCAGGCGCGCGGCATCCTGGTCAAGCAGCGGATCGCGGCTGCCATCACGCATCGCCTCCCACAAGGTGCGCTGGGCAGGCTCGAGGCCTTCGTCGTCGAAACGATAGTAGGCGGAGACGCCGGAGCGGCGGTCACGCACCAGTCCCGCTTCCTTCAGTTTGGCCAAATGGGTGGACACGCGCGGTTGCGCCAGGCCAGTGACGGCGGCCAACTCGGCGACGGTGAGCTCCTCGCGTGCAAGCAGTGCGAGCAAGCGCACGCGGGTCGCGTCGGCAAAGACCTTGAGTTGGGTGGACCAGGCTTCCAGATCCATATTTATCTCTTTATCCGGATTTAAAGATAATTGTGCGGTCGCGCGGTCATGCGGTCAAGCAGCGCGGGCCTTGCGAGGCAAGGCGGGCTACAATTCACCCTTTCCGACAGGACGAGGACGCGCCGTGGATTTCAGCTTCACCGAAGAGCAGTTGATGATTCAGGATGTCGCGCGTCGCATCGCGCAGGAGAAGATCGCCCCGTCGGCCGAAGCCTTCGACAAGAGTGGTGAATTTCCGCTGGAGAACATCAGGCTGCTGGGTGAAAACGGATTGATGGGCATCGAAGTGCCGGCCGAGTACGGCGGCGCCGGGATGGACCCGATCGCCTACGTGCTGGCGATGGTCGAGGTTGCCGCGGCCGATGCCGCCCACAGCACCATCATGTCGGTGAACAATTCGCTGTTCTGCAACGGCATCCTGACCCACGGCACCGAGGCGCAGAAGCAGAAATACGTGCGCGCGATCGCCGAGGGCGCCGCGATCGGCGCGTTCGCGCTGACCGAGCCGCAGTCCGGCTCCGATGCGACCGCCATGCGTTGCCGCGCGGTCAGGCAGGCCGACGGCAGCTACAAGATCAACGGCAAGAAAAGCTGGATCACCTCCGGCCCGGTCGCCAAGTACATCGTGCTCTTCGCGATGACCGACCCGGACAAGGGCGCGCGCGGCATCACCGCGTTCCTGGTGGATACCGACAAGCCGGGCTTTGGCCGCGGCAAGACCGAGCCCAAGCTGGGCATCCGCGCCTCGGCGACCTGCGAAATCGAGTTCGACGACTACATCGCCGATGCCGACGAAGTGCTGGGCAAGGAAGGCGAGGGCTTCAAGATCGCGATGGGCGTGCTGGATGCCGGCCGCATCGGCATCGCCTCCCAGTCCATCGGCATCGCGCGTGCGGCGTACGAGGCGTCGCTGGCCTACGTCAACGAGCGCAAGGCCTTCGGCCAGCCGATCGGCGCCTTCCAGATGACCCAGGCCAAGATCGCC
>JACSSF010000113.1 GCA_014879375.1 Lysobacteraceae bacterium
CGGGCTAAGCATGTAGTACCGGAGATAGAGTGCCTTCGGACGGCGGTTCGACTCCGCCCACCTCCACCATTTACCCGTCCCAGGACGGCTCAGCGAAGGCCGGAAACCCAATAGCAGCAAGGGTTCCGGCCTTTTCTCTGTCCCGTCCCGGCTCACCCCGGCTATTGCATTCTGGGGTGGGTGGGGGCATATACGGGGGCACCGGCACCTGCAGCCGGGGAGGATGCCCCCAGATGCCCCTGAGCGACGTCGCCATCCGCAAGGCCAAGCCGACCGACAAGGTCCAGCGCCTGTTCGACGGCTTCGGCCTGTACCTGGAGGTCACGCCGGCCGGCTCGAAGCTGTGGCGCCAGAAGTACCGCTTCGCCGGCAAGGAGAAGCGCCTGGCGCACGGCAGTTATCCGACCGTGACCCTGGCCGAGGCACGCGAGCGCCGCGACGAGGCGCGCAAGCTGCTGTCGAAGGGGCTGGATCCGGCGGATCACCGGCGCGCGGCGCGCGCTGCAGCCGAGGACAGGGCAGGGAACAGCTTAGAGGTCATCGCCCGCGAGTGGCTGGACAAGCAGACCTGGGTGCCGCACTACCGGGTCAAGGTCCAGGCCTGGTTCGACAACGACATCTTCCCGTGGATCGGTGCCCGGCCAATAGCAGAGGTCACGGCACCCGAGTTCCTGCGCTGCGCCCGGCGGATGGAGAGCCGCGGCGCGATCGAGTCGGCCCACCGGATGCTGCAGAACTGCGGTCAGGTGATGCGCTACGCGATCGCCACCGGTCGGGCGGACCGAAACCCGGTCACGGACCTGCGCGGGGCGCTGGCCACGCCTCCTGAGCGCCACCATGCGGCCATCACCGACCCCAAGCAGATCGGCGGGCTGCTGCGCGCGATCGACGCCTACCACGGCAGCCTGCCGACCAAGATCGCCCTGCAGCTGGCGCCGCTGACCTTCGTCCGGCCGGGCGAGCTCCGGCAGGCGGAATGGTCAGAGATCGACCTGGAAGCGGCCGAGTGGAGCATTCCGGCCGGCAAGATGAAGATGCGCCAGCCGCACCTGGTCCCGCTGTCCCGGCAGGCCGTCGACCTGCTGACCGAGCTGCAGCCCCTCACCGGGCGCCGGCAGTACGTGTTCCCGGGCGGTCGCAGCCCCAAGGTGCCGATGAGCAACAACGCCCTGAACGCAGCGCTGCGGCGCATGGGCTACGACAAGGACACCATGACCGCGCACGGCTTCCGGGCGATGGCCAGGACTGTCCTGGACGAGGAGCTGGGTTTTCGGCCCGATTACATCGAGCACCAGCTAGCGCACGCGGTCCGAGACCCCAACGGACGCGCCTACAACCGAACTTCGCACCTGCCCGAGCGCCGCAAGATGATGCAGGCGTGGGCGGACTACCTGGATGCACTGAAGGCTGATACGGGGGACAAGGTGTTGGCCTTCCGCAAGAGATCCGGCTGAGGCCGGTATCAAGCGGCGCGACGGGGAAGTGGCAGCTTCCCCGCCACGCCTTCCACAACCGTTCGATTGGAGAACGATCATGGCAACCAAAAGTGTAGCGGAAGATGACGAGTTCACTCTGCTTACCCAGCTTTCGACACCCGACAACATCATCGACGTGAAGTTCTCGGATAGATGCCTCGAATCAGATTCATTCGCCGCTATTGGCATCCGCCTGGCGGATGCGGCCAGTGACTTGTTCAACGTTTCAAAGGACGCTCACTGGGAAAGTGGCGTTCCGGAACCCGGGAACATGCAGTTTGGGATCGAGTTCCTTATGCGCTGCTCTTCGATGTTCACCCGGCTCGCTGTAGAGGCTGCAGCAAAACGAGCGGAGGCGTGACCATGGCGACCAGCATCTCAGATCCCACCTATGCCCACGCTTGGATACAGCAGAGGGGCGACTCCTTGTCGCCAACGATCGAGCCCGGCGACTGGGTCGAGGTCGACCCCAACGTGACCACATTTGTCGGCCCTGGCATTTATCTCACAGCATGGAATGACTTCGAGCCCAAGCCCCACCACCCGAAACAGTTTCCGCAACTCCGGCGCTTGGCCTTCATTGACGGCGAACTTCACTCCGCGGCTGACAATCCCTTCTATCCGCCATTCAAGGTCAAAGCCGCTGACCTGCTGATTGGCGGAAAGGTCGTGGAGCACTGACATGACCGCCGCCATCATCCCGTTCCCCAGCCGCAATGTCCGAACCTCGTGGGCCGATTCCGCACAGCCGCTGAGAGACTATGAAAAGCAGATTCTCCTCTTGGCCCATATGATGATCGACCGTGGCGTCAAGAAGGGGCAGTCACTGGAGCAAATCAAGGAGCGACTGGCTGCCCGAGACGAGCCTAGCGGAGATGTCATCGCGGACCTGGCCATGGTGGATATGCGCATCGAGATGGCCGCAGAAGTCGATCGAAGGCTTCGCGCCGGGAGGCGACTCGATCCGCGCTCAGGCCGCGTGACCAGCCTCCCGAAGACGGGACGATGACCATCATGAGCGCTGAAATCATCTCGTTCCCGAAGCAGCTCGCTGTGACACCGCCCAAGACCGAACGCCAGAAGCGATTCGACCGCATGGTCGAACTCCTCATGGCCAGGGCCGCACGCAAGGAAAATCCGTGCACGGAGGAGAAGGCCCGTGCCGCACTCACGCAGGCGATTCTGAGCATCCGGGCATGACCCCCAAGAAGCCGGCGAAGAAGGCCACCAAGGCAGCCCCCGCCGGAGAGGCGGGGGCGGTCGATGAGGAAACGCAGCGGATTCTTCGCGAGTTCTACCTGGGATCGATTGAGGCGGAGCGCGAGCGAATCGAAGCCGGCGATGGAGACGTCCTGCTCAATGCGCTCCACGACGTCTGTCTCTCCGATGCGCCAATGCCGTACTGGCTTTCGGTGCAGGTTGCTTCGGCAGTGCGCCGCTACACCCACATGCACGTAAAGACGCTGGACGAAGCATTCGGAGTGAAGAAGCGCGTCGGCTTCGCCAAGCTCAGCAAGCGGCGTCGATATGGCATGCGGATCTACTTCGAGGTTTGCGCCCTCCACTCCGTGGGGGTTGCTATCTCCAAGGACCTGTACAAGGCCATCGCCGAGCAGTACCCCGACTTCAGGGACGGGAAGATCGTAGAGGAGTGCTACACCAAGGAGCTGAGGCGGCGAGGAGGCGTGCGATTCGCCAATACCCAGGGCGATCCTGAAAGGCTCCCAGATCACCTGAAGCCCATCTACGAGGCTATGACCGGAAAGCGAATCAGAAAACGGGTATGAGTCCTCGATAGGCTGCTGGAAAGATGCTCCCAACCCCGCCCATGCGGGCTAAGGAGCAGACATGGATAACATCGGGGCCCGCAAGGGTGACAGCATCCTCCGGCTTCCGGATGTCGAGAAGCGCACCGGTCTTCGCCGGGCAACCATCTATCGGCGGGCAGGCGAGGGTACCTTCCCGAAGCCCGTACGTTTGGGTCCGAACTCGACGGGCTGGCTCGAGTCCGAGATCGACGGCTTTTTGGCCGGGCTAGCTGCGGCGCGAGATGCGCAGGCGGGCGTGGCATGAGCACCGGCCCTGTCAACGCCATCCTCCGGATGGAGTACATCGTCGACTACCTGCAAGAGCAGCTGCAGGACGCCCGCGAAGGCATGAGCCTGCGACAGCCAGGCGACGTGAAGCGCGAGCTGGATATCGCCGAAGCAAAGCTCAAGCGCCTGCGTAGCGGCCAGTGCCGTGTTGGGGAGGCTGCATGAGCGGATCCCACGGCGAGATGGTGGGCGCAACGCTCGCAAACAAGCTGGATGAGTTGCAAAAGCAGCTCACTGGTCCAGGCGCTGACGCATTCCTTCAACACTTCGCCTCGACGGTAGACGGCAGACGGAGCCTGCAAGACACGCTTGCGATGGTCCGAAGGGACGGCGCCGATGCGGCAAGAGTCGCCAAGAGCTGCTCGAAGATCTCAGCTCAGATCGAGAAGGCGCTGAAGCGCCGCCGCTGGGGGGTCCGCGCATGAGTCTCACCATCGAGGTTCTAGATCAAATCGACTGGCGTCCGTTGGACACCGAGCCACCGAGCGATTGCAGTCGCTACGCAACGCATTCCGGTGTCCTGCAGTTGCGAGGTCTCGAAATCCGCGTGTATCGGCTCAACACCGGCGAGACAGTTGTCCACTCAGACGACTTCCTCAATTTCCTGTGGGGTGCTACATGAGCCCCGCCGATCAGCACCTAGCCGCGCAGGCGGCGCTGTATGGCCCTTCCGCAGTCGCACTTGCAAGAACCATGGCCGAGCTCGGCGAAGGCCTGAGCGCGCAGCTGGCGGACCTGGAGCGCGATCCGACGCCCGTCCGTGCCGAGCTGATGGCGATCAACCTCGAGGGCGCCAAGCGGGCCGTGCTGAGGCTCAGGGAAGCGCTGGTACGCGAGGGTACCGAATGATGAAGCCTCCAGACGGCCGAAGCCCGCACTTGGCGGGCTCCGGGAACTCGTTTGGCGGCGAGGTTCCCGGCGAGAATAGCCTCCTGGCACGCTGGAATCTACTCGGCGCAGCCACGCGCGATCCGCGGCTGTCCCGCGGCGACCTTGCAGTCCTGCACTCGATCGCCGGCAGAATCGGCGACGACGGCACCGCCTGGCCGGGCTTCGGCAGGCTGGCCGCTGACACCGGCCTCCACCGGTCTACGGTGGAGCGCTGCATTGATCGGCTGGAGGAATCGGGGTACCTCACCCGCGAATCCGGGGGCATCGGCAAGAGCAACCGTTACCGCCTGACTAGTCGCACAGACGCGACGGGTACCAGTAGCACCGACGCGACTACTACCAGTAGCGCAGGCGCGACGGGTTGCAGCGACGCGACTAGTCGCACAGACGCGACGGGGGTAGTAGCGCCGACGCGACTCGGGGTAGTAGCGCCGATGCGACCCGAATTAGATCCATTGAACTTGTCCAATGAACTCGTCCAGATAGATCTATCTTCGGACCCTGAGAAGTCACCATTCGATGACCGCTTCCTGGAGTTCTGGAAAGCGTATCCGAGGAAGGACGCAAAGCAGGCAGCCGAGAAGGTCTGGAAGCGGAAGAAGCTCTCCAAGGTGGCTGGCAAGATCATCGCGGACGTTCTGGCCAGGGTGGCCGATGCCGGGCAGTGGACCGAGATCAAGTTCACCCCCTACGCGACGACGTACCTGAACCAAGAGCGGTGGAACGACGAGTGGTCCCCAGCGAAGCAAGCCGGCGCCATCGAGCGCGACCCGCGGTCGGAAGCCGAGCTGGAGCAGGCCAACGATGCTGAGATGGCCCGGTTCGGGCTTGGAGGCCGGGCATGAGCGGCGAAACTTGGACCTGCCCGGAGCACGGTATCGAGTACGGCGATGGCAAGCCTGACCCGCGGCAGCTGACCTGGACCTGCCCAGCCTGCGAGCGCGAGGCCCAGTGCCAGCAGCGGGAGTTCGAGGCAGCGCATCGGCGGCATCGGTGGTGGGACCGGAACAGCGGCATCCCAGCCCGCTACCGCGCCGCCACGCCCGCCAGCATCCAGCCGCTGACCACCAGCGCCAAAGCCCTGGCGCGCGCTGTGGAGGGCTACACCGCCGACCTGAAGGCGCGCTATGACGCCGGCGACGGGCTGCTGCTGATCGGGCCGCCAGGCCTCGGGAAGACGCTCGCGCTCGCGTCGGTGATCAACGCTGCCTGCGACTGGCGTGGTGGCTGCGCCTACGCCGTCTGGCCGGACTTGCTGGCGGAGCTGAAGGCCGGCTTTAGCGGCCCCAAGGACGACGATCGCCGGCAGGCCATCGAGCGGCTGCGAGACGTTCCCTTCCTGGCGCTGGACGAGCTGGGTGTGCGCGGGATGAGCGACTTCGACCACGGCGAGCTGTTCGCCCTCGTCGACTACCGCTACCGCGAGACCCTGCCGACGTTGGTCGCCGCGAATGCCACCCCTGCGAACTTCCCCACGATGGTCGGCGAACGGGTCTCGGATCGGCTCAAGGAGACCTGCGCGCAGATCGTGGTGGCCGGCGACAGTCTTCGCGGCAGGGTGGCGATCACCGGGCCAGACGCGCTCACGCGGCCGCCGGAGGAACTCATCGTGCGCACCCATAGCCACGGACAGTGGCGTGACCGAAAGGTCTACGCGCCGGACGAGGGCCGCTTCCGTGCCTGAGTGCTGCCCCCACTGCGGCGGCACCCTCTACGGCGACGCCGACCTGGTAGAAGCCTGGCGCGCTCAATGCCGTGAGGCGGGCCTCCCGATCGTCGCTGGCCGTGTGAGCGAGCGCACCGCAGCGAGGCTGATCGGGGTGTCCGATCGAAAATTGGCGGAGTTACGGAAGCGCGGCTGTGGCCCCATGGTGACCATGTTCCCGGTAGCCGGAAGCCGGTTCTCCTATGACCTGGCTGGGCTGGCTCGCTTCGCAGCGGCCCATCGCACCGGAGACGATTGGCAGGCCGTGATTTAGCTGGCGTTAGGTGTGAACCTACACACACCTACACGGACCTACATGAAGCTCGGAACGGTTCTGCTTCACTGCATGCATGCACCCGAACCTCTCCAGCGACGACATCGAAGCAGGCTTGGCCTATTGCCGATGGCTCCACAATCGAGCCTTCTGCGATTGGATGGCGAAGGCGGCCCCATCGCTCCCCAGGCGTGCGCCTCCCGTTCTGCTCAACGATCGTGGCAAGCGCGTCTACGCGATCGCCAAGAGCTGGATCCCCGATCTACCCATGGGCGCCACGCGTCTCTCAGAGGGGGAGCGCCAGGAGGTCGTGAAGCTCCTGTGCGAGCTGAGGGAGCGCAAGAAGGCGCCGAACGCCGGGCGCCGCGACCCGGCTATCAAGCACGCCACGCTTCGGTTGAATGGCATCACGAAGTTCATGAGCGGCGGCAAGCGGACGATCCGCGGCCTGGCCAACAGCGGACTCACGGACCGGATGGGCGACATCGTCGAACCCAAGGGTGG
Source organism: Lysobacteraceae bacterium (assembly GCA_014879375.1). Classification (GTDB taxonomy): domain Bacteria; phylum Pseudomonadota; class Gammaproteobacteria; order Xanthomonadales; family Xanthomonadaceae; genus Solilutibacter. The sequence goes on from JACSSF010000113.1 coordinate 6,946, forward strand.
CCGCTGGACGTTGCCCATCCCACTGCTGTGGCAGCACAAGCACGATCAGCCGATCGGCTGGGTTCGCCAGATCGACGCCAAGAGCGACGGGCTGTGGATCACGGCCGAGCTGGCCGAGGGGATCGGAAAGGCGGACGAGGCTTGGAGGGCTATCGAGTCCGGCCTCGTGGACAGCTACAGCATCGGATTCCAGGCTGACGACTGGAGCCCGCTCCCCACCGGCGGCAAGCGATTCACGTCATGGACTCTACTGGAGGTATCGGTAGTCACGATCCCGGCCGATCCCGCAGCGAAGATCAGGCGCGGGATGTCAAGCATTGATCGCGCGGTGCAGATCGCGAAGGGGGCTTGATGTCGATACATCAGCAGCGCCAGGAGTTCTACAAGCGCTATGACGCCGCAGTCGCTCAGCTGCCCGCGGAGCTTCGGGCACGGGTGGAGATGACGTACACCGAGATTGATCCGCACACCGGAGTCATGATGCTGGTCGACAAGCGGGCTCGGCCACTCGCCACCGTCGACGAACTGAATGGCAGCGTGGTCCTGGTGAAAGCGGAGGCTGCAAAGGAACCTGCTCCCAAGAAGCCTGCCGTTCGCTATGTCACGGAGGCGGCACTGAACAGGGCGATCACCAAGGTAGCCAAGGCGGTAGGTCAACTGATTGGCGAGACGGAGGATGCCGTCCTCAAAGTGACGGAATCCCTCGATGCGCGGATCAAGTCCGTCGAGGCCTCTCGCATCACCAAGGCGCTGGATGCCGAGGCGATCGACGCCATGGCAGAGATGGCCGAGCGCCTGGATCACCTGGAGTCGACGCTGCAGGAGATCGCAGATGGCGGCTTTCGCTACCGCGGCTACTGGAGGCAAGGCATGCAAGCCAAGCGTGGCGATGCCTTCACACACGACGGTTCGCTCTGGTGGGCAGTCCGGGCCACCAGTGACCACCCCTGTAACGAATCCGCGGACTGGCAGGTGGCCGCCCGCAAAGGAAGGGACGCCCGATGAATGTCGAGAGCATGCCGCTCACGCCCGAGCAGATCGCCTGTATCGATTCCCCCGAGGGCGATTGGCTGAAGCTGACCCCCGAGCAAGAGAAGTTCTTTAGGGATACGGGTCCCGGAATGGTCTGCACGATCTACGACGGCCAGCTCCTCAGGCTCTCTGGAGAGCACATGGCGAGCTGCATGGAGGTCGCCTTCAAGACAGCTAGCAAGGCGGCGCTGGAGCTGTTGGGCGAGCCACTCACCGAGACCGTCAACCTCAAAGTTCACTCGCCCGAGGTCGGCCAGGCCTACCTGCGAGTGACCGCCACGAATGACCTGGGTAAGTCAGCCAGCGCGATCGGGATGATCCCCGACCCACGCCACCATTGAGACTGGAGAACCGATGAAAGCAACCGAACTGATCAGAGCGCTGGCCAACACCATCGCTGAGCATGGAGACCTCGAGGTCTTCGCTTACTCGCCCAATGGGTCTACCCAGCTGGCGAGAGCCCGTGAGAGCTTCACCCACGTCACGAAGGTCCAGCCGGCGAAGGGGACGCGGACCCTCTACGTGACGGCGGCCAAGGCTCAGGAGCTGGGCTACGACCCCGACGGCGACCAGCATGGGATCGTGCTGGGGTAGCCGCCCCCCCGGGGGGGGAGGGAAAAAATCCCAAGGCCTTTTGCCGGACACCGCCGCCCGGACTCACGCGCAACTTTTTTTCTCGCACAGGAATTCAGCAGCAGCAAATGGCCGGGGTCAAAGGACGCAGCGGAGGGCCGCGGAAGAACTCGGGTGGACCCCGGGCGAACTCCGGCGGACCGCGCCGCAACGCCGGCGGGTATCGCCACGGCGCCGGTCGCAGGCCGGATCCACCGGTACTGGTCGACGATCCCTCCCTCGACACGGTAGACCCGGACGAGTGGTTGAAGGCTGCAATGAACTCCGAAGCGGTGCCGACGGAGTTCCGCGTCAAGGCTGCCTCCTACCTTCGTCAGCGACCGATCGCACCTCTCGAGGTGGCGGACGCGCTTTACATGAAGGCCATGGGCGGAAGCGTCACCGCGCAGATCACGTACCTAAAGCCCTATCTCAGCAGGCCGAGAGGCCGGAGGAAGTGACATGTCATCTCGCAGCTTGGGTCAGCTCACCATCGATCTGCTCGCCAAGACGTTCGGCTTCGAACAGGGCATGGACAAGGCCGCCCGCAAGGCCAAGTCCAGCGCGAAGGACATTGGTGCCTCGCTGGGCAGCATGGCGAAGGCAGCAGGCGTCGGCTTCATTGCAGCTGGTACCGCGGCTGCGGCTGGCGTGGCGGCGCTCACGAAGCAGGGCCTAGAGCTGATGGACCATCTCGACGAGATGCAGGCCAAGCTCGGCATCGGCACCGAGACCCTGTCGAAGTGGGGATATGCCGCCAAGCTCTCTGGCACCGACCTGGACAGCCTCAGCAAGGGCCTGGCGCAGCTCGCGAAGAACATGGCCGCCGGCATGGACAGTGGCAGCAGCAAGGGCAAGCTGTTTGAAGCGCTCGGCATCCAACTCAAGGATGCACAGGGCAACCTGCGCGCGGTGGAGGACGTGCTTCCGGAGCTCGCCGATCGCTTCAAGGTCCTGGACAACAACGCGACCGAGACAGCACTGGCGATGGAGCTACTGGGCAAGTCCGGCGTGGACCTGCTGGACTTCTTCAGCCGCGGCAAGCAAGGCTTGGAGGACATCGGGAACGAGCTGGAGCGCTTCGGCGGCGTGGTGACCCCGGAGGCGGCTGCAGAGGCGGCACGGTTCTACGACGAGCTGGACAAGCTCAAGACCGCTGGCCAGGGCCTCGGCATCCTGATCGCTGGGCAGCTGGCGCCGTCGCTGGCGGAGTCCACGAGCAAGCTGCGCGAGCTGGTCACGCAGGGCGACCTTGCGGCCAACGCGGTGACACTGCTCGAGGGCGCCATGAGCGCCGGCATCGGAGTCATCCAGTCCTACAACCAGGCAGTGGCGGTGACCAGCGCGACCATCGAGGGAATGGTCAAGTTCGCCGCGGGTAGTCACCAGATCACCCGCAACCTGCTGACCTTCGGGCTGGCCGACGGCGGCGTGGTCGATGGCCTGAAGCAGGAAGGCAAGGCGATCAGCGACCTGATGAAGGAGCGCGAGCGGATCATCGCCGAGGCCAACAACCCCACCAAGATCGCCCCGAATGTCATCTTCGCCGGCAGCGGCGTGGAGCCGTCCGGCTTCTTCAAGCAGTCGGAGGAGGAGCTGCGCCTGCGCAAGGAGCACGCAGGACTGCTGGAGCGTCTCTCTGCGCAGTTCGCAGGCGGTGGTGCCAAGGGTGCAGCCAAGGGTGCAGCCAAGCCCGACAGGAGTGTGCTGGAGGCGCTGGAAGCCACTCGCCGGCTCGTCGAGGAGCAGGCCCAATGGCACGACAAGCTGCTGGACATGCAGGCCGACATGGCTGGCCCGGTGGCGCAGATCACCAGGGACTACGCCAAGCAGCTGGGCGAGCTGGACGCGGCCTTCGCCGAGGGGAAGGTCACGCTGGGCGACTACGCCAACTTGCAGGAGGAGATCACCGCCAACCGCGAACACGACCTGAAAGCGGCCAGCGCGCAACTGACCCATGCCCAGCAGTTCATCGAGGACCTGAAGGCCGAGAACCAGCTCCTGGGCGCCACGCATGACCAGCAGCTTCGCCTGACCGCGGCACGCTACGCCGGCGCCGACGCCACGGCTGAACAGGTCGAGGAGGCCTACAGGCTGCTGAAGGCCAACGGCGAGCTCATGGAAGCCAACCGCAACTGGGACGAGCTCAGGAACAACATGGCCGGCAGCCTCTACGACATCGTCAGCGGTGCTGAGTCGGCGGAGAACGCCATCAAGAGCTTCCTGGACAACCTCAACAGCCAGATCCTACGTAACATCACCGACGACTGGGCCGACTCCCTAGTAGATCTCTTCAAGGGCTTCATGGGCGGCTCGGGCGGCGGCGGGAGCGGTGGCTGGATGCAGAGCATCATGGGCGCCTTCGGCTTCAGCTGGGGCGGCGGCCATGCCCATGGCGGAACCGCCGCCCCTTACACCCTGTCCGCTATCAACGAGCGTGGATCAGAGCAGAAGCGGCCTGGCGAGACGCTCGGTCTTCACTTACACATGCGTAGTTCTCTCAACATCCAGGGGATCCAATGTCCGCCTTAATCTGGTATGCCGACAACGACCGCGCGATCGTTGCTACAGACACGCTGTGCATGACTCGAGATGGCGTACCTGTGGGTTTCATGACAAAGGCACATTACTTGCCCGCACTCCGCAGCGTGGTCGCTTATACCGGATGCGGAGGCCTCGGATGCGCATGGGCTGCATACGCGAACAGCGAACTTCGTCCTCGGGGCCTAGAACACTTGTCGGAGCGGGCGCCCGCCCTTCTCAATGAGTTCTTCGGGAAGATGTCGCCTGAGTGGCAGGAGATAAGCACCACGATCTACCACATCGGCTTCTCTGAAGTGACTGGGAAGGCAGTCGTGCATGCATTCCGATCGTCCCGAAAGTTCGCGAAGGAAGAACTGGAGACCGGTGTTATGTACATGAAGCCGGAATCCGATGTTGACCTAAGCCAGCAATCGGACGCATCGCTGGCGGAGAAGCTGAAGTTCATCATGGACGCCCAACGCGCTGAGCAAGCGCTAGTCCCACAAGAGGACCGGGTGAATATCGGCGGCGAGTTGATCGTACTGGAGATGACCCGGGAGGCCTGCACTCAGTACGTCGGCGCCCAGTTCTCCGATTTCGAGGAACAGAAACGCCAGAGCGATGTTCAAAGGGCCTAATGCCCGAAGCCGCCCTTTTTTGGGCTATCGTTGCCCAGTCCAACAAGGGGAGTTGAACATGCTCGCAACCGCAAGCTCCGCAGCCGCAGGTCTGGGCTTCTTGATACTCATCGCTGTGCTGTTCGGGATCGTCCTTTCGATCCTCTGGATCCTGGTGCCGTTCGCCATCTTCGGGATCAAGCCGCTGCTGAGGCAGCTGATCGCCGAGAAGCAGCGCAGCAATGCCCTGCTGGCGCAGCTGGCTTCGGCCCTGCCGCCACCCGCGCCGCAGATTCCCGATTTCCGGGATCCGAGGCAGGGGGTGTTCGGGCGCAAGGAATAGAGCGAGGACCGGCTTTGTATTGCCGGTAGAGCAAGCCGTACCTGCTCATGAATCATAAATTATGGGGGCGCCATGAGTTGCGAATGGATTGGCTGGTGCGCGCTTAAACCTGCCGAGCAAGCGGCATGGATACAAGCTATTGGATCCTTAGTGGCAATCGGCGTTGCCGCCTACATTCCCATACGCATTGCCCGAACCGAGAATGACCGCATCCGAAATGAGCGGAAATACAAAGCAAGGGCTCTGGCCTTCGTTCTGAAGCCGTTCCTAGTGTCCATGAAGCAAGGCCTCTCTATTACACGATATCGCTGGAACGAGAATCCTATTCGCTTAGATGAGGAAGACGCCATCCAGTTGGACGCACCCAGCGCTCTGAGCGAAAGACTTCTTGACCTTGATGTTCTTGGTCAATCCGGCACTATGATTCAGAAAGCAATTGTTACCTTCTACGACCTCAAGATTGGAATTAACTCTCAGCTCGCGCACTGGCGCTACGGGGGAGTCTGGGTCAATTACGAGAGTGGCGAGGAGTTTGAACTTCCTGAAACTGACGTTGAAAGCCTCTTCTCCGAGGCGAGCCAAGCGATTAGCGAAGCAATCGACTCTATCGACGCAAGATTTGAGTAGCGCCCGCGGGGAGTCCGAGCCCCGGTTTTCGACAGGTTTTCGCCCCCCCCCAATGTGCTCCACCACAGGCCACCTCCTGTAGCCTGAAACAAGGAGTTTCGGCCTGAGCGAGTTGTACATCCGTGGGGTGGTGAAACGCCACCCCATCCGCGACGCCCTGGGGCGGCAGTTTCGACCTACGCCATCCTCTGCAGGCCGCCGGCTGTCTGAAGGGTGCGTTTCACACCCTCCTTGCAATGCCTGGCCGCCCAAGCGGTCCCGCTGCGCGCTCCGGGTGCCTAGACCATGGTCGGCGGTCGGGCGCTGCTGGCTCACACAGGCTCGCCCAGGGCGCTGTGGGCCGGTATCGGGCAAGTGACCGGCGCGGTGTAGGAAAAGTCCGGGCGCGCCGTCAGGGAGTGCCAGCCGCCCCGTATCTGCCCGTTGCGCCGACCGCCTCGGGGCACTTGCCTACGGGGCACGAGCGGGAGGGGCGCTCCTTCGATCGGAACCGCCGCTGCTGGTCAGGGCAGGGTGCCCAAGAGGGGATTCGAGGGCTATTCGCTCTTTGCGTCGGGTACGCCGCTGGCCTTCAATCTGGGCATTGCGTACTGTTTTAAGGGGAAGAGTGGACCACGCCTTTCTGCACATTGGCCTATATGTAGGTCGCAAGGTTGTTGCAGCCACCTTCGTGCTTAGCTCAATATCTCGCTGAGGGGCCCGGAAGGGCCAAACAGGGGGGCTGCTGGGCATGGCTACAAATTCGTCAATTCGTTGGTACAACGTCTCATTGTGTGGTTACTACCCCTGGGGCAAGGGGAAGCCGGCCGAGTTCGGATCGCTACTCTTCTTGATGACGGAGCTTCGCAAGTTCGCTGCAGGAAAAAAGCTAGTCGATACTCGTCTTGTCGAAGATCCTGACCAGTTGAAGACCTATCTTGCTGGGATTGATGAGAACTCAGGGGTCTACGTTGTTGCGCTGTGGAACGAAGTTCCCAATGACGGGAGTTCGGTAACAGCCCTTATTGGTGGTGATCCAGTTGGCCAAGCTCAGGTTGTAACCAGTGAGCTTGCTGACGGTGCGATCCCAGGATTTGCGACTTACTTCGTGATAATTCCGGAAGGGCAAGTTCTCGGAGTTCTGAGGGTCGTTGACAACATTCCTGGACTGCCCGCCCTAAAATCCTATCTTTCGACATTTCTCGCGAGTAGCACCAACGCGGTCGTTACCAAGCAAATGGGGCATGAGGTCCAGATAGTGGGTTACAAGGATCCGGCGGGTACTTTGCACAAGAGCCTGTACCCGCGTTTCGCGTTGTCTCTGTTGCGTTTGATGGACCAGGCTGCATTTATCAAAGCCAACGCGACCAAGGTTCGTAAGGTAATTCGCACGAGGCTGCTCGATGTCGTTGCAAATCCGAAGGACTTGAAAGCATGGCAAACCTTCATCGGATTCTTAGGGTTGGCCAAGCATGCTGCACCGAAGACTGAAATGAGGGTCAGGTACGAAGTCGACGTAAAGGCCACCAAGGCCGAAATTTCAGCAATAGTTGAGCAGTTCGCGGACGATGTTGAAGTTGGGACTGATGACGTGGGGTTTCTGTTTACCGGGGATACGGAAATCCACTGGTTGAGCAATTCCATTGCAAGATCTGAGTTTGCACTGAACGTGCAATCCGAGAATGGTGTCTTCGCAACTAAAGCGCTTGCCAAGGAGCTAGGTCCAATGAAGACAAAATTGCTGGCTGCCACAAAATGAAAGTTTGGCTCAAGGTGGCGCTTGTTGCATTGGCGACAATGGCCCTGGCCGGTGCAGCGTGGCTCGGATCTAGCGTTCCCTTCGCTCAACAATGGCCGATTTACGAGGGTCTCCGTACGACCGCTGCAATCATCTTTGCGGTAGTGGGGGCTTGGCTTGCGATCGCGTACCCCGAGCGATTGCGGGTTTCTTTGCGCAGAGAGAAGCAAGCAGAGCTTGGCGAGAACCCCAATGTGGTCGGTCTGCTCACGCCCATTGCTCACTCCACGATCATCCTTGCCATTGTTTTGCTTGTTGGCGTAGTCGCGCCCGCGGTGAAGTCACTCGACTTCATACAAGAACACCTAGCGTTCTTCCGTGGAGCGTCATACGTTCTAGTGTGCGGGCTCACGTTATGGCAGGTATGCATCGTGATTCTTACGCTGGTTCCTGCCGACGTAATCAAGCGAAGTGCGGAACGTGAGGCGGCTACGCAGGCGCGTGTAAGCGGGATGTTTGATCAAACGTCACGAGATGGTTGATGCTTGGAATCGACGGCCTGCGCAATTTTGACTTTGTTCGTGCCCATCAAGGAGGGTGCAATGCACGTACCTGCGGATGCGTTGCGATTGAATTTGGTAGCCGATTTGCCGGTCGGGACCATTTTTTTCATTGCAGGAAACTGGTTCCTCCGTGTTCAGGCGCGCAAAGGCGCAGGGCAGCGAGAAGCTGCTCTGGCTCTGACTGGCGTCGGGGCGGGAGCCTTGGTGTTAGCCAATAACAATGAGGCACTGCATGTCGCTCAGCCTTACTCTTGGGAGGCGGCTATCGCCAATGTTGCGGCGAGCGGGCAGGAGGGCCATGAGAATGCGAGTCTACGGATCTGGACAGGCGGCCCATGCTTATGGGGCGCGTTCGGTCAGGGACAGGAGCACTGTTTCTCACTCGCTGGCCTTGACCTGGCCGGAGATTGCCCTGCTTGGAATGGCCCGAGGTACCCCGTGTGGAGTGTTTGGTTGACGCTGGAGGGGAAGAGGGTAGGCTCCGAGCCCCTTTTTCCGGTTGATCGATCGCCTGTGCGCTAGCTTCTTCCGCTTATAGGTGGGGGAATCGAACCCTGGGAGAAATCCCGTTCGGGGGCATCGGCGGGGGTGGGAGTGGGTGCCCCTAGCTAGGAACTTCTCGCAAAACAGGCGCTTGGGCCTCGTTTTAGGTAGTGCCCACCCCACCAATGCAGGAAACAGGAAAGGCCGGGAGTGAAGTCCCGGCCTTTCCTGTTTCTGGGCTTGGCGAG
>JACSSF010000208.1 GCA_014879375.1 Lysobacteraceae bacterium
TAGCTCAATTGGCAGAGCAGCGGTCTCCAAAACCGCAGGTTGGGGGTTCGAGTCCCTCCTGGCGTGCCATCCGGCCTGAAGGTCGGGGTGCCGCATCCGCAGTACCCGCACAGGAAATCCGCGACAAGTGAACAGCAAGACCGCTCACGCCAAACATCACGCTTCGGCGGGTGACATCGTCAAGTACGTCATTGCCGGTTTGCTGGTGGCGGCTGGCGTGGTCGCCTTCTACTGGTACCAGGGCGAGTGGGCGACGTGGATGCGCGTGAGCGCGGTGATCGCCGGCCTGGTGCTGGGCGGCGTGGTGTTCATGACCTCCAGCAAGGGCCCGGAGCTGCGCGAGTTCTTCAAGGAAACGCGCTTCGAGCTGCGCAAGGTGGTCTGGCCGACCCGCCAGGAAACCCTGCGCACCACCTGGGTGGTGATGGCGGTGGTGGTCGTGGTCAGCCTGCTCCTGGGCGGTTTCGACCTGGTGATCCAATGGTTCACCAAGTGGTTGTGGCGCTAACGGACGAGGCGAGGAAATACAGTGGAAGTGACTGAAATCGACAACAAGCGCTGGTACGTGGTGCATGCCTATTCGGGCTTCGAGAAGTCCGTGGCGCAGGCGCTGCGTGATCGCATCGCGCGGATGGAGATGCAGGATCGCTTCGGCGAAGTGATCGTGCCGACGGAAGAAGTGGTCGAGATGCGCGCGGGCCAGAAGCGCCGCTCCGAGCGCAAGTTCTTCCCGGGCTACGTGCTGGTGCAGATCGTCACCCATGACGAGGCGGGCATCCCGCGCATCGACAATGAGTCCTGGCACTTGATCAAGGAGACCCCGCGCGTGATGGGCTTCATCGGCGGTACCGCCGACAAGCCGCTGCCGATCTCCGACCGCGAGGCTGACACCATCCTGCAGCGCGTGCAGGACGGCGTCGAGAAACCGCGTCCCAAGGTGCTGTTCGAGCCGGGCGAGATGGTGCGCGTCACCGACGGCCCGTTCAACGACTTCAACGGCGTGGTCGAGGAAGTCAACTACGAGAAGAGTCGCGTCCGCGTGGCGGTGCTCATCTTCGGTCGCTCCACCCCGGTGGAGCTGGAATTCGGCCAGGTCGAGAAGGCCTGACCAAAAGGTGGGAGGCGCACCCCTCGGGGCGCACCTCCTGATTCAACGAGACGGGGAGTCCCGCAGCCGCAAGGCGTGCAGACGCATGAACCCGAGGAGAAAACAACGTGGCAAAGAAAGTCATTGGCTACATCAAGCTGCAGGTGAAGGCCGGCCAGGCCAACCCCTCGCCGCCGGTGGGTCCCGCGCTGGGTCAGCGCGGCCTGAACATCATGGAATTCTGCAAGGCCTTCAACGCGGCGACCGCCAAGTTGGAACCGGGCTTGCCGATCCCGACCGTGATCACCGCCTATTCCGACCGCACCTTCACCTTCATCACCAAGACGCCGCCGGCGACGATCCTGCTGAAGAAGGCCGTCGGCATCCAGTCCGGCTCCAAGCGTCCGAACACCGAGAAGGTGGGCAAGATCACCCGCGCGCAGCTGGAAGATATCGCCAAGGCGAAGGAACCCGACCTGACCGCGGCGGATCTCGATGCAGCAGTTCGCACCATCGCGGGTTCCGCCCGTTCGATGGGCCTGACGGTGGAGGGCTGAGGACATGGCCATGAACAAGCGACAGAAAGCCATCGCCGCGGCCGTCGAGCCGGGCAAGGCCTACGCGATCGACGACGCGCTGAAGATCGTCAAGGACAACAGCAAGGCCAAGTTCGTCGAGGCCGTGGACGTCTCCGTGCGTCTGGGCGTGGATGCACGCAAGTCCGACCAGCAGGTGCGCGGTTCCACCGTGCTGCCGGCGGGTACCGGCAAGAGCGTGCGCGTGGCGGTGTTCGTGCCGGCCGGTGCCAAGGCGGATGAAGCCCTGGCCGCGGGCGCCGATGCCGTGGGCATGGACGACCTGGCCGAGAAGATGCAGGCCGGCGACCTCAACTACGACGTCGTGATCGCGACGCCGGACGCCATGCGCGTGGTCGGCAAGCTCGGCACCGTGCTGGGCCCGCGCGGCCTGATGCCGAACCCGAAGGTCGGCACCGTCTCCCCGAACCCGGGCGAAGCGGTGAAGAACGCCAAGGGCGGCCAGGTGCGCTACCGCACCGACAAGGCCGGCATCATCCACTGCACCATCGGCAAGGCCGATTTCGACGCCGGCAAGCTGAAGGAAAACCTGACCGCGCTGCTGGGCGACCTGATCAAGGCCAAGCCGGCAACGTCCAAGGGCACCTACCTGCAGAAGATCTCGATCAGCTCGACCATGGGTCCGGGCGTCACGGTCGACCAGTCCTCGCTGGCCCTGAAGTGAGCCGCAGGCAGGGCCATGGGCTTGAAAGCCCGTGGCCTCGCCCATAGATACAAAGGTTCCCCGCCCCGGCGGGGCCGGTACGAAACACGGTGGCAGCCACATCGCCATCGCCATTTTGAAGGCGTCGCGCCGTGCGAACGGTGCGGAGCCATCAAAGACCGCAGGCGCGGTCAGCGCACATCGACGACGGGCAACGGAAGCTCGGCATGGCAGGGAATCGCCGTCGATGGAAGCGGGTCTGCTTAATCACGCTCCGCAAGGGGCCACCTGCGTAGATGGTCGCCCTTCTGGAAGTTTTCACGGGTTGTCCCGGTTCAGAAGCGCACCACGGGATGCATCTGCATCCCCGGTACCAGGGAAGGTATCGCCAAGTCCCGCCAGTCGCTGGAGCGGCTGACGGAAATTCCAACAGGAGTGCTTATGGCTCTGAATCTGAACCAAAAGAAAGACGTCGTTGCCGAAGTGTCAGCTATCGCCGGCAAGGCGCACTCCCTGATCGCAGCCGAGTACGCAGGCACCACGGTCGAGCAAATGACCGCGATGCGCAAGAAGGCCCGCGAAACCGGCGTGTACTTGAAAGTCGTCAAGAACACGCTGGCC
>JACSSF010000103.1 GCA_014879375.1 Lysobacteraceae bacterium
GGACAAATTGTTTGCGAAGGTCGAGGCCGGCAAGATCGTGCCGATCTGGCATCACACCGTCGATGAAGTGCTGGGCGATGACGCCGGCGTCACCGGCCTGCGCCTGAAATCGATGCAGGATGGCTCGACCCGGGACATCGCCGTGCACGGCATGTTCGTCGCCATCGGCCACCACCCCAATACGCAGATCTTCGACGGCCAGCTGGCGATGAACCATGGCTACCTGCAGATCCAGTCGGGCCTGGCCGGCAACGCGACGATGACTTCGACGCCGGGCGTGTTCGCCGCCGGTGATGTGGCCGACCAGCACTACCGTCAGGCGATCACCTCGGCCGGTTTCGGCTGCATGGCCGCGCTGGATGCCGAGCGCTGGCTGGAGTCGCAGGGCTGATCGCCACGGCTCACGATGGCGATGACGCGGGCTGAACCCTCGACCGGGCAAGCTGTCCCGCGATGACATCACCCGACCGCGCCCGTCGCCTTGATCGCATGAAAGCCATCGCGCTGGGCTGTTTGCTCGGCGCGGTCGCCTTGCTGGTGCTCTCGCACGTGATGGGGCGCCAAGGCGTGTGGGGCTGGCTCGGCGCCTTTGCCGAGGCCGCGACCATCGGCGCGCTGGCGGACTGGTTCGCGGTGGTTGCCCTGTTCCGCCATCCGCTGGGCCTGCCGATCCCGCATACCGCGATCATCCCGCGCAACAAGCTGCGCATCGCCGATGCGCTGGCGGACTTTCTGGTCGACAACTTCCTCGCCCGTGAGCAGTTGTTGCAAAAGCTGGACGCATGGAACCCGGCGCGCCAGCTCGGCATCTTCCTCGGCGATCCCGAGCGACTGGATGGCCTGTCCAGGCAGCTGCAGGGCTGGGCCGCGGAATCACTGAAGTCGCTGGACTCGCCACTGATCGAGCGCGAGATGCTCGGCCTCGTGCATCGCCAGTTGCTGGCATGGGACGCCGCCGGCACCGCAGCCCGCCTGACCCGTGCGCTGACCGCGGGGCAACATCACCAACGCCTGCTCAATGCGGGCCTGTCGCAGATCGCCGGTTGGCTGGACAAACCCGAGGTGCGCGGCTTCATCACCGAGAAAATGGTGGCGATGGCGCGTCGGGAGTTCCCCAAGCTGACCTGGCTCACCGACAAACTGGACTACACCTATGCGTTGGGCGAAGCGCTGTCGGAGAAGTTGGCCAATGCGATCGTCGATGAGGTGCAGTTGGTGTTGAACGAAGCCGAGCACCCGCTGCGCCAACGCTACGCCGCCGAGGCCGAGCGCCTATTGGTCAAACTCGAGGAAGACCCCGACTTCCAGGCCAAGGTGGATGGCTGGAAGCGCGAGTTCGTCGACAGCCCGCTGGTGCAGGATTACGCCCGCGACCTGTGGCAGCGCCTGCGCCAATGGCTGCACGATGATCTTGCTGCTGAAGATTCCAAGACCTTCGGCCAATTCCGCGCCTACGCCGAACGCCTCGGCCGACGCCTGCGCGAAGACCCGGTTTGGCAGGAAGCCGCCAACGCACAGATGCGTATCGCCGCCGAACACATCGCCGACCAGATTCGCAAGGTCGCGCCTGCCTACATCCGCCAGACGGTGGAGAGCTGGGACACCACCGAAATGGTGGACGAGATTGAACGCGCGGTCGGCCGCGACCTCCAGTTCATTCGATTGAACGGCACGTTGATCGGTGGCCTCGCCGGGCTGGCGCTGTACGGGCTGTTTCAGCTGCCGTGGGCGCAGTGGTTCGGATGAGGCCGCGATGGCGATAAGCGCACGCCTCTTGTCGAGCCTGGACAGCATCGACCCAAGTACATGGGATGCCTTGCATGGCAGCGACAACCCCTTGATTTCGCATGCCTTCTTGTCGGCGCTGGAGCGTACCGGCTGCCTGCGCCCGGATTGGGGCTGGCAGCCGCATCACCTGACCCTGTGGGAAGACGGCGAATTGCTGGCTGCCGCGCCGATGTACCTCAAGTCCAACTCGCACGGAGAGTTCGTGTTCGACCATGCCTGGGCGCATGCCTACGAGCAGCATGGCCTCGAGTATTTCCCCAAGTGGCTGTGCGCCGTGCCCTATTCGCCGGTCACCGGGCCGCGGTTGCTCGCGCCGACCCCCGAACTGCGCCACGAGTTAACCCGCGCGATGGCGCAGGTCTGCGAGTTGCAAGGCCTGTCATCGGTGCACGTCAATTTCCACGAACATGCGGAGGATGCCGACTTCGGCCCCGAATGGATGCTGCGGGAGGACATCCAGTACCACTGGGCCAACGAAGCCGGCTGGTGCGACTTCGATGACTTCCTGGGCGCGATGGACCACAAGCATCGCAAGAACATCCGCCAGGAGCGTCGCCGCGTCTTCGATGCTGGCGTGACCTTCCGCCAGCTGCACGGCGATGAGGCTAGTGAGGCCGACATCGAGGCCATCCACGGCTTCTACCTGCAGACCTTCGCCGAATACGGCAATTCGCCTGCGCTGACACTGGATTTCATCCGTGAAATTGGGCGAATAATGCCTCGTAATCTATTGATTATATTGGCTGAAAAAGATGACGAAACCATCGCCGGCGCGCTCTGCCTGCGCTCATCCACCACGCTCTATGGGCGTTACTGGGGCAGCCATCTGCAGTTGCCGGGCCTGCACTTCGAGACCTGCTACTACCAAGGCATTGAATACTGCCTGCGCGAGGGCCTGACCCATTTCGAGCCCGGCGCGCAGGGCGAGCACAAGCTGGCCCGCGGCTTCCTGCCCACGCCCGTGCGCAGCCGCCATTGGGTGGCCAATGCGCGCTTCCGTCACGCGCTGGATGCCTGGTGCACGGACGAAGTGGCTTCGGTGCGCCGTTACGCGCGCCAGGCGATGCTGCACTCGCCATTCAAGGCTGGGACAGCCGAGGCATGAGCATCGACCTGCCCTGGCTCTCGCCCGATCCCGACGCGCCTTTCCCGCCCGTTGCTTCCGCGATGCGCGAGCCCGACGGCCTCCTGGCCGCAGGTGGCGACCTGTCAGTGCCTCGCCTGCTCAACGCCTACGGCCACGGCATCTTCCCGTGGTTCTCCAAGGGCGAGCCGATCCTCTGGTGGTCGCCGGACCCGCGGATGGTATTCCGCACCGATGGCGTCAGGCTGTCCAGCAAGTTCCGTCGCCAGCTGCGTGCCAGCCGCTGGACCCTGCGCGCCGACAGCGCCTTCGGGAACGTCATCCATGCCTGTGCCAGCACGCTCCGCCTCGGCCAGCGTGGCACCTGGATCACCGACGAGATGCAGGCCGCCTACCTCGAACTGCACCGGCAAGGCCACGCGCATTCGGTGGAAGTGTTCGATGGCGAGGCACTTGTCGGCGGCATTTACGGCGTGGCAATCGGCCAAATGTTCTTTGGCGAGTCGATGTTCTCGGCGGTCTCCGGTGGGTCCAAGGTTGCGCTGGCGGGCCTCGCGCGCTTCCTGCATGGCGAAGGCTGGCCGTTGATCGACGCCCAGGTCGAGAACCCGCACCTGCGCACGATGGGCGCCATGTCGATGCCGCGAGCCAGCTTTCTCGATATCGTCCGGCGGCAGGTCGCCCTGCCCGCCCCTGACGGCTTGTGGCGGGAGCGTTTCGGCCAGCGTTCGGCCAGCCAGCTGGCCAACCCCGACTGAACGCCCACCGGGTTTTTGCTTGAACGTGTCCGGACGTGGCACAATGTTGCGTTACCCGCGCCAGTCCGGCGCATTCTTCGTGGATTTATGGCTAAAGACGACGTCATCGAGTTCGAAGGGACCATCAGCGAAACCCTTCCCAACACCATGTTCCGGGTGAAGCTCGAGAACGGGCATGAAATCATCGCCCACATTTCCGGCCGCATGCGCAAGCACTACATCCGCATCCTCACCGGCGACAAGGTCAAGGTCGAAATGACCCCGTACGATCTCACCAAGGGTCGCATCACCTATCGCATGAAGTGATGAAGTGATCTGGTAAGTGGATCCAGGGCGCATCGCCCGAAACAGAAGCGGCCCGCATGAGGCCGCTTTTTTGTTGCGCGAAATCCCCCCCAAGGCTGGGCCCGACGATTGCACGCTGCTACGCTGCCCCCATGCACGAGGACATTCTTCCCCCGGATTCCGCCCTCGGCGCGCTGGAGGAAGGCGTCTATTCCTTCCTGAACGGCACGCCCCTGCGCGGCAGAGAGAGCCTGGCCGACAGGATGACCGCGCTCCAGCAAGAGCTGCGGCAAATCGCGAAGCGCCAGCGTCGCCGCGGCGGCATGGGCGAGACACTCTGCACGACCGCGCTGGTCAACGAGGCGTATCTCAAATTTGCCGCCTCGCCCGATTTCATCGAAGAGATGGACCCGCATCATTTCCTCGCCGTCGCCGCCAATGCGATGCGGCATATCGTCATCAACCATGCCCGTGATCGCGTGGCCTTGAAACGCGGCAACGGCGCCGAACACGTGGCCTTGGACGAAAACCTCGGCGACGAAGCGAAATACGCCGAAGCCCTGGAAATGCTGGAGCTGGGGGATGCCCTGACGCGCCTGGAGCGGGCACGTCCACGCCTTGCGCAGGTGGTGCAGCTGCGTTACTTCGCGGGGTTGAGCGAAGAAGAAGTCGGCGAGGTGCTTGATATCGACCGCAGCACGGTGCGCCGCGACTGGCTGAAGGCGCGCGGCTGGTTGCATGAGCGGCTGGGACCGGATGCATCCCGATGACGTGAACGGCGCCGGCCTTGCGCCGGGGGATTGGGCACGTCTGGAAGCGCTGCTCGATCAATTGCTCGACCTTGCGGATGAGGCCGAACGCGCCACGTTGCTGGCCAGGATGGAACACGACAACCCCGAAAACGCCCGTGTGCTGCGCCGCTGGCTTTCCGGCATCGAGGATTCAGCAGGCAAGTGGATGCCGCCGGAGCGAGAGCCTGGCGCGCGGCATGCGCAGGAGGAAGTCGGGAACTGGCGGGCCTTGCGCTTGCTGGGCCGCGGCGGCATGGGCGAGGTCTGGCTGGGTGAGCGCGCCGACGGCTTGTTCGACAAAAGGGTGGCGATCAAATTCATCCGCGATGACCGCCCTGCCCTGCGCGCGGGCATCGAATCCGAGCGACGCCTGCTCGCCAATCTCCGCCATCCCGGCATTGTCCCCTTGCTCGATGCCGGGACGACAGGCGCCGGCACTCCATACCTCGTCACCGACTTCATCGATGGCATCCGCCTCGACGCCCGGCTGGCATCGGCCGCCCCCGATCTGGCCGGGCGCGTTGCACTGTTCCGGCAAGTGGCCGAAGCCGTCGCGCATGCACACGAGCAACTGATCGTCCATGGCGACATCAAACCGGCCAATGTCCTGGTGGATGCGGGGGGGCGTGCACACCTCCTGGACTTCGGCATCGCGCGCGTGATCAGCGCCGACGTGCCCGATGACGGACACCCCGCAGACATCGTCTTTACCCCGGAATATGCGGCCCCGGAACTCGCCATGGGTGCGGCGCCCAGTGTGCGCAGCGACATCCATGCGCTCGGCGGCCTGCTGTTTTTCTTGTTGCACGAACACGCGCCCCGCGAACTGGGCGGGCTGTCGATGTCTCAGGTCCGCGAGCGCATCCGCAGCGGGGAAGCATCGCTGCCGGCCATCCCTGCCCCGCCGCCCGCACTGGCGAAAGATGCAGCATCCCGCTGGCATGCCGACCTTCAGGCGATCGCTGCCAAGGCACTGGCGCACGAGCCCGGGCAACGCTACGGCACGATCGACGCCCTGTTGCGCGATGTGGATGCAGCCCAGCTCCATTTGCCCGTCTCTGCCCGCGCTGCCAGTCGCACTGACCGCTTGCGCCGCGCCTTGCATCGCAATCGCAAGGTGGTCGTGATATCCACGTTGATGGTCGGATTGTTGATCGCAGGTCTGGTGGGTACCTCCTGGCAGGCCAGACGCGCGGCGCAACAGCGTGACATCGCCACGTTGCAGGCCAATCGTGCGGAGGCCGAGGCACGCAACGCGCATGCCGTGCGTGACTTCATGGTGGGCGTATTTGCCGCGGCGGACCCGGAGCAGAATCTCGGCAACATGCCGACGGCGCTGGAACTGGTGGACGCGGGTGCGCGCCGCATCGACAAGGAATTGAAGGGACAGCCTGCACTGCAGGCCGAGCTCTACGGCGCGCTTGGCGATACCTATGCCGGCCTCGGTCAGTATCCACAGGCGCTGGCCATCCAGGAGAAGGCCCTGGCTACCGCCCGGCGCGCGGTGGGCGAAGACGCATTGCTGACCCGCAGGCTGCTGGTGCGTTACGCGCGGACCACGCTCCTGCAAGGCGGCCCTTATGACGCGCTGCGTCTCCGGCTGCAGCAGGCATTGAAACGCCCGCTGGATCCCTCCATCGAAGCGAGCATCGTCGATGTGGAAATCCGCGCTTATTACGGCGGTCTGTTGCATCGGGTCGGGGAACTGGACGCCGCCGATCGCGTTCTTGCCGATGCCGTCTCGCGCGCCCGCGACATCGGGCCCAAGGGACAGGAGGCGCTGGCCATCGCACTCCACCAGCAGGTGCAACTGGATGAAGGGCGGGGCCAGCGTGATCGCGCCATCGGCTCTCTTCGCGAGTTGAGCGCCCTGCTGGCCGCCAGGCCCCAGCCGTCGGTCGGGGACCGGCAGATGATCCTGCAGGAGCTGGCCTCGCTTCTGGGGGAAGTCGGCAATGGCGACGAGGCCGAAACGCTGCTGCGTGAAGTGACACAGGACAACGAAAGAATCTACGGCGCGCAACATCCGTTCACCATCGCGAGCAAGGTCGGGCTGGGGCGGGCATTGGCACGCCACGGCAAACCCGCGGCGGCGCAGGCATTGCTCGCCGACATGGTCGCTCTGGCCGAAAAGGAACACGGTGCAGAGGCCGAAGTGACCCTGCTGGCCCAAACCAATCTTGCCGCCGTGGAATATGGCGCAGGCCACTACGACGAGGCGATCACGCTGCTGGAACGGGCCAGACAACAGGTCGTCATTCGGGACGGTCCCAATGGACCGAGGGCCTTGCTGATGCTGCAGAACGTTGCGCGCGTGCGCGTGGATGCCGGCGACATGCAGGGGGGGCAACGGGATCTGGAGCAGGCCCTGGCAGGACTGCGCGCGATCGGCTCGAACGCCACCGCCGAGCCGCTGGCGCTGCTGGGCGACATTGCGCGCCAACAGGGAGATCCCGCCCGCGCCCGCGCACTGCACCAGCAGGCGCTGGCCGCCTATGCGGCAAACGGCGATACCACCAGTTTCGATGTGCAAGACCATCGCCTGTCGCTTGCACTGGACGAGCGGGATCTCGGCAATATCCAGCAGGCTCGCCAACATGCATTGGCCGGGCTCGCGGGCCTGCAGCAACTCGATGCCGTCGCGAGCGCCGACATGATCGAATATGCCCGCTACGTGCTGGGCCAGCTGGATGTGCTGCAGCAACGCTGCACCCCGCAGACGCGCGATACGCTGGACAAGTTCGCGGCCCGCCAACGTGCCCTGCTCGGGGTTCAGGCCCGCAATGGGCCTGCCGCCTGGCGTTATGCACGCATCGAACTGTACCTCGGGCTATGCGCTCGCCAGATTGCGCCGGACGACGAGGCGGCTGCCCGCATGGCCACCGATGCCGCGCGGAAAATCGTCGCCGCGCCCGGGGCGGATCCCCATACCTTTCGCCTGGCGCGGGCGACCCTGCACGAATCGGGCGGCTGATCGCACCAGGGGCACATCGTCCCCCGGCACTTCAGGCCACCACAATGCTCAGCCGGGTTCGCGCTGCACTACCCGCCTGACATGGGCCAGCGTCAGCACATACAGGAAGTTGTAGCAGGCACGGACAACGGTGCCGATGACGACACCCGCGACCGCGATCTCCGGGGGGCAAGGCAGTGCCTCGGGGTCAGCCAGCAGCTGCGGCAACAGCGCATAGCTGGCCACGATTCCTGCTGCGACAAACAACAAGGTGGTCCACGCCAGCAGCAGGCCCGCATGACGCTTGCGCAACAGCAGCAGGTTGCCGCCGATCCCGAACAAGGCGATCCCGCCCCCCGTGATCATTTCAACCGTGGCCCGCTCTGGCGAGTAGTCGGCGTGGATGTAACCCAGCAACACTCCGGCCGCCACCAACGCGTTCAAGCCGACCAGGCAACAACACGCCAGATCCAGCCAGAGCATGAACCTGGCCGTAGAACCGTAGGCATTGGGTATCCGGGCCGCAGGGACGACGGGGATACTGGCCACGACTGTCACCAGATCTTGACCGGAAGCCAGCCGTCGTCACCCAGCACTTTCTTCGCATAGAAATCGCGCGGGGCCATCATGCCGAAAATAACGCCACCTATGAAACGCGTGGCATTGGCCAGCGCCTCCCCGCCGATCATGTAGAGGATCGTGGACAGCACCACGATGATTGGGATGACGATGGCCAGCAGCACCAGGCCTTTCTTCCACATGCCTTTGGCAACGTAGTAGAAGAACCCGAAAACAAAAGCCAGGACAAAAGAACCCACCCCAGGAGTCGCCTGCTTCAAGAGTTCCTTGCGCTGCTCCTTGGGCAGCGTTTTCTGCAGCGGCATGGCGGGCCCACCCAAGGCACGTATGGCCTTGAAGCAAGACTTCCACTTGTCGGAAACATCCAGTGCATCGATATCCACCATGGGAGGGGCAATCGATGTCGTGTCGGTGGATGAAGCATTCATTCCAGATCTCCAGAGGGGTGAGGAGGGGCCCGGTCAACCCGGGATCCTCTATCGAATCCCTTCGCTCGCCGGGTTTTCCGGGCACCTATCTGATGAATCCCGGATTCACGCCGAAATGCGTCATTTTTCATTTCGCTGCCCCTGCGCCCATCCACCCGGATAAAAAAAGCGGCCCCTGAGGGCCGCTTTGTTGTTGCTTGATGTTGCCTCGGTCAGGCGTCGATGGACGCCGTCTCCGCATGCGGCTTGCGCTCCGGCGCCGCCTGCACGTCCAGCACCAGCGCATCGTCCTTGACGCCGACATCGACATGACCGCCGTCCACCAGCTTGCCGAACAACAGTTCGTCGGCCAGCGGGCGCTTGATCTTGTCCTGGATGACGCGCGCCATCGGCCGTGCACCCATCAGCGGGTCGAAGCCATGCCTGGCCAGCCAGTCGCGTGCCTCCTGCGAGGCCGACAGCGTCACGTGCTTCTCGTGCAACTGCGTTTCCAGCTCGATCAGGAACTTGTCCACCACGCGCAGGATGTGGTCGAAGCCCAGCGGCTGGAACTGCACGATCGCGTCCAGGCGGTTGCGGAACTCCGGGGTGAAGCCGCGACGGATCACTTCCATCGCGTCCGTGCTGTGGTCCTGCTGGGTGAAACCGATGCTGCGGCGTGCCGCCTGGGTGGCGCCGGCATTGGTCGTCATCACCAGGATCACGTTGCGGAAGTTCGCCTCGCGGCCGTTGGTGTCGGTCAGCACGCCGCGGTCCATCACCTGCAACAGGATGTTGAAGATGTCGGGATGCGCCTTCTCCACCTCGTCGAGCAGCAGCACGCAATGCGGGGTCTTCACCACCTTCTCGGTCAGCAAGCCGCCCTGGTCGAAGCCGACGTAACCCGGGGGCGCGCCGATCAAACGGCTGACCGAATGCGGCTCCATGTACTCGCTCATGTCGAAGCGCACGAACTCGATGCCGAGCTGCATCGCGAGCTGCTTGGTCACCTCGGTCTTGCCGACACCGGTCGGGCCGGCGAACAGGAAGTTGCCGATCGGCTTGTCCGGATTGCCCAGACCCGATCGCGACAGCTTGATCGCCGAGGACAGCGTCTCGATCGCCGGGTCTTGCCCGAAGATCACCATCTTCAGGTTGCGCTCCAGGTGCTGCAGCACGTCCTTGTCGGAATTGGACACCTGCTTGGCCGGGATGCGCGCCATCTTGGCGATGATCGTCTCGATCTCCTCGACGTCGATGTTCTGCTTGCGTGTCGCCTCGTCCAGCAGGCGCTGGCGGGCGCCGGCCTCGTCGATCACGTCAATCGCCTTGTCCGGCAGCAGGCGGTCGTGGATGTGCTTGACCGACAGGTCCACCGCGGCCTGGATCGCCTCGTCGTCGTAACGCACGCCGTGGTGTTCCTCGTACCTGGGCTTGAGCCCGCGCAGGATCTCCACCGCCTCGCCGACGGTCGGCTCGACCACGTCGATCTTCTGGAAGCGGCGCGCCAGCGCGCGGTCCTTCTCGAAGATGCCGCGATATTCCTGGAACGTCGTCGACCCAATGCAGCGCAGCTCGCCGGCCGCCAGCATCGGCTTGATCAGATTGCTCGCATCCATCGCCCCGCCCGACGCCGCGCCCGCGCCGATGATGGTGTGGATCTCGTCGATGAAGAGGATCGAGTGCGGAACCTCCTTCAGGCGCTTGAGCACCGCCTTGAGGCGCTTCTCGAAGTCGCCGCGGTACTTGGTACCGGCGACCAGTGCGCCCAGGTCCAGCGCGTAGATGGTGGCGTCCTTGAGGACCTCCGGCACGCTGCCCTCGACGATGCGACGGGCCAGGCCTTCGGCCAGCGCGGTCTTGCCCACACCCGCCTCGCCCACGTACAGCGGGTTGTTCTTGCGGCGGCGGCAGAGTACCTGGATGGTGCGTTCGATTTCCTCGCTGCGGCCGACCAGCGGGTCGATTCGGCCTTCGCGGGCGGCGGCGTTCAGGTCGGCGGCGAATTCGGCCAGGGCATCGCCCTTGCCTTCCGCCGCGGCCTCGGCCGATCCGGCATCGCCCTCGCCTTCAGGCTGGCTGGTCGACTCGCCGTCATCGCCCAGCTTGGAAATGCCGTGGGAGATGAAATTGACCACGTCCAGCCGGGTGACATCCTGCTGGTTCAGGTAATACGCCGCCAATGAGTCCTTTTCGCCGAAGATGGCGACCAGGACGTTCGCGCCGGTCACTTCCTTGCGGCCCGAGGACTGCACGTTGTAGACGGCCCGCTGCAGCACGCGCTGGAAGCCGATGGTCGGCTGGGTATCGCGGCCGTCGTCGCCCGGCAGGACGGAGACCGATTCGCTGATGCCCTGCTCCAGCTCCTGGCGCAGGCGGTCGGTATCGGCATGGCAGGCACGCAGGACTTCCTGCGCGGCCGGGTTGTCCAGCAGCGCCAGCAGCAGGTGCTCGACGGTCATGTACTCGTGGCGGGCCTCGCGGGCCAGCTGGTACGAGCGGTGGATGCTGTGTTCGAGATCTTTGGAGAACATGTCTATCCCAAAAAACGGTACTGCGACCGTTATGGGGACGACGCTACGCTTTTTCCATCGTGCACAACAGCGGGTGCTGGTGCATGCGTGCGAAATCGTTCACCTGGGTGACCTTGGACTCAGCCACCTCGCGGGTATAGACCCCGCAGACCCCGCGCCCGCGGGTGTGGACGTGCAGCATCACCTGGGTGGCCTTCTCCTCGTCCATGGAGAAGAAATTCATCAGCACCTCGATCACGAAATCCATCGGGGTGTAGTCGTCGTTCAGCAACAGCACGGTGTAGAGCGGCGGCCGCGCCAGCCTGGGCTTGGCAACCTCGACGACGGCGCCATGCTCGTGGTCGCGATCGGGGCGCTGGGTGCCGGACATCGCATGAATGGTGGGGATGACAGGGGGATTCGACCTCATCCCTCCATTATAAAGTCGCGGCCCCCTGCATGGACGGGCCCGGCGGGGCTGGCGGATAATGCCGCGACTCCTCACGGAATGCCGCATGCGCCCGATCCCGACCGCCATCGCCCTGCCCGGCTTGCTCGCCCTCGGCCTGTGCCTGAACGGCAGCGCCCTGGCGCAGCAGGCCAAACGCGCGCCGGACCCGGCCATCGAGGCCCAGCTCAAGGCGCTCGACTACAAGTACGAGGTCGATGACGACGGCGACTACAAGCTGGTCTTCGACATGGACGAGGCAGGCACACGCTCGCAGCTGGTGTTCGTGCGCTCGGCGGTGGAGGACTACGATGGCCACAAGAGCCGCGACATCCTCTCGCCGGGCTATCGCGCCAGTGGCGATGCACTCCCGGCGAACGTGGCCAACCGCCTGCTCGAGGCCTCGATGGACAACCTGATGGGCGGCTGGAGCAAGCAGGGCAATCTGGCGATCTTCATCGTCCGCATCCCGGCCGATGCCAGCAAGGAAACGCTGGACGCGGCGATCACTGCCGCCATCAACAGCGCCGACCAGATGGAAGCCGAGCTCACCCCCGGCCAGGACGAGTTCTGACGTGAGTTACCGCGAAGGCCGCTTCTGGCAACCCGATGTCACCGTCGCGACCGTCGTCGTGCGCGGCGGCAAGCTGCTGTGCGTGGAGGAGCGTGTCGCCGGCCAGCTGGTCATCAACCAGCCCGCCGGCCACCTGGAACCCGATGAAAGCCTGCAGCAGGCGGCCATCCGCGAGGCCCGCGAAGAAACCGGCTACGACGTGCGCCTGACCGGCTTCATCGGTGCCTACCAGTGGAAAGCCCCGATGAATCCCGATGGCAGCGGCGGCCGCCATTACCTGCGCTTCGCCTTCTGCGGCGAGGCGGCCGGCTTCGACGAGGGCCGTTCGCTCGACGAAGGCATCGTCCGCGCGGTGTGGTGGACGCCAGCCGAATTGCAGGCCGAAAGCGCCCGCCATCGCAGCCCGCTGGTCTGGCAGGTGGTGGCCGATTTCCTCTCGGGACGCCAGCAGCCGCTGGAACTGGCGCAGCAGATCGCGTGAGCCAGGCACGGACGATCGTCGGGATGTCCGGCGGCGTGGATTCTTCGGTCGCCGCCCTGCTCCTGCAACAAGCGGGCGAGCCGATCGCAGGCTTGTTCATGCAGAACTGGGCGGATGACGGCTCGGGGGAATGCCGCGCCGAGGACGACCGCCGCGATGCCG
This sequence comes from Lysobacteraceae bacterium, assembly GCA_014879375.1. Classification (GTDB taxonomy): domain Bacteria; phylum Pseudomonadota; class Gammaproteobacteria; order Xanthomonadales; family Xanthomonadaceae; genus Solilutibacter. Next base: position 12,824 of record JACSSF010000103.1, read on the forward strand.
TCGCGGTGTGCGGGCGGCTCGGCATCCCGATCCATTTCCGAGATTTCTCGCAAGCCTACTGGGATGGCGTGTTCCGGCATTTCCTAGACGAATACGCCGCCGGTCGCACGCCCAACCCGGACGTGCTGTGCAACCGCGAGGTCAAGTTCAAGCATTTCCTCGATTCCGCACGTGAGCTCGGCGCCGATTACATCGCGACCGGTCATTACGCGCGCACAGATAGCCTGGATGGCCGCCATCGCCTGCTGCGCGGCATGGATCGCAACAAGGACCAGAGCTACTTCCTGCACCAGCTAGGGCAGGCGCAATTGGCATCGACCAAATTCCCGGTTGGGGAATTGCCCAAGACCGAAGTTAGACGACTCGCAAGCGATGCCGGCTTCGCCACCGCGAACAAGAAAGACTCCACCGGCATCTGCTTCATCGGCGAGCGCGATTTCCGCAGCTTCCTTGCCCAGTATTTGCCAATGCAGCCCGGCGAGATCCGCGATCCGGACGGCGTGCTGCTTGGCCAACACGACGGCGTGTTCTTCCACACCCTGGGCCAGCGTGGCGGCCTCAACATCGGCGGCGTCAAAGGGCGTGAGGCGGCGCCGTGGTATGTCGTCGGCAAGGATGTCGCCCGCAACACGCTGACCATTGACCAGGGCGTGGACAGTCCTTATCTGATGTCGATGCGGCTGTTGTCCGAATCTGCACACTGGATCGCCGGTGCACCGCCTGCTGCCGTGTTTGAATGCACCGCGCAGACGCGCTACCGCCAACCCGACGAAGCCTGCCGCATGCAGGTGCTAGGCGATGGCAGCCTGCTGGTGGACTTCGACACGCCGCAACGTGCGGTCACTCCCGGTCAGTCGGTGGTGCTTTATCTTGGCGAGGAATGCCTTGGCGGCGCCGTCATCAAGGCGACCGACGCACCGCTGCAACGCGCCAGCTTCGACATGCTTCTCAACGCTTGAAACCCAGCTTCGGAACACGATGAACGACGATCAGACTTCGCAACGCGCCATGGCCCTCGCCGGCCTCCTGCAAGCCTTGCAGGAGGTGCGCCACCTGGCCGAGAACGGCCGCGTCGACCAGGCGCACCTGCAGACCGCCATCGACAGCGTGCTGCGCATCGATGCGGACTCGGTCGCGGAAATCTACGGCGGCGTCGCCCCGGTCGCCGATGGCCTGCGCACGCTGGTCGGCTACTTCGACAACCGCCTGGGCGATCCGCAACTGCCCAAGCTGGCGCTCGCCGTGCTGCAACTCGAACGCAACTTCAGCCGCGACCCCGATGCGATGGAGGAAGTCCGCAGTGCCATCGCACGCCTTGCCGGACAGGCCCACAACGATGGCGCTACCCATCCCGACATCCTTGCCAGGCTCGGCGACATCTATGCCGCCACGCTCAGCCCGATGAAACCGAAGGTGATGGTGCAAGGCAATCCGCATTACCTCGCGCAACCGCAGGTGGTCGGTGAGATTCGTGCGTTGCTGCTCGCGGCGATTCGCTCCGCCGTGCTATGGCGGCAACTGGGCGGCGCGCAGTGGGACTTCCTGTTCAAGCGCGGCGAGATGAAACGCGCGGCGATGGCGCTATTGGCGGGGACCTGACGTGCCACTGATCGACAAACAAAAAGCCCCGATTTCCCGGGGCTTTTTTGTTACGCGGTGAAAACGATCAAGCCGCCTTCACCGTATCCGCCACGTCCTTGTACTCCGGGATCTGGTCGAAATTCATGTAGCGGTAGATTGCACCGCCGTTCTCGTTCACCACGCCGATGTCGGCCAGGTATTCCTCACGGCTCGGGATGCGGCCCAGGCGCGAGCAGATCGCCGCAAGCTCGGCCGAACCGAGGTACACGTTGCTGTTCTTGCCCAAACGGTTCGGGAAGTTGCGGGTCGAGGTGGACATCACCGTCGCGCCCTCACGCACCTGCGCCTGGTTGCCCATGCACAGCGAGCAGCCCGGCATCTCCATGCGCGCACCGGCGGCGCCGAAGGTGCCGTAATGGCCTTCTTCGCTGAGCTGCTGTGCGTCCATCCGGGTTGGCGGCGCGACCCACAGGCGGGTCGGGATGTCGCGCTTGCCTTCCAGCAATTTCGCTGCGGCGCGGAAGTGACCGATGTTGGTCATGCACGAGCCGATGAACACCTCGTCGATAGCCTCGCCGGCGACATCGGACAAGGTGCGTGCATCGTCCGGATCATTCGGCGCGCAAATGATCGGCTCGACGATCTGGTCGAGGTCGATCTCGATCACCGCGGCGTACTCGGCATCGGCGTCGCCTTCGAGCAGCTGCGGATCGGCCAGCCACGCCTCCATCTTGTCGATACGGCGCTGCAGCGAACGTGCATCCGCATAACCTTCGGCAATCATCCACTTCAGCAGGGTGATGTTGCTGTTGAGGTATTCGATGATCGGTGCCGGGTCCAGTTTCACCGTGCAACCGGCGGCGGAACGCTCGGCCGAGGCATCGGCCAGCTCGAAGGCCTGCTCCACCTTCAGTTGCGGCAGGCCTTCGATCTCGAGGATGCGACCGGAGAAGATGTTCTTCTTGCCCTGCTTTTCCACCGTCAGCAAACCTTGCTTGATCGCGTACAGCGGAATCGCGTGGACGAGGTCACGCAAGGTCACGCCGGGCTGCAGCTCGCCCTTGAAGCGCACCAGCACGGATTCGGGCATGTCGAGCGGCATCACGCCGGTCGCGGCGGCGAAGGCCACCAGACCCGAGCCTGCCGGGAACGAGATGCCGACCGGGAAGCGCGTGTGCGAGTCGCCGCCGGTGCCGACGGTGTCGGGCAGC
>JACSSF010000133.1 GCA_014879375.1 Lysobacteraceae bacterium
CAACGTCAACGTGATGCGCGCGGCGCTGGAATGCGCGCATCGCGGCTGGGGCCAGAGCGTGATCATCGGTGTGGCCGGCGCCGGGCAGGAAATCAGCACGCGTCCGTTCCAGCTGGTGACCGGGCGCAAGTGGATGGGCACCGCGTTCGGCGGGGTGAAAGGGCGATCGCAATTGCCGGGGATGGTGGAGGACGCGATGAAGGGCGAGATCCAGCTGGCGCCGTTCGTGACCCACACCATGCCGCTCGACGACATCAACCATGCCTTCGATCTGATGCACGAAGGGAAATCGATCCGCAGCGTCGTCCATTTCGAGCAGGCATGAGCATGCCCGAGCGGATCGAACACCACGCCTGCTTCGGCGGCGCGCAAGAGGTCTGGCAACATCGATCCGACGTGCTGGGCTGCGACATGCGTTTCGGCGTGTACCTGCCGCCGCAGGCGAAGGGCGGCCCGTGTCCGGTGCTGTACTGGCTGTCGGGCCTGACCTGCACCGAGCAGAACTTCATCACCAAGGCCGGTGCGCAGCGTTACGCGGCCGAGCACGGCATCATTCTGGTCGATCCCGATACCAGTCCGCGCGGCGACAACGTGGCCGATGCCGATGGCTACGACCTGGGCCAGGGCGCCGGCTTCTACGTCAATGCGACGCAGGCGCCATGGGCCGCGCATTACCGGATGTACGACTACGTGGTCGACGAGTTGCCGGCCTTGATCGAGGCGAGCTTCCCGGCCACCGATGCGCGCGCGATCAGTGGGCATTCGATGGGCGGGCACGGCGCGCTGGTTGTCGCGCTGCGCAACCCGGGCCGTTATCGCAGCGTGTCGGCGTTCTCGCCGATCGTCTCGCCGTCCACCGTGCCGTGGGGGGAGAAAGCCTTTGCCGCGTATCTCGGCGACGACCGCGCGGCATGGCGGCAGTACGACGCGACCGCGCTGGTTTCAGGCGAACTGTCCGAGCGGCTGCCGCTGCTGATCGAACAGGGTGGCGATGACGAGTTCCTGGCCGGACAGCTCAAGCCCGAGTTGCTGCAACTCGCGGCCGAGGCGCACGGCCATCCGCTCACGCTCAACCTGCGTCCCGGTTACGACCACAGTTATTACTTCATCGCCAGCTTCATCGGTGCGCACATCGCCTACCACGCACATGCGCTGAAGGCGTGATGTATTAGGCAAGAGGCCGATGTTGCATCGGTCTTACCCCTCGGCGAAGGCCTTCAGTTCATCCAGCCGACGCTGTGCGCGGGCCAGGCTATGGCCGGTGACCGCATCATCCATGGCGCGCGCGAGGCGCGGGCGTGCCGGATTGCGCGACCAGCGATGGAACCACCACGTCGCCAGCAGGCCCGCGACGCCGACGCCCAGCATGATGCCGATCGACACGCCCATGTTGGCGTAGAAATCGACGTGGCCGCCCGTCAGCCAATAGATCAGCGTTGCCATGAGCGGGATCCAGAACAGCCACCACGCCAGACCGACCGTCATCCCGCCGATGACGTAGAGCTTGCGCAACCGGGCCAGCCGGAGCTGGGTTTCGGTGAGCGATTCACCGCGATCGATCCGCGCCAGCATCCCCAACGTCATGCCGGCCAGGATGATGCAGAGCACGCCGTACACATGCACGAGGATCGCCGAGAAGAACATCGCGCCGCCATCGCGCAGGGCGCTCCACACCGACACGCCCAGCGCGATGCAGGCCAGCCCGAGCAGGATCTGCAAGGTTTGGCCCAGCCACAGCGGCCACATCCCCCACTGGATGCGGGCGATGCCGCGGCGTCGTTCGCGTCGCAACAGCAAGTCGTCCTGCATCGCCAGGCGGGACTCGAGGCGCTGGAAGCCGGTCTTGAGCGCGTTGAAATCGAATTCGGTGGTGGTCATGGTGTCGTGTCCCTGGTTCATGGCGATGCCAGCGCGGCGCGCAGGTGGGCTTTGATGCGGGTGAGCTTGGTGCCGACGTTGCTTTCGGAGATGCCGAGCACCTCGGCGATCTCGCGATGGCTGCGTTCGTCCAGATGCAGCATCAGCAGGGCGCGATGCATCGGGTCCAGACTTTGCATCGCGTGTTGCAGCAGCGCGAGTTGTTCGTCGCCGTCGATGTCGCGGGCGGGCGCTTCGGCATCGTGCAAGTCGGCGTCGTAGGCGACGTGGTGACGCCGGCGCCGGGTTTCGCCGCGTACCTGCGAGATCGCCACGTTCAACGCGACCCGATACATCCACGTCGAGAACGGACGACTGGCGTCGTAACGCGGCCACGCCTGCCAGAGCGCGGCGACGATGTCCTGCATCAGGTCGTCGCGATCATGCGGGTTCCAGGCGTAGCTGCCCGCGACCTTGCGCACGATGCCGGCATGGGCCTGCAGGCGCGCCTCGAAGGCGGCATCGTCGGTACGCGTGTCGAGCGTTGGGGTGGCGGTGGAAGGCATGGCCGATGCTGCGATCAAGGAAGTGTCGAAGGAGTGATTCGCACGAAGACGGCAAACATCACACATCGATCCGCATCCGGGATCAACGGTCCGGCGGCCGCTCAGTCGTCGGTATCCAGTAGCCAGTCGGTATAGGCGAAGCGACCGTCGCGCAGGGTGGTCTCGCCGCGCCTGACGACGAGCGGCCGGTCGAACATCGGTCCGGCCTGGACGCAGGTGTGGAATTCGCCGCGCTCGCCGCAGGGATCGACGGCGGGCGGCAGGGCATCGAGCAGCTGGTGGTCGAAGGCGCAGCCGGCGAAGCGGGCATCCAGTTGCCGGGTGTCCACGCAGCACAGGCCCGCGCGCAGGCCGCCGGCGATCATCTCGCGGGCCAGCAGCGCGGTATCGACCCCGAACAGCGGGTAATGCGTCCGCCAACCGTGGCGTGCACACAAGGCGTTGCGCCAGTCGCGTACATCGGTGAGCAGCAGGTCGCCAAAGGCGATGTCGGCGATGCCGGGCCAGCGTTGGGTGGCGGCCGTCAAAGTGGCGGCAAACGCGGCTTCGTAACGCGCGTTGTCGGCCTGCTGGGGAATCCAGCTTTCCAGTACCGGCAAACCCGTGGCGCGGGCTTGCGCTTGCAGGACATCACGGCTGATGCCCTGCATCGAGACACGATCGAAGCCTTCGGTGAACGTGGTCAGCAGCGCGACGACATCGACGTCATCGCGCTGGCGCAGCGCGTGCAGGGTCCAGGCGGCGTCCTTGCCGCCGCTCCAGGCGAGCAGCAGGGGCGTGCGAGGAGGGCTCAGGATGCGGTGACGTCGCGTAGTTGCCAGTACGGGCCGGCCAACAGGCGCAGGCGGTGCTTGAGCACGTCGCCGGAGAGGGTGGTCACGGCCTGCAGGTCGACGTGCAAATCGTCCATGGTGCCGGTGACGACGGCATCGGGATCGGTCGCGGCCAGCGCCGGATCCACATCGGCGGGTTCATCCTGGGTGGCCAGCCACTTCTGGTAGACCCCGCCCGTGCGCAGGGCGTCCTGCAGTTCCTCGGCAAAGCCGGCCGCGCCGTGCGAGTGGAAACCGAACTCGCCGCCCATGCGGGCTTTTTCCGGGTCGGGCAGGGTCAGGTAATAACGCATGGGCAGGGCTCCGTGTTGGGGTGGCGCCGGATCGGACGCATCCCAACAAGGATAACGCGAGGCGCGTGATGGCCACAGCCTCAGCCCAGCTTGAACGGACCTTCCTTGGAATAGGCGGCGGTCAGCGAACCTTTGCCGATGTTGATGACGCCGGTCAGGCCCATCATCGATTCGATGAGTTCCACGCCATGCTCGCTGCAGGTGGCGACGAGGTCGTCGTAGCCGGGCAGGTTGCGCATGTCGTCCAGCTCGCCGGCGTAGCTCAGGCACACCGCATCGACCAGCAGGCCGTCGCGGATGTTGAGGATGACCGTGTCGTAGAGCTTGCGCGCGGCGGGCTCGAAGCCGCGGACCTTCGCCACCGGCGCGGTGTTGCCGCGGTTGGCGAGGACCATGGGCTTCACGTCCAGCGCGGTGCCCAGCATCGCGCTCATCAGGCCCACGCTGCGGTCGCCCTTCTTGCGGCCGCGGTTGCGCATGTAATACAGGTCCGGCGTCACCACGATGCCCTGGGTCGCGTTGGCGACGCGCTCAAGCCGGGTGCGGATGCGCATCGGGCTTTCACCGGCCTTGCGCAGCCGCAGCGTGTCCCACGCAGACAGGGCCTGGCCGGCGAAGAGGTTGCCGGTGTCCTGCACGCGCAGGGCAAAGGGCGTGTTGTTGCCGGCTGCGCGGCGTACCTCGTGGTAATCGTTGAGGATGCCGAAGCTCGCCTGCACCGCGCGCTCGTAGATCGGGCTGCGGCTGGCGGCGATGGTCTGGCAGAACACGTAGTCGTATTCGTGCACCAGCCTGGTGAGGAAGAGTTCGCGGATCTGCTCGACCGTGTACGGAATGGTCTCGGCCTCGGCGGCATCCTTGGCGATGTCGCTTTCCATGAACTGCCGGGTCACGTCCGAATTGCGCGTGTCCAGCGTCATGTGGTCGCCGATGCGCACCGCGATCGGCAACACCACCACGTTCTCGTCCGCGATCATTTCATCCGGCAGGTCGCAGCCGGCATCCACCACCAAACCTATACGCATGTTTCCCCCTTGAATCGTCAGATTAAGGGGGATGCCACGGCATGGCTATGCGTCATCAGTGATCGGGTGCACACATTCCGAAGCGTATCGGAATGCGTCGCGCATTCACCGCGAGTAGGCGGGTGGCAATGCCGTCTCGTTGCGATGCAGGTAACGGTCGCGCAGCTCGGTCTGGCGCGATGTCATCGGCGTGGCGCGGCCGCCCATCCACACTTGCGTGGCCGTGTGCGCGACATCCAGCGGATCGCCGCTCCACAACGCGAGGTCCGCGCGCCTGCCGACGGCGATGCCGCCGACTTCATCACCCACGCCGAAGGCCTGCGCAGGCACACGGGTCAGCCCGGCCAGCGCCGCTTCCCACGGCATGCCATAGGACACGGCATTGCCGGCGACCTGGCGCAGCTTGCGGGCGTAGTGCGAGCCGCTGTCGCTGAGCATGAAGCCGACCTCCACGCCGGCGTTGCTCATGCGCGCGGCGTTCTCGAGCGTGGCGCCGATCTGGTCGAAGTCGCCGGGCAGGTTGGCGAGCGTGTCGACGAACACTGGCACCTTCGCCGCGGCGATGTCGCCCGCGACCTTCCAGCCTTCGCTGGCGCCGACCAGCGCGATGCGCACGTTGCGCGCCTTTGCCCAGCGCAACACGCGGCGGATGTCGGAAGCGCGCTGCACGCCGATCGCCACGCGACCGCCGCCACCGAAATACTTCGCCATCGTGGCGCGACCGGCCGGCGTCAGCAGCGCGAACTGCGAATCCTGCGGGATGCGACCGCGCACTTCATCGATCAGCTGGTCGAGGATCATCCACTGGCCCGCGCGCGAGCCGCCGGTCAGGTTGGCGCCATCCGCGCCCAGGGTCACGAACAGGACCTTCGGGCCGATCGGGTCCAGGCTGCCGTCGAAACGTACCGCACCGCCCTGGCCGCCGATGAAGGAGCCGCCCGAGGTCGGCGTTGCCGCCAGCATCGTCCAGCCGAAGCCTTCCACGCGCGCCACCGGGATCAGCACCGACTCCGGGTTGTAGGCGGTGGTGACGTCGAACTCCGGACGCACCTGCATGTCCTTATTGCCGCTGCCAAGCGCGAGATGGCTGTCGACGGTGGCCGATTCGCCGCTGACCTCTTCCACGCCGATGTCGTTGATGCCGGCGAACAGGGCAGGCGTGAGCGGCTTGCCTTGCGCATCCAGCACCGGCGCATTGCCGCCATTGAGGCCACGCCCGATCGCGCTGATGCGGCCGTTGCGTACCAACACGTCGGTGCCCTGCAGCGTGCCCTGGCTGGTTGCGGTGTGCACGGTCGCGTTGCGGATCAGGAGGTCCTGCGCGAAGGCCGTGGTGAAGGCGAGCACCAGTGCGCCGGCGATGGCGAGTTGTTTCAGCATCGGGCGCTTCATTTCGCTTCTCCCTGCATCAGGTCCTGGCCGAGCATGAAGTCGGACTTGGGTTGCAACTTCGGATCGCGGCGATCAAACAGCTTGGCGCCATCGATGTACACCTGCTCGGCTTGCGCGTAACTGGAGAACGGGTTGCCGTTCCACACCACGACATCGCCCATCTTGCCGGGCTCAAGCGAACCGGTGACGTTGTCGATGCCCATCGATTTCGCCGCGTTGCTGGTGAGCCAGCGGATGGCGTGTTCGGGCGTGGTGTCGATGCCGATGCGCCGGCCGTTCGCCATCACCTTCGCCGCCTCCTGATTGAGGCGCTGGATGCCTTCACCCGAATCGCTGTGCACGATCGCGCAGCCACCGGGCGCGCGATCGACCAGCAGGATGTTCTCCTGGATGCCGTCGAAGCTTTCCATCTTGAAGCCCCACCAGTCGGCCCACAGCGCGCCGCACACGCCTTCCGCGCCGAGGCGGTCGGCCAGCTTGTAGGCCTCCACGCCATGGTGGAAGGCGCTGATCTTGAAGCCGAATTCCTTGGCGAGATCGAGCATGATGGCCATCTCGTCGGCGCGGTAGCAGTGGTTGTGCACGCGGATGTCGCCGTTGATCGCGCCGGCGAGAGAATCCATCTTCAGGTCACGCTTGCCGCCGTCCTTGTTGGCATCCTGCGCGCCCTTGCGCTTCTTCATGTAGTCGGCCGCATCGCCGAAGGCGGCGCGGAAACCGGCGATGTTGCCCATGCGCGTCGACGGGCCGCCGCGGCTGCCGTACACGCGCTTGGGATTCTCGCCGCACGCCATCTTCAGGCCCCACGGCGCGCCCGGAAACTTCATCCCCTGGTACGTCGTGCTGTAGACGTTCTTCAGCGTCACGCCGCGACCGCCGATGAGATTGGCCGAGCCCGGCAGGATCTGCAGCGAGGTCACCCCGCCGGCGAGCGCGGCGGCAAAGCCCGGATCTTGCGGCCAGATCGAATGCTCGGCCCAGACCTGCGCGGTGACGGGGGAGGTCGCCTCGTTGCCATCGCTGTGCGCGGACGCCGCCGGGCTGGGGTACACGCCCAGGTGCGAGTGCACGTCGATGATGCCTGGCGTGACCCACTTGCCGCTGGCATCGACACGGATCGCATCGGCGGGAGCATCGAGGTTCGCGCCGACCGCGACGATCTTGCCGTCGCGCATCAACACGCCCGCGTTCTCGATGCGGCCACCCTTACCGTCCAGCACGGTGGCGCCGGTGATCAGCACGGGCGCGGAAGGAACCCGCTGATAGGTACTGGGGTAAGGGTCGTCGGTGAACAACGGCGCGCGCGACGCGCCGCCATTGCCGGCATCGGCGTGTTTCGCAGGTGGCGTGCTGGCGCACGCGGCCAGCAGCATGGCCGCGCAGGCGGCAAGGGCGGTCTTTTGCATGTCGTGGTTCCCCGTATGAACCGCCAACCTAGCCCGTGTCGACGGCCCTGCCAACCCTGCCGGAAGTCCCGGGGCTAGACTGGCGTCACGTTCAGCAATGAGGGCCTGGTCATGACTGAAGCGAATGCCGCCGGCGTGGTCCAATTCTGGCGCGATGCCGGCGCCGACAAGTGGTTCAAGGGCGGCCCGGCCTTCGATGCCGATTGCCGCCATCGTTTCGAGGAGGATCATCTCTCGGCGGCGCGTGGCGAGCTGGCTGATTGGCTGGACGATGCCGAATCGTCACTAGCGCTGCTCATCCTGCTGGATCAGATCCCGCGCAACATCTATCGCGACACCCGCCACGCCTTCGCCACCGACGGGCTGGCGCGGCGCTATGCCCGCGAGGCGATCAAGGCCGGCCACGATGCGCATTGCCCGGCTGAGTTGCGTGGCTTCTTCTACCTGCCCTTCGAGCATTCCGAATCGATGGCCGACCAACATCGTTCGGTCGAGCTGTTCGCCGCGCTCGGCAACCACGAGATGTACAAGTTCGCGCTCAAGCATCGCGAGGTGATCGAGAAATTCGGCCGCTTCCCGTATCGCAATGCCGCGCTCGGGCGCACCAGCACGCCGGATGAACTGGCGTGGCTCGCGGCAGGTGGCGGGTTCTAGGGCGCGATCAATAACGCGGCACGGCCGTATCGAATGCGGCCCACGCATCAATGCCGCCGACCACGTTGTAGACCTCGCCAAAACCCAGCTGGCGGAAATGCTCCGCCGCCTGCGCGCTGCGGCCGCCGTGGTGGCAGAGGAAGGCGATCGGCGTGTCCTTCGCCAATGCTTCGATGGCCTCGATGCCGTCATCCAGGTCCAGATAGGCGACGGGTGCCGCAGCCAGCGCGCGCTCATCACGTGGGCGCACGTCCACCAGCGTCAGCGTGCCGGCGCGCACGCGCGATTCCGCCTCGGCAGGCGTCATGTTGCGCACGGGCCTCGGCGCATTCGGATTGTCGATGACGAGGCCCTTGCCGCGCGCGTCATCGGCAAAATCCAGGGTCAGTCCGTCGGCGCGACGCAGGTCGCTGACCGGGAACTGCAGGGTCACGCCATCGACATCCACTTGCACGGCGTGCTCGTCGGGCTGCACCAGGTGCAAGCGGGTGCGGAAGTTCGGGTCGATGGCGATCTCCACCACCATCTCGCCACCGGCATCGGCAATCGCTTGCTTCAGCATCGCCTGCGCGCTGGGCGTGACGGTGACTTGCGGCGGCGTGCGGTCCGGCGGCGGCAGGCCGAGCGCCTGCTGCAAGGCGCCGGTCGCGGCCATCTGCACGATGATGTCGCTGCCGCCCACCAGCTCACCGCCGATGTAGAGCTGCGGGATGGTCGGCCAGTCGCCGTAATGCTTGATGCCTTCGCGGATCTCGGGGTCCGAGAGCACGTCCACGTGCGCGAAAGGCACGCCCAGCCCCTTCAAGGTGCCGGCCGCCTGCGAGGAAAACCCGCATTGCGGCGCGTCGGGCTGGCCCTTCATGAACAGGACGATGTGGTTCGCGGCGAGCAGGTCGTCGATGCGCTGGCGCAGCGCGGGATCGAGGGACATGGCGATGGCTCCGGGGGAATGCGTCGATTCTACGCCGTGGCATGATTCGGCGATGCAAGACGCCCCGTTGCACCAAACGCCTACGCATCCATATCGCTGGTGGTTGTGGCTCATCGCCAGCCAGCTGCTGGTGGTCTGCATGTGGTGGCGATTCGGCTGGCAGGTCGGCCTGCCGCTGATGGTGGCGACGCACCTGCCGTTTTGGTGGGGCGTGTTGTGGCCGTATTCGCGCCTGTACGGACCGGTGCTGAATCGCCTGCCCGGTGATGCGCCGCGCGTATGGCTGACGATTGATGACGGTCCGTCCGACGACACGCTTGCGCTGCTCAACCTGCTGGATGCACACGAGGCGCAGGCGACGTTCTTCCTGGTCGGCGCGCGTGCACGGGCGCGCCCGGATTTGGTGCAGGAGATCGTGCGTCGCGGCCACGACATCGGCAACCACAGCAACACGCATCCGCAGGCGTGGTTCTGGGCACTCGGGCCTAGGCGCATGCGCCGTGAGATCAGCGAGGCACAAACCAGCCTGACGGATCTCGGCGGGCGCGCGCCGCGCTGGTTCCGTGCGGTGGTGGGGATGTCGAATCCGTTCGTGCAGGCGCCGCTGCGTGATCTAGGGCTGGCGCGAGTGGCATGGAGTGCGCGCGGTTTCGATGGCGTGGGGCGCAGCGTGGAGGCGGTGATGGCGGACATCAGCCCGGGTTTGTCGCCTGGCGCAATCGTGTTGCTGCACGAAGGCGGCGCCGATGAGCGACACGTCGAAGTGATGCGCCGCGTGCTGGATGTCCTGCATGCCCGCGGCCTGCGCGCGCAACTGCCCTAGTGCGGGCTTTCCGTCGGCTTGTCCGCCACCACCAGCCAGTTGTTGAACGGCGTATTGCCATGCAGTGGGCGGAACTCCACATGCAGGCCGTGGCGGGCGAAGCGTTCCCGCAATTCTTCAAGGCGCGGATAACGCCCTGGGCGCGCGCGCATCCAGCCCCATAGCGCGGAGAGTCGATCCACCAGCACGGTGATGCCGGCGCGCGCACTGCCATCGGTCAGGCCGGTACGGATGACGAGCTTCCCGCCCGGCGCGAGTCGTGCAATGGCTGATTCGAGCAAGGCATCCTGGCTGGCATCGTCGGGCAGGAACTGCAGCACATCGAGGAGGCATACGTCGCCCGAGTGCGCGGGCAGGCCGCTGGCGGCATCGCCCACCTCGAATCGTGCATCGAACAAACCGCTGCGCTGTTGGCCTGCTTGTGCGTAACGGATCTTGCGTACATCGAAATCCGTGCCGATGTAAGGCGTTGCGATGCCCTCCATGCGCATCCGATGGGCCAGCAGGCCGATGCCGCAACCGACATCCAGCACCGGCAGGTCGCGGCCACGCAAGGCATCGCACACGCCGTCGTAGAGCGGGTCGGTCGCGAGCTTGCTCAGCGCGTAGTAGTAATGATGGCGGTCGAAAGGGCGCGCGGGATCGAGATAGGCCCGGGCGATGGCGCGATGTCCGGCCTTCATGCGCCCTGCAACACGCTGCGCGCCGCAGGCAGTGCCAGTCGCGTCCATTCGGCATATTGCGTGGCGGACGGATGCAAGCCGTCGGCAACCAGCATCCCGGGCGCGCCACCCAGTTCGCGACTGATCGCGGCGACATCCACGAACGCCGCGCCCTGCGCTTCGCACATCGTGTGGATATGCGTGTTGTAGGCATCGAGTTCATGCGCGATGGCGGCGGGGTCGCGGCCTTCGACGGCGGCGAAGGGCGTCACGCCCCAGTCGGGGATCGACAACACCAGCACGCCTGCGGCGCCGCGTCGTGACAGCAGCGCCGCGCGATGGAACAGGGTGTCGAAGCCGGTGGCGAACTCGGGCAAGGGGCGATGGCGATACTGATCGTTCACCCCGATCAGCAGGCTGACGAAATCCCATTCGCCATCGACGAGCCTGGCTTCATCCATCGCATGGGCGAGTTCATCGGTGGTCCAGCCGGTGGTCGCGATGATGCGCGGGTCGCGCAACGGGACCTGCAATTGTCGCAATGCATCGGCGAGTTGCACCGGCCAGCGGCCGCTTTCCGCCACGCCTTCGCCGATGGTGTAACTGTCACCGAGTGCGAGGTAACCGAGGGTCGTCATCGCGTCCTTCCGTTGGCGTTCCAGTGCAGCCTGCCACAGCTGCGTGTCAGGCGCTCGCACTTTGGCGCTGCGCCGCATCGGCACGGCGCGAGAGCACGCGGTCGATGCGCTTGAACACGTCGCGCAGCACGTCCGCCTCCGGCAACAGGGTGACGCGGAAGTGGTCGCGATAGGGCACGTTGAAGCTGGAGCCCGGCACGATCAGCACGTCCTCGCGCTCCAGCAGTTCCAGCGCGAAGGCGTGGTCGTCGAAACCCTGCGCGGCATCGCCCACCACTTGCGGGAAACCGTAGAGCGCGCCCTGCGGAGCGACCAGTGTCAGGTGCGGGCTGGCATCGCAACATTCGATCAACGCGCGGCGGGTTTCATACAGGCGGCCGCCCGGCGCGGTCAACGCGCTGACGGTGTCGTCGCCGTGCAAGGCGGCGCGGATCGCGAACTGGCCCGGCACATTGGCGCACAGGCGCAGCGCGCCGAGCAGGTCGAGTGCATGGTGATAGGGACCGACCACGGTCGGATCACCAGACAACATCGCCCAACCCACGCGCCAGCCGCAGGCACGGTGCACCTTGGACAGGCCGCCGAACGACAGGCAGGGCAGGTCGCCCGCCAGCGGCGCGAGCGGCTGGAAGGTCGCGTCGTCGTAGAGGATGTGGTCGTAGATTTCGTCCGCCATCAGCACCAGGCGGTATTTGCGCGCGATCGCGACGATCTTTTCCAGCAGCTCGCGCGGATAGCTGGCGCCGGTCGGGTTGTTGGGGTTGATCAGCACCAGCGCGCGGGTGCGGCTGGAGACGAGCTTCTCGATCTCGGCCGGGTCGGGCAGGAAGGCGTTTTCCACGCGGCAGGGGTAATACACCGGGCGGCCATCATTGAGGATGGTGGCGGCCGACCACAGCGGGTAGTCGGGCGAAGGCAGTAGCACCTCGTCGCCCGGGTTCAGCAGCGCGCGCAGGGCGATGTCGATCAGTTCGCTGACGCCGTTGCCGACGAACACGCGCTCGGGCGAGGCATTGGGCGTGCCGCGCTCGCGATGGAATTCGGCGACGGCCTCGCGGGCGTCCGGCAGGCCTTGCTGGTGGGTGTAGGGGTCGGTTTGCGCGATCTGGTCGGCGATCGCGCGCTGCAGGTGTTCCGGCGCGCGGAAGCCGAACGCGCCCGGGTTGCCGATGTTGAGTTTGACCAGGGTGCGTCCCTGCAGCTCCAGTTCGCGGGCCCGGCGGGCCAGTTCGCCGCGGATTTCGTAACGGACTTCGGACAGACGGTTGCGGGTAGCGAGGGCAGGCGAGGACATCGGCGTGGCAGCGTGGTCGGGTGAGCGGCGAGCGTAGCGCAAAGCCCGCATTCACGCCGCGCCGCCTGTACATCGCGGCGATTAGAATCGCGGGATGACGACCTGCCGCCTATTCGCTTGAACTTCGACATCGACGCCCTGCTCGGCATCGGCTGGCCCGCACGCGAGGCTTGGCCGTCCGGCTGGGAGGCCGTGGTCGACGCACATCCCGGGGCACGGCCGGCGCGCGTCACCGAGCAGCATCGCTCGGGCTACGTCGTCGCCGAAGCCATCGATGACGCGCAATCGGCGGAATCGCTGCCGGAGTGGCAGCGCCCGCGCTGCGAGCCGACCAGCCGCGCGGCCGTCGGCGACTGGGTGCTGGTCGAAGGCGAGCCGGGCAAGCTGCGCATCGTCGCGCTGTTGCCGCGCATCAGCGTGATCAAGCGCGCAGCGGCGGGTGAGCACTACAAGCAGCAGTTGATCGCGGCGAATGTCGATACCGCGTTCGTCGTGACCGGCCTGGATGCGGATTTCAACGTGCGCCGCATCGAGCGCTACCTTTTGCTGCTCAAGGGGGGCGGCGTGCAGCCGGTGGTGGTGCTGACCAAGCAGGACATCGCCGATGACGCGCCGGGCGCAGTGGCCGCGCTGGCGATGCTGGCCGAGCAGGACATCCCCGTGCGCAGCGTCAATGCGCGTGATGCCGACAGCGTCGCCGCCCTGCACCCGTGGCTGGGGCCGGGACAGACGGTGGTGCTGGTCGGCTCGTCCGGCGCGGGCAAGTCCACCTTGACCAACACGCTGCTGGGCAGGAGCAGGATGAAGACCGCTGCGGTGCGTGAAAGTGACGCGCGCGGCCGGCACACCACCACCCATCGCGCGTTGATCGCGATGCCGCAGGGTGCGTGCCTGATCGACACGCCGGGCATGCGCGAACTCAAACCCACCGGCGAAGAGCAGTTGGATGAAGCCGCGTTCGCCGATATCGAAGCATTGGCCGCGCAATGCCGCTTCCGCGATTGTCGCCATGAGAACGAGCCGGGCTGCGCCTTGCGCGAGGCGGTCAGGCGCGGCGAGCTGGACCCCGGCCGCTTCGCCAATTACCTGAAGCTGCGCGATGAGCTGACCGCCGCCGCGCAGGTGCTGGAGGCGCGCCAGGCAAAACCGGCCGAAGCGAGGAAAGTGCAGAAGCGCCCCTCGCCGCGTCGGGGCGCCGATGACGATGATGACGAGTACGATCAGTACGAATGAGCGACCTGCACGACATCAGCCATTACGCCGAACTCGACGCGCGCATGCTCAAGGCCGCGCGAGGCCTGCGCATCCTGAGCCTGATGAGCTGGCCGGCCAGCCTGCAGCAACCCTTCCTCGACGGCTGGAATGCCGGCAAGCCCGAGCTGCCGCAGGTCGAATATCCGAAGCTCGACTTCAGCGAGGCGCGGCGCGAGCTGGACGCGGTGGCTGAAGAAGCCGACCCGACCCATCCCCTGGGCCTGTACCTGTGCGAGTCCGCGCGCAGCTGGTCGACCGCCGCGCGGATGCTGGAAGTGCTGGGCACCAAGGAAGTCGCCACATACTCGATTGCGCTCTACGGCGCGCCCGACGAATGCCTGCCGGGCGATGGCCCGACCACGCGCGAGGCGGCGCAGCATTTCATCGGCATCGCCAGCGAGCTGGACCACGAGCTGCTGTCGCCCGAGGAAACCGTGCCGATTTCCGCGATCGCCTTGCAGTTGCAGCTGCAGCAGGCGCTCGACGATTTCTTCGATGGCCGGGTGATCACCGTCGAGCTGGACCCCGATCTCATCGCCAAGGCCGCCGCCGGCGCGACCCGCATCCGCCTGCGCTCCAGCGCGATGTTCACCGACTACGACCGCGACCAGTTGCTGCAGCACGAGGCCTTTGTGCATTCGCTGACCGCGCTGAACGGCCAGCTGCAGCCCTCGCTGAAAAGCCTGGAACTGCCTTCGCCGCGCACCACCGCGACGCAGGAGGGCCTCGCCACCTTTGCCGAACAGATCACCGGCAGCACCGACATCGAGCGCATGAAGCGGGTCAGCCTGCGCATCGAGGCGGTCGCCAAGGCGCTGGATGGCGCCGATTTCATCGAGATCTTCCGCTACTTCCTTGAAACCGGCGGGCAGAGCGAGACCGAGAGCTTCGCCTCCGCCCAGCGCGTGTTCCGCGGCGTGCCGACCACGGGCGGCGCGGCCTTCACCAAGGACACCGTGTACCTGCGCGGCCTGGTCGGCGTGCACACCTTCTATCGCTGGTCGCTGCGGCAGGACCGGCTGCGGCTGGGGCGGTTCCTGTTTGCCGGCAAGATGACGCTGGAGGACGTGCAGCGTTTCGAGCCCCTGTTCGATGCCGGGGTGCTGGCGCCACCGCGCTGGCTGCCGCGCTGGGCCGCGCGCGCCAACGGGCTGGCGGGGATGCTGGCGTTCTCGCTGTTCGCCAACAAGATCCGGCTGGACCAGATTTCCGACCAGCTGGCCCTGCGCGACGTCTGACCTGCCCGCCGGCCCCTTGCTGGGCGGCGGTACAATCACGGGACACGCCCCCACGGATCGATGCGCGATGTCGCAGCAGGAAGACCTGAAGAAAGCCGCCCTCGAGTACCACCGCCAGCACCCGCCGGGCAAGATCGCGGTCGTCGCGACCAAGCCGATGGTGACCCAGCGCGATCTGTCGCTGGCCTATTCGCCGGGCGTGGCCTATGCCTGCGAGGCGATCGTCGAGGACCCCAACGCCGCCAGCGAGATGACCGCGCGCGGGAACCTGGTCGCGGTGATCACCAACGGCACCGCGGTGCTGGGCCTGGGCGACATCGGTCCGCTCGCCGGCAAGCCGGTGATGGAAGGCAAGGGCGTGCTGTTCAAGAAGTTCGCCGGCATCGACGTGTTCGACATC
>JACSSF010000050.1 GCA_014879375.1 Lysobacteraceae bacterium
GTTCACCGGCGATGGTTACGGCGGCTTGTCGCAGATGGCGCTGTGGTACATCGGCGGCATCTTCAAGCATGCGCGCGCGATCAACGCGTTCGCCAACAGCGCCACCAACAGCTACAAGCGTTTGGTGCCGGGTTACGAGGCGCCGGTGATGCTGGCGTATTCCGCATCGAACCGTTCGGCGTCGTGCCGCATCCCGTACGTCGCCAACCCGAAGGCGCGCCGCATCGAGATCCGCTTCCCCGACCCGATGAACACCGGCTACCTGATCTTCGCCGCGCTGATGATGGCCGGCCTGGACGGCATCAAGAACCAGATCGATCCGGGCTCGCCCAGCGACAAGGATTTGTACGACCTGCCGCCGGAAGAAGAGAAGAACATCCCGACCGTGTGTCATTCACTGGACCAGGCGCTGGAAGCGCTCGACAAGGATCGCGACTTCCTCAAGGCCGGCGGCGTGTTCACCGACGACTTCATCGATGCCTACATCGGGCTGAAGATGAAGGAAGTGACCAGCTTCCGCGCGGCGACGCATCCGCTTGAGTACCAGATGTATTACACGATCTGACGGAAGCTGGGCAAGTGAAGTCCTCGGTGTTTGATGGGCGGATGTCCAGCCCGGCGCAGCGCACCGGGCGCTCGTTCGGCCTGCGCGGCAATGCCGCGCAAGCAGGCCGGTCTCGCCCGCTGGAGTATCAGATGTACTACACGATCTGATCAAGACCGGTTTGCCGATGCACCAAAGCCCCGCTCAGTGCGGGGCTTTTCTTGATATGTGCGGCCCCGATGCGATCTGGCCTAATATCGGGTCATGCGTCGGATAGTCCTTCCCTTGACCGCCGCGCTCGCGCTCTGTGCCTGTGCCACCGCGCCGCGCAATCCCCTCGCCACCTGGGTGCCGTCGGAGAACTTCGACGTGCGTCGTCCCGTGGTCATCGTGCTGCACTTCACCGAGCAGGATTCCGTGCAGCAGAGCCTCGACACGTTGCGTTCGCGCAACAGTGGTGGGCGGGTGAGTTCGCATTACCTGGTGGGCGATGACGGTCGCATCTACCAACTGGTGTCGGACCGCGACCGCGCCTGGCATGCGGGCGCGGGCCGCTGGGGCACCATCACCGATCTCAACAGCGCCAGCATCGGCATCGAGATCGACAACGATGGCAGCGAGCCCTACACCGAGCCGCAGATCGCCGCATTGTTGCGATTGCTGGACGATCTCACCACGCGCCTGCGCATCCCTAAGTCGCAGGTGATCGGTCATTCGGACCTCGCGCCGACGCGCAAGGTGGATCCGGGTCCGCATTTTCCGTGGCAGCGGTTGGCCGAGGCCGGCTACGGACGCTTCCCGCAAGGCGCGCTCGTCGATCCACCGCCGGGTTTCGATGGCTGGGCGGCGATGGCCGCGTTCGGCTATCCGCTGGAGGATCGCGCGGCGGCGCTGCGTGCGTTCCGCATGCGCTTCCGCGGCCGGGACGACGGCGCCAACATCACCCCCGACCTCGACGCGGAAGACCTGCGCATCCTGTATGCCCTCTCGACGAAACAGTAAGCCCTTCGCGCGCCTGTGCGTGTTCGCCCTCGCCGGCGTGATGCTGACGGGTTGTGCATCAATTCCGGCAGGACAGCGCAGCGCGCTGGCCGAGTGGAAGCCTTCGCCCAACCACGGCGTGCGCAACCCGACGGTCATCGTGTTGCATTACACGGTCGAGGACACGCTCGAAGGCAGTCGCGACATCCTGAGCGATGCCGAGCGCAAGCATCCGGTCAGTGCGCATTACCTGCTCGGTCGCGATGGCCGCTTGCTGCAACTGGTGCCCGATCATCTCGCCGCGTGGCATGCGGGCGCCGGGCGCTGGGGCACGATCGACGATCTCAACCAGGCCTCGATCGGCATCGAGATCGTCAACACCGGCAGCGAGCCATTCCCCGAGGTGCAGATCGATGCGCTGATCGCCTTGCTGCGCGATCTCACCCAGCGGCACGGCATCGCGCCGACGCAGGTGATCGGCCACGCGGATCTCGCGCCCGGCCGCAAGATCGATCCGGGGCGGTTCTTTCCATGGAAGCGTCTGGCCGATGCCGGCTTCGGCCTGTGGCCCAAGGGCGAGCTGGTTGATCCGCCGCCGGGCTTCGATCCGTGGATGGCGCTGCGGGTGATCGGCTATCCCACTGACAACCCGCGCGCGGCGCTGCATTCCTTCCGTCTGCATTTTCGCGGCATGGACGACGGTGATCGCGGCACGAACGCCGACGATGCCCAAACCTTGCCGACCCTGGCCCCGGAAGACCTGCGCATCCTGTATGCCTTGAGCCGTTGATGGCGCGCGCGGCATGCGCGCATCGTGTTGCCCCATAATGGTGCAATGCCGGAAGCTTCCATCCCGCCCGGGTTTGAACAACTCGCCACGCCCGTCGCGTGGGGAGATGGCGGGGGCATCCTGCGCGGTTGCAACCCGGCGTTTGCGCGCTGGCTGGGTGTTGGCCAGCGGCGCCTGCTGGGCCTGCCGCTCGCCTCGCTGGAAGCGCAGGGTGAGCGCATCGAGACTTGGCTGGGGGAAGCCGATGCCGCATCGGCGCCGCCGCGCCTGCGTCGGGTGGCAATGGCCTTGCCCGGCGCCAACGAGCCGCGCTTCGCCGACCTGTGGCTGGCAGTGACCGACGCCGGCTGGTTGCTGGAGGCGCATCCGGTGGACGAATTCAATGACGGCGAAGCCGGCGCCGCGTTGCCGGCTGCGGTCGCCGCCGCGCTCAAGGGCCTCGCGCACGAGCTGCGCAATCCGCTGGCCGGGATCAAGGGCGGCGCGCAACTCCTCGCGCGCAAGCATGACGATGCGGCATCGACCGAACTCACCTCGTTGATCCAGGCCGAGGTCGATCGCCTCGCCGCGTTGCTCGATCGCCTGATGTCGCCGCAACCGGCGACGCCGCACGCGTCGCTCAATCTGCATGCCGTGCTCGATCGCGTGTTGCGCCTGGCCGAGAACGACGCCGGTTGGGCGGTGCGCCTGACCCGCGACTACGACCCCAGCCTGCCGGAAGTCGTGGGCGACGGGGATCGCCTCGCGCAAGCCGTGTGGAATCTGGTGCGCAACGCCATCGAGGCCGGCGCGACGCACATCACCCTGCGCACGCGCGCCGAGCACGGGGCGCGCATCGCCGATCAGGTGCATCCGCTCGCGTTGCGCCTGGACATCGTCGATGACGGTCGCGGCATTCCGGAGACGCTCGCCGAGCAAGTCTTCCTGCCGCTGATCAGCGGTCGCGCCGAAGGCAGCGGGTTGGGCCTTGCGCTGGCGCAACAGGTGACGCGCGAGCATCGCGGCGCACTGACGTTCCGCTCGCGCCCGGGCCATACCGTGTTCACCCTGCTGTTGCCGCTTGAAGGGGATGCCGATGCATGACGTCGCGCGCATCTGGGTGGTGGATGACGATCA
The DNA here is from genome assembly GCA_014879375.1 of Lysobacteraceae bacterium. Taxonomy (GTDB): domain Bacteria; phylum Pseudomonadota; class Gammaproteobacteria; order Xanthomonadales; family Xanthomonadaceae; genus Solilutibacter. Next base: position 3,432 of record JACSSF010000050.1, read on the forward strand.
CGGCGTGCGCTTCGTGCTGGCCACGGCGCTGCGCGACGCGGGCCATGACGTGCGCGTGTTCACCTCGGCCGACGAAGCCTTGCGCGACATCACATCGGCCACTGCGCCGGACTTGCTGTTCACCGACGTGCGCATGCCGGGCGAGGGCGGCCTCGCCTTGCTGGAGAAATTGAAAGCCGCGCATCCCGACCTGCCGGTGGTGGTGATGAGCGCCTATACCGATGTCGCCTCCACCGCTGGCGCGTTTCGTGGCGGTGCGTTCGAATACCTGTCCAAGCCGTTCGATCTGGACGAGGCCGTGGCGCTGGCCGAACGCGCGCTGGAAGAGGCGCGGGGCGATACGCCAACCGAAGAATCTGCGACGCAGGACGCAACCAGCAAGGCCGACCTGCGGCCGGTGTTGATCGGCCAGACGGCCGCGATGCGCACGCTGTTCCGCAGCATCGGGCGCGTCGCCCAGGCGCCGCTCAACGTGCTCATCACCGGTGAAACCGGTACCGGCAAGGAGCTGGTCGCGCGCGCCGTGCATGCGGAATCGCCGCGTGCGAACAAGCCTTTCGTCGCGCTCAACACCGCGGCCATTCCCGCCGAGCTGCTTGAATCGGAACTCTTCGGCCACGAGGCCGGCGCGTTCACCGGGGCGCACAAGCGCCATGTCGGCCGCTTCGAGCAGGCCGACGGCGGCACGCTGTTCCTCGACGAGATCGGCGACATGCCCGCCAGCCTGCAGACGCGCCTGTTGCGCGTGCTGGCCGAAGGCGAGTTTTTCCGTGTCGGCGGCCGTGAGTTGATCCGGGTCGATGTGCGCATCATCTCGGCCACCCACCAGCCGCTGGACAAGCGCGTGGCCGAAGGCACCTTCCGCGCCGACCTGCTGCATCGGCTGGACGTGGTGCGCCTGTCGATGCCGCCGCTGCGCGAGCGCCGCGACGACATCGCGCCACTCGCCGAGGATTTCATCGCACGCGCGGCGCGACGTCTTGGCGTGAAGCCCAAGACCTTCGGCAAGGCCGCGTTGCAGCGATTGCAGCAGCACGACTGGCCGGGCAACGTGCGCGAACTGGAGAACCTGTGCTGGCGCGTCGCGGCGATGGCGCCGGGCGAGCGCATCGGCATCGCGGATCTGGGCGATGGCCTGCGCGTGCGCGACATCGATGCCGAGTGGGAGCAGTCACTCGCTGCATGGGCATCGCAGCGACTGGAGGCGGGCGACTCCGGCCTGCATGCGCGGGCGCGCGAGCGCTTCGACCGCATCCTGCTGGATGCCGCATTGGCGGCCAGCGACGGTCACCGCGGGCAGGCGGCGGATCGCCTGGGCCTGGGCCGCAACACGGTGACGCGCAAGCTGGGGGCGTCGCGCCGGCGCCGCGACAAGCGCCGCGACGACTGACAAGACGGCGCGGATGGCGCCTTTCATCGCCCATCCATCAACTTTTGGTTAGGGTGGGGCGACATCCCCAAGGAGAGATCCACATGAACCTGCGCCTTCCCCTTGCCGTCGCGACGACCACCGTCATGTTGGCCGCCTGCGCCAGCACATCGACCCAAAGCAATGAATCCATGGCCAACGTCACGTTGTCGCCGCGCTCGGGCAGTCAGGTGGCGGGCGTCCTCCATGTGATGCCGATGGGCGATGGCGTGCACGTGACGGGCACGATCAGCGGCTTGACGCCGAACAAGGCGCAGGCGTTCCACATCCACGAGAAGGGCGATTGCAGCGCCGATGACGCGAGCAGCGCCGGTGGTCATTTCAATCCGACCAGCCAGCCGCACGGCAACGCGCAAGGCGGCGGCGCACATCATCTGGGCGACCAGGCCAACCTGCAGGCCGATGCCGGCGGCACCGCGCAGGTCGATGCGCACTTCAGCGGCGTGAGCTTGAACACCGGCACCGAGACCGACGTGATGGGCAAGGCCATCGTCGTGCATGCCGATGCCGACGATTACACCTCGCAGCCGGCCGGCAATGCAGGCAAGCGCATCGCCTGCGGCGTGATCCGCTGACCGGTCGTTCGGTCTCGCGCGTCAGTCCATGCAGGCCTGGCGCGCGTCGTGGCCACGCGGGCAATCGACGAAGGTGACCGGGATGCCGTGCGCTTCCAGCACCGCGGCCAGTTGGCGCACGCGCGCCTCGAAGAAGCCGCGCATGCGGGCGAGGCGTTCGGCATCGTCTTCCCCGGGCGCGTAGCGCTCGCGCCACGCATCGTCGGAGAACAGTGCGATCCGCGCCTCGCCGTTGGTGAGATGGATCAGCGGCTCCGGCGGCGCATCCAGCCACGCATCCTCGCCGGGCGCCAGCAGCGCCGTCTCGACCAGCGCCCACAGCGGCGCGAGGCCCATGTGCTCGTATTGCAGCGCGGTCATCGCGGCGAGGTCGTGCACGGTGAGATAGCGCGCATGCTCGATGCGGGCGGCGAAGGCCTCCTGCGCCTGCAACGCGGTTTCGGCGCGTGCCATGCCGCGATCGACCAGCACGTCTTCCAGTTGCTTGCCCACCCGCGCCGCGCCATCGCCGGCCAGCAGCAGCGGCAGCACGCGCAGCAGGCCGCCTTGCAGCGCAGCCTCGGACTGCAAGGGTTGCGGGATGTCGCCGTCGGCATCCGCACCAAACCCGATGATGCGCGGCGCGACATGGCGGCCAGGCGCGCGTTCGCGCAACTCGTGCAGGCGCCGATGCACCGGCCAGCCCGGGCGCAGCACCTCGGCCGGGTCGAAATGACTGCCCATCACGACAAGATCCAGGGTGGCGACTTCGGGTACCAGCAACGCGAGATCATGGCCGATGCGCTCGGCCAGCAGGCCCGCCTCGTCCTGCGACAGCGCGGCACGTGGCGCTGGGCCATCGGGCATCCATTCCAGCGCCATCACGGCGAGCACGGAAAGGTCGGAAGCGGCTTCGGTCATGACGTGCGCGTCATCTGGGTGGGCGGTAGACTGCCATTCTAGCCGTGCGCCACCGCACGGAGCCCGAGGAGCCTTCGATGTCGCAGTCCCGTCGTGTCGCCGTGCTGGGCGGCGTGCGCATTCCCTTTTGCCGCCAGAACACGGCCTATGCCGATGTCGGCAACATGGGGATGTCGGTGCGCACGCTGGGTGCGCTGGTCGAGAAGTTCGGCCTGCAAGACGCGGAGCTGGGCGAAGTGGCGATGGGCGCGGTGATCAAGCTCAGCAGCGACTGGAACCTTGGCCGCGAGGCGACGCTGTCCTCCGGCCTGTCGCCGCTCACGCCGGGTATCACCTTGCAGCGCGCCTGCGGCACCTCGCTCGACACCATCGTGCTGATCGGCAACAAGATCGCCGCCGGGCAGATCGAGGCCGGCATCGGCGGCGGCTCGGACACGACATCGGACGTGCCGATCGTCTATGGCGACAAGTTCCGCAAGCGCCTGCTGCAGGCGGCGCGCGGCAAGACCTTCGGGCAGAAGCTGGCCGCGTTCAAGGGCTTCCGTTTCGGCGAGCTGAAACCCGCGTTCCCGGGCGTCGCCGAGCCGCGCACCGGCAAGTCGATGGGCCAGCACTGCGAGGACATGGCCAAGGAATGGAACATCAGCCGCGAGGCGCAGGACGCGCTCGCCGTGTCGTCGCACAAGAAGCTGGCAGCGGCCTACGACCGCGGTTTCTTCGATGACCTGGTGGTGCCGTTTCGCGGGGTGACCCGCGACAACAACCTGCGCCCCGACACCAGCATGGAGAAGCTGGCTGCGCTCAAGCCCGCCTTCGACAAGACCTCCGGCCGCGGCACGCTGACCGCCGGCAATTCCACCCCGCTGACCGATGGCGCTTCGGCATGCCTGCTGGCCAGCGAGGAATGGGCGGCCGAGCACGGCATCAAGCCGCTGGCGTACTTGGTGGATTCGCAGGTGGCTGCGGTCGATTTCGTGCATGGCGAGGGTTTGCTGATGGCGCCGACCGTCGCCGTGCCGCAGATGCTCGCGCGCCACGGTCTGACCTTGCAGGACTTCGATTTCTACGAAATCCACGAAGCCTTCGCCGCGCAAGTGCTGTGCACGCTCAAGGCCTGGGAAAGCGACGAATACTGTCGCGAGCGCCTTGGCCTGCCGGGAGCGATGGGCAGCATCGATCCGGCCAAGCTCAACCCCAACGGCTCCTCGCTGGCGACGGGTCATCCGTTCGCGGCGACCGGCGCGCGCATCGTCGCCACGGCCGCAAAGGAACTGGCGCTGCGCGGCAGCGGCCGTTGCCTCATCAGCATCTGCACCGCCGGCGGCATGGGCGTGGTGGCGATCCTGGAGCGCTGATCGCGCCTTGTTTCAGGCGGCGTTCGTCGCTGCCAGCACATCGTGAGGTCGCGCGCTGGCCGCCACGCGGATGTGGCGGAAGCCGTGTTCGCGCGCCAGCGTCGCAAGGCGCTCGCTCGCGGCGATGACGGTGATTTTGCGCAGCGGCTTGTCGAGTGCGGGCGGTGTTTGCGCGAGCAACACCGTGAAGGCCTCGCCACTGCTGAGCGCTAGAAAGATGGGCGATGTTGCATCGGCCAGGGCCTGTTGCAGCAGGCGCCAACGCGCGTCCGGAATCCGCACGGCTTCGCGCGCATACACGTCCGCGCGGCGCACTTGCACGCCGCGTGCGCGCAGCTGGCGGGTGATTTCGCCGCGGCCGCCGGGCGCCGTCACCAGACCGACGGCATCGCCTCGCCGCAACGTGGTGATTTCCGGCAAGGCCAGCAGGCCTTCACTGTCCATGCGATCGGGCGCCTTCGCATCGGCGACGCCCGCGCGTTGCAAGGCGAGGCGGGTGCCTTCGCCGACGCCGAAGAAATATTGCCCGCGTTTTGGCGTGAGTCGCTGCAGGCGCGCACTGGCCTGCACCGCGGCGGGGCTGGTGAAGACGACGCGCGGGCAGCCCAATGCATCGCGCAGCTGGCCGCGTGCGTCCGCGTCGTCCAGCGCGACGATTCGCCACGGCGACATCGCCAGCACCCGCCCGTGCCGGCGCGCGGCCGCGCGTCGCAGGCCATCATGGCCGCCGACCGGGCGCAGGGACAACAACAGGAAACCGGCATCGTGCATGCGCGCATTGTGCCTCGTGCGCTGCGCATCGCGGTTACCATCGCGCCTCACGCCAATGGTCGGACCAATGATGCAGGACACCCGCGCGATGCTGGAAAGCCACCTCGACACCATCCCGATGGTGCGCGCGATGCAGGTCGCGGTCGGCGAGATCGCGCCCGCGCGGCTGCAACTGACCGCGCCGCTGTCGGTCAACCTCAACGACAAGGGCTGCGCGTTCGGTGGCTCGCTGGTGTCGCTGATGACGCTGGCGGGCTGGGCGCTGGTCACCGCGCGCCTGCACGCGGCGGGGTTTGCCGAGACCGAGGTGTTCGTTGCCGACAGCGAGGTGAAGTACAAGGCGCCGCTGTGGAACGACCTGGTCGCGGAAGTCGCCGCCGCAGAGGGCGAGGACTGGGACGAATTCCTCGCAGCCTTCGCGCAGAAGGGCAAGGCGCGCATCACCGTCGAGGCACGCGTGCCGCTGCCCGACGGCGGCATCGCCACGGCCATGCAGGCCCGCTACGCCGCGTTCGCCAAACGGTAGGATGGCGCACGACCCCGCCCCGGAGCCCGTCATGCGTGCGATGCGAATCCTGTTGTTGTCGATGCTGATGCTGGGCCTGTCGGCCTGCGCGAGCTCGGGCGGACAGATGAACGCGCTGCAGCAGGCGCAGTACGCCTATTCGGCGGCGATCCGCTGGGGCGACATCGATGGCGCGTGGACGCAGATCGACCCGGCGTGGAAAACCGCCAACCCGCTGACCGACATCCAGCGCGAGCGCTACAAGCAGATCCAGGTGACCGGCTACAAGCCGGTCGCAAGCGAGCCGCAGGGCGAGGGCATGGCGCTGCGGGTGGTGGAGATCGGCGTGGTCAACCGCAACACCATGGCCGAGCGCAGCGTGCGCTACGAGGAGCGCTGGCGATATGACGCGCCGAGCAAGACCTGGCTGGTGAGCTCGGGGCTGCCGGATTTCTGGTCCGGACGCTAGGTGCGCCGCCGGCCGCGCGGGCCCGATGTGTCAGAATCGCCGGCCCAGCCTTTCGGTTATCGCTCGTGACGTTCCAGGAACTCATCGCCTTTCTCGGCCGCCATCCGCTGCTCTCGCTTGGCCTGGCCGGATTGACCCTCGCCCTTCTCTACACCGAGCTCAGCCGTTTCTGGCAGGGCTACAAGACCCTGAAGCCGGGCGAGCTGACCGCGCTGGTCAACCGCGAGAACGCGCTGGTGGTGGATACCCGCGCGCAGAACGAGTTCCAGCAGGGCCATATCTCCGGCGCCAAGAACGTGCTGCCGAGCCAGTTCGATCCCGAGAACAAGCAGTTGGCACCGGCCAAGTCGCTGCCGGTGGTGGTGGTGTGCAAGACCGGCATGACCGCCGGCGGCATCGCCAAGCGCCTGGTCAAGGCCGGTTTCGAGAAGGTCTACGTGCTCGATGGCGGCATCGAGGGCTGGCGCGGCGCCGGCCTGCCGCTGGTCAAGGGCCGCTGATCCCGCGCGCCATGGCCACTTGCGTGGCCGTGCGATAATCCCCAGTTCGATTGTTCAACCCATAAATTCCACGGAGTCACCCATGTCCGAAGACATCGCCAACGGCGCTGCCGCCCCCGCCGACGCCCAGCAGGGCGCCAACTTCTCGGTCGAGAAGATCTACACCCGCGATGTCTCGTTCGAGTCGCCGAACGCCCCGATGGTGTTCAACGAGCAGGTCCAGCCGGAGCTGTCGATGAACCTCAACCAGCGCGTCTCGCAGCTCAACGACAACGCCTTCGAGGTGGTCCTGGGCGTGACCCTGACCTGCAAGGCTGGCGACAAGACCGCGTACCTGGCCGAAGTGCAGCAGGCCGGCGTGTTTGGCCTGGCCGGCTTCGATCCGGCGGGTCTGGACGCGATGCTTGGCGCCCAGTGCCCGGCCATCCTGTATCCCTACGCACGCGCCGCGATCAGCGACCTGGTGTCCAATGGCGGCTTCCCGCCGTTCCAGCTGCAGCCGATCAACTTCGACGCGCTCTACGCCGAAGGCCTGCGCCAGCGCGCCGAGCAGCAGGGCCAGGCCGACGCGCTGCAGCCCGGCAGCGAAACCGCCGGCAACGCCTGATCCCGCGCCCTCGCCCATGAGCGTTGGCATGGAACCCGTCGCCGTCCTCGGCGCGGGTTCGTGGGGAACCGCACTGGCCGCCTTGCTGGCCCGCCAGGGCCATGCGGTCACGTTGTGGGGGCGCGATGCCGGCACGATCGCCGCCATCGACAACCGCCACGAGAATCCCCGCTACCTGCCCGGCATTCCACTGCCGGAAAACCTGCGTGCCACCACCGATCTCGCCGCAGCCTTGAAGGATGCGGCCTGGGTGCTGGTGGCCGTGCCCTCGCACGCGTTTGCCGAAACCCTGCAGGCACTGGCGCCATTGCGCCCGGCGGATGCGGGCGTTGCATGGGCGACCAAGGGCTTCGAGCCCGGCTCGGGCCGTTTCCTGCACGAAGTCGCGGGCGAGATCCTTGGTGATGGCGTGCCACTGGCCGTGGTGACCGGGCCATCCTTCGCCAAGGAAGTGGCACAGGGCCTGCCGACCGCGCTGACCGTGCATGCCGATGACGCGGCCTTCGCCCAGCGCGTGGCCGATGCGATGCACGGACCGATGTTCCGCGCCTATACCGGCGATGACATGATCGGTGCCGAATTGGGCGGCGCAATGAAGAACGTGCTGGCGGTCGCGACCGGCGTTGCCGACGGCATGGAACTGGGCCTCAACGCCCGCGCCGGTTTGATCACCCGCGGCCTCAACGAGATGCTGCGGCTGGCTGCCGCGATCGGCGCCAAGCCCGAGACCCTGATGGGGCTGGCCGGCCTGGGCGACCTGGTGCTGACCACGACCGGCGATCTGTCGCGCAACCGGCGCCTGGGACTCGCGCTCGGGCGCGGGCAATCCATCGACGAAGCCGTGCGCGAGATTGGCCAGGTGGTCGAATCGATCCAGACCGCCGATGAGGTGATGCGCCAAGCCGAGCGCCATGGCGTGGAGCTGCCGATCTCGAGCGCGGTGCAGCAGGTGCTGCATGGCGAGATGACGCCGAAGGAAGGACTGCGCCAACTGCTGGCGCGCGACCAGAAAGCCGAATACCCGAAGACGCTGTTCTCCTGAGCGGCGCGTCGGTGCGATGCATCGACATCGCGCAACAAGGCTGCCGGCTCGACATCCCGCATCAGCGCGAAAAGCATCAGACAAAAAAGAAGGCCCGACATCACTGCCGGGCCTTCCACTAGCACGCTCTGGAGAGGAGCGATGTTGCCTGGTTACCAGCTGATGCGCGGACCGATGCTCCACACGGTGTCGCCATCGCTGAACTTGACGTCGCCAAAGACGCCCCAGTTCGGGTTGAACTTCACCTGGCCACCCAGCCGGCCGTAGGCGCCGCTCGGGCCTTCATAGCCGCCGTCGTCGCTGTAGCTTTCGTAGCCGGCCATCGCATAGCCCTCGAAGCGTGGGGCGAGGTTGCTGCGCACGCCGGCTTCCACGCTGTAGCCGTCAAGATCGGCGCCATTGGCCAGGCGCACGCCACCGGCGTAGATGTCGTCGGTCTTGAGCTTCTGATAGGCGCCGCGTGCCACGAAATCGGTGTTGGCGGTGATCGCGTGGTTGAAGCCGACGCCGAGCTTCCACTCGTCCACGCCGATGTCGTAATCCTTGTCCTTCAGCTGCTGGGTGCCGGCGAAGATGTGCCAGTTGGGCGCGACCGCGATCGAGCCTTCCAGGTTGAAGCCGTCGGCATCGACGTTGTCGTCGCCGTCAAGGTTGGTGTAGCCACCCTGGGCATAGTTGTAGTTGGGACGGTCCTGGGCGTGGGCGGCGGCCATCGGCAGCGCGGCGACCAGGGTCAGGGCGAGCAAGGATTTCTTGATGTTCATGGGGGAACCTCTTTTGTTGTTGTGAACGCCGGCGCCGTTCTGATGCGGTGCCGTACGTTGCAGCCAGTATCGACAGCGGCACTAAACCCGGCCTTAATTTTGTACTTACTGGTTCATTAATATTGTTTCTCCATTCAGGAACAACTTCCCGTCGACATGCACATGCACATCACATTGAATCGGTTTAGTTTGGTTCAGCCGTGACCGGGCACTTGGCCACGGCGGTGGCTGCGCGCATTGACCATTGACGGAATGAGAATGATCGTTCATTCTCTCCCGCCCGAATTCCCCTGCGGGCCAGACGCGTGTCTGGCTCGCGCCTATCGAGTCCGCTCCCCATGACCAGAACCCCGACCCCCAAGCAGGCCGTCCTTGCCGTCTTGATCGCCACCAGCCTGATGCTTGCCGCATGCAGCAAAGGCGACCAGCAACCCGCCGCGCCGCCGCCTCAGGAAGTCGTGGTGGTGACCCTGAAGCCGCAAACGGTGGTGTTGACGCGGGAATTGAGTGGTCGCGCTGAAGCGTCGCAGGAGGCGGAGGTGCGGCCGCAGGTAGGCGGCATCGTCGAACGCCTGTTGTTCACCGAGGGCGGCAGCGTGACCGCCGGCCAGGCGCTCTACCAGCTGGACCAGACCGCCTACCGCGCGGACGCCAACAGCGCGCAGGCTGCGGTGTCGCGTGCGCAGGCATCGCTGGCGACGGCGCGCCTGACCGCGCGCCGCTCGGCGGAGCTGGTCAAGATCGATGCGGTCAGCCGCCAGGACAACGACAACGCGCAGGCGGCGCTGGCCCAGGCCGAAGCCGACTTGCGATCCGCGCAGGCGGCGCTGCAAGGGGCCAACGTGCCGCTCGGCTTCTCCCGCGTGACCGCGCCGATCAGCGGCCGCATCGGTCGCTCCAGCGTGACCCGCGGTGCACTGGTCACGGCCAGCCAGGCCACGCCGCTGGCGGTGATCCAGAGCATGGACCCGATCTACATCGAGATCAGCCAGTCCAGTTCGGAGCTGCTGAAGCTGCGCCAGGAGATCGACGCGGGCACCTTGCGGGGCACCAACTCGGTGCCGGTGGACATCACCCTGGAAGACGGCACGCCGTATTCGCACCAGGGACGCCTCAGCTTCGCCGAGACGATGGTCGACCCGACCACCGGTGCGGTCGCGGTGCGGGTGATCGTGCCCAATCCCGATCAATTGCTGCTGCCGGGCATGTTCGTGCGCGCGAAGGTCGCCAACGGCGAGCGCCAGAACGCCATCCTGGTGCCGCAGCAGGGCGTCACGCGTGACCCGCGCGGCAACGCCACCGCGATGGTGGTCGACGCCAATGGCAAGGTCGAGCTGCGCCAGATCAAGGCCATGACCACCGTCGGCAACAGCTGGCTGGTCGATGGTGGCCTGAAGGCAGGCGACAAGGTGATCGTCGAGGGTCTGCAGAAGATCGCCCCGGGCGCGCAGGTGAAGGCCGTCGAACAGGGAAGTCAGGCCGCCAAGCCCGCCGGTGCACCGGCCGCGACCCAGCCCGCTGCCGCCAGCGGCGCATAAGGAGAGCGGCCCATGTCACGTTTCTTCATTGATCGCCCGATCTTCGCGTGGGTGATCGCGATCCTCATGATGCTAGCGGGCGGCTTGTCCATCACCCAGCTGCCGGTCGAGCGCTACCCCAGCGTCGCGCCGCCGGCGATCTCGGTCAGCGGCGTCTATCCGGGTGCATCGGCCAAGGTGGTCGAGGACTCGGTCACCCAGATCATCGAACAGCAGATGACCGGCCTGGACGGCCTGATCTACATGTCGTCCAACAGCTCCAGCAGCGGCATGGCATCGATCACCCTGACCTTCGAGACCGGCACCGATGCCGACGTCGCCCAGGTCCAGGTGCAGAACAAGCTGCAATCGGCGATGCCGCTGCTGCCGCAGGAAGTGCAGCGCCAGGGCGTGCGGGTGAACAAGGGTTCCAGCAGCTTCCTGCAGGTGCTCGCGTTCATCTCCACCGACGGCAGCATGGACCGCAACGACTTGTCCGACTACGTCAGCTCCAACATCGTCGATCCGCTCAGCCGCGTGCCGGGCGTGGGCTCGGTGCAGGTGTTCGGCGGCGCGTACGCGATGCGCATCTGGCTGGACCCGGACAAGCTGGACACCTACAACTTGGCGGTCAGTGACGTCACCAGCGCGCTGACGGCGCAGAACGCGCAGGTCGCGCTGGGCCAGCTGGGCGGCACCCCGTCGGTGCCCGGGCAGGAATTGAACGCGACCATCAGCGCGCAGGATCGCCTGCAGACGCCGGAGCAGTTCCGCGAGATCATCATCCGCGCCAACAACGACGGGTCGCTGCTGCGCCTGGGCGATATCGCGCGGGTGGAAATCGGCCCGCAAAGCTACGACGCGGTCAGCCGCTATAACCGCCAGCCGGCCACCGGCGTCGCGGTCTCGCTGGCGACCGGCGCCAACGCGCTGGACACCTCCGACGCGGTCGCCGCGTTGATGGAACAGCTCAAGCCCAACTTGCCGGCCGGGATGGAGGTCAAGGTGCCGTTCGACACCACGCCGTTCGTGCGCGTGTCGATCGAGAGCGTGCTGCACACGCTGGTCGAGGCCGTGGTGCTGGTGTTCCTGGTGATGTACTTGTTCCTGCAGAACATCCGCGCGACCGTCATCCCGACCATCGCGGTGCCGGTGGTGCTGCTGGGCACGGTGGCGTTGCTCGGCGTGATGGGCTTCTCCATCAACATGCTGACGATGTTCGCGATGGTGCTGGCGATCGGCCTCTTGGTCGATGACGCGATCGTGGTGGTGGAAAACGTCGAGCGCGTGATGGCCGAGGAAGGCCTGCCGCCGAAGGAAGCGACCAGGAAATCGATGGACCAGATCTCCGGCGCGCTGGTCGGCATCGGCGTGGTGCTGGCCGCGGTGTTCGTGCCGATG
>JACSSF010000041.1 GCA_014879375.1 Lysobacteraceae bacterium
GTCCATCCCCCGCATGACCGATCTCGATCTTTCCGGCAAGCGCGTGCTGATCCGGCAGGATCTGAACGTCCCCGTCGCGGATGGCAAGGTGACCTCCGACCAGCGCATCACCGCGTCCATCCCGACGCTGAAGGCCGCGCTGGATGCCGGCGCCGCGGTGATGGTGATGTCGCATCTGGGTCGTCCGACCGAAGGTGAGTGGAGCGCGGCGAATTCGCTGGCGCCGGTCGCCGCGCGCCTGTCCGAGCTGATGGGTCGCGACATCCCGCTGGTGAAAGATTACCTCGGCGGCGTGGATGTCGCGCCGGGGCAGATCGTGTTGCTGGAGAACGTGCGCATGAACGTCGGCGAAGGCAAGGACGGCGAGGCGCTGTCGAAGCAGTATGCCGATCTCGCCGACGTGTTCGTGATGGACGCCTTCGGCACCGCGCATCGCGCGCAGGCCTCGACCCACGGCGTGATTCAATTTGCCAAACAGGTCGCCGGCGGTCCGTTGTTGATGGCCGAACTCGACGCGCTGGCGAAGGCGCTAGACAACCCGGCGCGCCCGCTGCTCGCGATCGTCGCCGGCAGCAAGGTCAGCACCAAGCTGGAGCTGCTGTCGTCACTCGTTGGCAAGGTGGACCAGCTGATTGTCGGCGGCGGCATCGCCAATACCTTCATCGCCGCGATGGGTTACGGCGTCGGCAAGTCGCTGGTTGAAATGGACCTCATCGACACTGCGAAGCAGATCATGGCGGACGCGAAGGCGCGCGGCGCCGACATCCCGCTGCCCACCGATGTCGTCGTCGCCCCGGCGTTCGCCGCCGATGCGCCGGCCACGATCAAGCCGGTGGATGCGGTGGGCGATGACGACATGATCCTTGACATCGGCCCGCAGACCGCCACCCGCTACGCGCTGCTGATCGCCGATGCCGGCACCGTGGTGTGGAACGGCCCGGTTGGCGTGTTCGAGTTCAAGGCCTTCGAGCGCGGCACCGAAACGGTGGCACACGCCATCGCCGAATCCGGCGCGTTTTCCATCGCAGGCGGCGGCGACACGCTGGCAGCGGTGGACAAGTTCGGCATCGAGGACGACGTGTCCTACATCTCCACCGGCGGCGGCGCTTTCCTCGAGTTCCTCGAAGGCAAGGAGCTGCCCGCGGTCGCAGCGCTCAAGGCGCGCGGCTGACCCCTGCGGTTGCCGGCGGCGCGGTGATCGTCATCGCGCCGTGCTAGCGTGCGGGCAAAGGAGAAATCGATGAGCGAACACCGCCGCCGCACCCGCATCCTCGCCACGCTCGGTCCCGCGACCGATGCGCCGGGCATGCTCGATGCCTTGATCGCTGCAGGGGTGGATTGCGTGCGCCTCAATTTTTCGCACGGCGATCCTGCATCACAAGTGCAACGCGCACATGCCCTGCGCGAAGCGGCGGCCCGCGCTGGACGCGAGATCGGTATCCTTGCCGACTTGCCGGGCCCGAAGATCCGGGTCGAGCGCTTCATCGATGGCAAGGTCGCTTTGCGCGCCGGCGAACCGTTCGATCTGGTTGCGCGCGAAAACCCCGAGCCTGGCACGCAGCGCGAGGTCGGTGTCAGCTACCTTGGCTTGCCGCGCGATGTGATCCCGGGCGACGTGCTGTTGCTGGACGACGGCATGGTCCAGCTGCGGGTGGAGTCGGTCGAAGGCGAGCGCATCAGGACCGTCGTGCTCAACGATTCGGTGCTGTCCGACCGCAAGGGCCTCAACAAGCGCGGCGGCGGCCTGTCGCTCGGCGCTATCACCGAGCGTGACCGCGAGCTCATCGTCATCGCTGCATCGATCGGCGTCGATTTTATCGCGGTGTCGTTCTGCCGCAATGCCGAGGACATGGAGGATGCGCGGCGCACGGCGCGCGCGGCCGGCTCCAACGCGGCGTTGGTGTCGAAGATAGAACGGGCCGAGGCGATCGAAAACCTGACCGAGATCGTCGAGGCCAGCGACGTGGTGATGGTCGCGCGTGGAGACCTCGGCGTCGAGATCGGCGATGCCGAGCTGCCAGGCCTGCAGAAGAAAATCATCAGGGAGTCGATCGCACGCAACAAGGTCGTGATCACCGCGACGCAGATGCTGCAATCGATGGTGGATTCGCCGATGCCCACGCGCGCGGAAGTGCTGGATGTCGCCAACGCGGTCATCGACGGCACCGACGCGGTGATGCTCTCGCAGGAAAGCGCGGCAGGCCGCTACCCGGTGTTGGCCGTCGAGGCGATGGCGCGCATCTGCATAGGCGCGGAAAAGCAGTTCGACAGTGACATCGACTACGAGCAGGCGCAACGTGGCCTGGAGCGCGTGGATCATGCCATCGCCATGGCCACGATGTTCCTGACCGAGCACATCACGGTGTCGGCGATCCTCGCGATGACCGAATCAGGCGGCACCGCGCGTTATCTTTCGCGCTTCCGCTCGCCCGTGCCGATCTACGCTTTCACCCGCCACGCCGATGCACGGCGGCGGATGAGCCTGATGCGCGATGTCTTCCCGATCGATTTCGACAGCCGTGGCCTCGGCGCGCGCGATGCGGCGGTGAGTTCGCTCAAGCGACTGTTCGATGCCGGCACCCTGACCGAAGGCGAACGGGTGATCTTCACCAGCGGCGACACCATGGAGCAGCACGGAGCGACCAACACCCTGAGGCTGCTGGAAGTGGGTGAACACGGCGCGGCGCGCGGGGTCGGGAAGCTCTGACGCGCCTGCCCGACGGGCCTTGGGCTGGTACAATTCCGCCCTTATCTTCGCCAGCCGCAGGAAGCCCCATGAGCATCGAACAACTCGCCGAAACCGCCCGCGCCATGGTCGCCCCGGGCAAGGGCATCATCGC
>JACSSF010000181.1 GCA_014879375.1 Lysobacteraceae bacterium
GTCGCCAGCCGCATCCTCGACATGGGCGACGTGTTGTCGCTGGTCGAGCAGGTCGAGGCGGGCGTGGACAAGGACAAGGCCGCAAAGCTGGCCGAGAAGGTCGCCAAGGGCAAGAAGTTCGACCTGAACGACATGCGCGACCAGCTGGAGCAGATGCAGAACATGGGCGGCATCTCCGGCCTCATGGACAAGCTGCCGGGCATGGGCCAGATCCCGGACAACGTGAAGAACCAGGTCACCGGCCGGGAAGTGCCGCGGATGATCGCGATCATCAATTCGATGACGCTGAAGGAGCGCCGCAACCCGGCGCTGCTCAACGGCTCGCGTCGCGCGCGCATCGCCCGTGGCTCGGGCATGCAGCCGGCCGATGTCAATCGCCTGCTCAAGCAGTACCAGCAGATGGAAAAGATGATGGGCAAGCTGGGCCGCGGCGGGATGAAGGGCATGATGCGCGGCATGAAGGGGATGATGGGCGGCGGCATGCCATTCCGTTGACCGCATCACGTTGCAGGCGTCGCCCCTCGCGCGCCGATGGGTTAACGTGTCGCTGCATCGGTCTGGGGAGACCGGCAAGGAAGGGAAAGGAGCTACATGGAGTACCGCATTTGGCCGGACGCAGAGCCTGCACCGGCACCGTCCAACCCGCCTCCGCTGCCCGAGCGGCGGCATCGCCCGGTGTTCTCCGGCACCGCGGGTGAATATTTCGGCATCTGGATCGTCAACGTCGTCCTCAGCATCCTGACGCTGGGCATCTACTCGGCCTGGGCGAAGGTGCGCACCGAGCGCTATTTCTATTCCAACACCCGCCTGGCCGGCGCCGCGTTCGAATACATCGCCGATCCGATCGCCATCCTCAAGGGGCGCCTGATCGCCTACGCGGTGGTGATCGCGCTGGTGGTGAGTTCCAAGTTCATGCCGCTCCTGTACCTCCTCCTGATCATGGCGGTGGGCCTGTTGATGCCGGCGCTGCGGGTATGGTCGTTGCGCTTCCAGGCGCGCAATTCGGTGTGGCGCGGCCTCAGCTTCCGCTTCGACCAGCCCGCCGGCGATGCCTACATGCCGTTCTTCATGTGGAACATCATCACCTTCATCACCGCGACGCTGCTCTACCCGATGGCGTCGCTGGCAAAACAGCAATTCGTGGTCGAAGGCCACCGCTTCGGCGCCAAGCGTTTCAGCTTCAAGGGCGATTCCGGCCAGTACTACCCGGCGTATTTCGCCGCGCTGGGGCTGGGCGTCCTGTGCTTCGTCGTGGCTGTGGTCGTGATCGGCGTCGGCAGCATCGGTGGCGATGCGAAGGAAGGCAGCACGCGCTTCGCCTTCGTGATGCTCTTGTTCATGCTGATCTTCTACGGCGGCATGTTCTTCATCATGACGTACCTGCGGGTGCGCTACACCAACCTGATGTGGCAGAACAGTTCGCTGGTCCTGAATCGCTTCGAGTCCACCCTGCGCGTGCGCGATGTGTGCTGGATCTACTTCAGCAACATCGTCGCGATCCTGTGCACGCTCGGTCTCGCGGTGCCGTGGGCGATGATCCGCCTGGCGCGCTATCGCGCCGAGCATTTCACCCTGGTCGCGACCGGCGACCTGGACGAGTTCGTCGCGGCCTCGGAGATGAGCGCGGGCGCGACCGGCGCCGAGCTCGTCGATGCGCTCGATGCCGGCTTCGACTTCGGCATCTGACGTGCTGCAAGGGCAGTGGTCGGATGGGCGCAGTAGCCGGCTCCGCGCGGTCGAGGTTTCACGGGTCGATGAGGTGCTGCAGGCCGCCTTGGGCGATGAGTTGCATCGCTGGCCGCTCGCCGGCATCCGCATCAGCCCGCGCCTGGGGCGCACGCCGCGCACGCTGACCCTGCCCGATGGCGGCCGCATCGAGCTGCCCGATTCGCCCGTGCTGGATGCGTGGTTCCCGATGCCGCCCAGCCGCGTCGAAGCCGTCGCCGACTGGCTGGAGCGGCGCAAGTACGCGATTGCCGCCGCGGCCGCGATCACGGTCGCGGTGATCGTCGGCTTCGTGCAGTTCGGGCTGCCGTGGGGCGCACGGAAGATCGCCGAACGCCTGCCGCCGGTGGTCGAGCGCAGCGCCAGCGACCAGGTGGTCAGGGTGCTGGAGCAATTCCACGTGCAGCCCACCCAGCTGTCGGAGGCGCGGCAGGCGGCGTTGCAGGCGCAGTTCGGCAAACTCGTCGCAGGGGAGCCGCGCGCCGACCAGATGCGCCTGGTGCTGGTCGATGCCGCCGGCATCGGTCCCAATGCCTTCGCCCTGCCGGACGGGCGCATCTACATGACCGACGAACTGGTCGAGCTGGCCGAATCCGACGACGAGGTGCTCGCCGTGCTGGCCCACGAGGCCGGGCATCACGTGCATCGCCACGGCATGCGCGGGGCGATCGAAAGCTCGTCGGTGTTCGTGCTGGCGGGGCTGATGCTGGGCGATGCGACGGGCTCGTCGCTGACGGTGTCGGTGCCGGCGACCTTGCTCAGCAACGGCTTTTCCCGCGGGCATGAGCGCGAGGCCGACCAGTACGCTTTCGCCCTGCTCAAGCGCCATGGGCGCTCGCCGAAGGACTTCGCCACCCTGATGTCGCGGCTGATGAAGGCGCACGGCATGGACGAGGGCGATGACGCGGTGATCGGCTACATCTCCACCCACCCGCCCAGCCAGGAGCGGGTCCGCGCCGCCGAGGCTGCCGCCGCGTCACCCTGAGGGTTTGCCCGGTCAGCCGGGCCCCGCTATAATGATCGGCTTACCCTGCCATCCCGGCAGCTGGGCAACACCGAGTCAATCATGGTCAAGATCCGCCTTACCCGT
>JACSSF010000221.1 GCA_014879375.1 Lysobacteraceae bacterium
TGCGCCAACACCGGCGCGACGCTGCATCTGGTCGAGCCGCTCGGCTTCTCGCTCGACGACAAGCAGCTGCGCCGCGCGGGGCTGGACTATCACGAGTACGCCGCGCTGCGCGTGCATCCGGACCTCGACGGCGCGCTGGCCGCGGTCGCGCCGGGCCGGGTGTTCGCGCTGTCCACGCGCGGTCGGCAGCGCCATGATCAGGTCGATTACCGGCCGGGCGATGCGTTTTTGTTCGGGCGCGAGACCGCCGGCCTGCCGCAGGACGTGCTGGACGCATTGCCCGAAGCGCAGCGCCTGCGCCTGCCGATGCGCCCCGACAACCGCAGCCTGAACCTGTCGAACGCGGTCGCGGTGCTGGTGTTCGAGGCTTGGCGCCAGCACGGCTTCGCCGGCGGCGCCTGACTCAGGCCTCGCGCAAACGCGGCAATGCGTCCTGCAGGGCTTCGCGCAGCAAGGCGGGATCCAGGTCGGGGTCACGCACCTGGCGCATCTTCAGCCCGTCCAGCAGCGCGCGCAGGATCAGCTTGCGCGCCGGCAACAGCGCAGCGGGCGTGCCCTGCCCACCTGCGGCATCCGGCCGCGCCAACCAGCTGCCGAGGCCGACATCGATGCGCTGGTCGAGCAGATTGAGTGCCTCGGCGATGACCGGATCACGGCTGGATTCGGCCACGATCTCCAGGATCAGGGTCGCATCGAGCAGGGCATCGTGCGGCGCGGCGCCAGCATCATCGGCATCGGCCATGCACGCGCAATAGTTGTCGACGATGGTGTCGACCGGATCGCGCGCGCCCGATTCCATTTCCTCGAAATCGTCGGCCAGCAATTCCACCTGGCGCGAGACGATGCCGTGGATCAGCTCCGACTTGCCGGCGAAGTAGCGGTAGATCAGCCCCGGGCTCATCTGCGCAGCCTCGGCGATCATCGCCATGCTGGCGCCGTGGAAACCGCGTTCGGCGAAACAGCGCTGCGCCGCGTCCAGGATGCGGTCACGCTGCGCCTGCGCGCGAGCGCCGCGCTTGGCGGCGCCCGTCGCGGGCACGTCACGGCTCATGGCACGTCGGGCGTGGGTTCAGCTTGCCAGCCACCGCCCACCGCGCTGTAGAGCGCGATCCGGTTGGCCTGCTCGGCCAGGCGCGCGCCCACCAGCCCTTGCTGCGCGGCGTAGCGGGTGCGCTGGGCATCGAGCAGGTTGAGGTAGCTGTCGTAGCCGGCGTCATAGCGGGCCTTGGACAGGCGCTCGGCCTGGGTCGCCGCGACCAGCAGGCGCTCGGCCGCCGCGCGCTGCTCGGCCAGCGTCTGGCTGAGGCTGATCGCATCGGCCACTTCGCGGAAGCCGGTCTGGATCGCCTTCTCGTAGTTGGCCAGGGCGATGTCGCGGTTGGCATTGGCCACGCCCAGGTTCGCCCGCAACGCGCCGCCCTGGAAGATCGGCAGGTTGATCTGCGGCACGAAGCGCCAGAAACGCGTGCCCGAGTCGAACAGGTTGGAGAAGTCGCTGCTGGCGCTGCCCGCGCTGCCGGTCAGGCTGATCGAGGGGAAGAACGCCGCGCGCGCCGCACCGATGTTGGCATTGGCCGAACGCAGGCTGTGCTCGGCGGCCTGGATGTCGGGACGGCGCAGCAGCAGGTCGGACGGCATGCCCTCGGGCACCGCCGTCATCGCCACCAGGCCGTCATCGAACCCTTGCGGCAGGTCTTCGGCCGCGACCGGCGCGCCGGCCAGCAGGTCCAGCGCGTGGCGGTCCTGCGCCACCTGGCCGCGATAACGGGCCTGGTCGGCGCGCGCGGTTTCCACCTGGGTGCGGGCCTGCGCCAGCACCAGTCCGCTGACCGCGCCCAGCGCGTGGCGGCGCTCGGTCAGGCGCAGGGATTCCTCCTGCGCGGCAAGGGTGTCACCGGCGATCGCCAGCAGGCTCTGGTCCGCGGCAAGGGTGAGCCAGGCGCCGGTCACCGTGGAGATCAGGCTGATCTGCGCGGCGCGGCGGTTCTCTTCCTGCGCGAAGTATTGCTGCAGGGCCGCCTCGCTCAGGTTGCGCACCCGACCGAACAGGTCCAGCTCGAAGCTGGCGAGGCCAAGCGACGCGCTATAGGTATCGGTGACCGGGGCATCGCCGCCGGTGCGCTCGAGCGTGGCGTTGGCGCCGATCGCCGGCATGCGGTCGGCGCGCTGGATGCGGTACTGCGCCCGCGCGCGCTCGACGTTGAGCATCGCCACCCGCATGTCGCGGTTGTTGTCCAGCGCCTGCGCGACCACGCGCTCCAGACGCGGATCGACCAGCACCGCGTGCCAGCCGATCTCGGTGGCGACGCCGGCCACCGCCGGCGCGGTGCTGTCCGGCACCGGCCAGCCCTGCGGGATCTGCGGCTGGGCCTCGGGCAGCGGCGGCACCAGGGTGGCGCAGCCGGCCGTGGCGAGCGCCGCCGCGAGGGCGACGGCCAATCCATGCAACTTAGCCATGGGTCGAATCTCCTTCGGCCGGGGCCGCGTCTTGCGTGGGGGCCGGGGCCTTCTTCTTCCTGCGGCTGAACAGGTTCACCACCACCATGTAGAACAAGGGGATGAAGAAAATGCCGAGCGCAGTACCGACGATCATGCCGCCCAGCACGCTGGTGCCGATCACGTTCTGCGCGCCGGAACCGGCGCCGCTCGCGATCGCCAGCGGCAGCACGCCCAGGCCAAACGCCAGCGAGGTCATCACGATCGGGCGCAGGCGGTCACGCACGGCCTGCATGATCGCGGGGATCAGCTTCATCCCGTACTGCTCGTAGTTCTGCTTGGCGAACTCGATGATCAGCACCGCGTTCTTGC
>JACSSF010000090.1 GCA_014879375.1 Lysobacteraceae bacterium
GATGATCCTCGGCCACCAGAAGGGCCGCGACACCAAGACCAAGGTGCGCCGCAACTTCGGCATGCCGCGTCCGGAGGGTTACCGCAAGGCGCTGCGCCTGATGAAGATGGCCGAGCGTTTCGGCCTGCCGATCATCACCTTCATCGACACGCCGGGCGCGTATCCGGGCATCGGCGCGGAAGAGCGCGGCCAGAGCGAGGCGATCGCGCGCAACCTCCTGGAGATGTCCGAGCTGCGCGTGCCGATCATCACCAACGTCATCGGCGAGGGCGGCTCCGGCGGCGCGCTGGCGATCGGCGTGGGCGATGTCACCAACATCCTCGAATACGGCACCTACTCGGTGATCTCGCCGGAAGGTTGCGCCTCGATCCTGTGGAAGGATGCGGCCAAGGCCAAGGACGCCGCCGAGCAGATGGGCATCACCGCCAAGCGCTTGAAGACGCTGGGGCTGGTGGACAAGGTGGTGCGCGAGCCGATCGGCGGCGCGCATCGCAATCCGCAGCAGATGGGCAAGCGCCTCAAGGCCGTGATCATGAACGAGCTGGACGCGCTGGAAGCCAAGACCGTCGACGAGTTGATCGACGATCGCTACCTGCGCTTGCGCAGCTACGGCGCTTACGCCGCGTAAACGCGCGCCGGCGACGGCTGGATCGCGAATCCCCTAAGCTGGCGACACCGGCAGTCCGCCGGCTCTGGGGAGAGTTCCATGATCATCAAACGCATCGATCCGATGTCGGTCGCCAAGATCACCGGCATCATCGCCGCCGTGTTCGGCCTCATCATCGGCGTCCTCTTCTTCCTGTTCGGCGCCATGTTCAGTGCCCTTCCCGGCGTGCATGGCAACGGCATGGCGATGGGCCTGTTCGGCGGTTTCATGGGCGTCCTCCTGCTGCCGATCCTCTACGGCGTCTGCGGCTTCCTCGGCGGCCTGATCCATGCCTGGGTCTACAACGTGGCCGCCGGCTGGGTGGGCGGCGTGCGCATCGAGGTCGAATGACGCGAACGGTCACGACGCGGTGAGTCGCGGAAGCGTCGATCCGGTGATGCAGGCGGTGGCGTCGGGGCCGGATGGCACGACGCCACCGCAACTGTTGGCGGGATACAGCGGTGGCCTGGATTCCAGCGTACTGCTGCATGCGTTGGCGAAGGCGCATCCCGGCCGCGTGCGCGCGATCCACGTGCATCATGGCCTGCATCCCGATGCCGATGCGTGGGCCACGTATTGCCGCGACACCTGCGATGCGCTGGGCGTGCCGCTCACCATCGCAAGCGTGGAGGTGATCGATGTCAATGCGGGACCGGAAGCGGCCGCCCGCGCCGCGCGCCATGCGGCGTTCGAGGCCGCGCTCGGGGACGGTGAATGGCTGGCGCTCGCGCATCATCGCGATGACCAGGCGGAAACCTTCCTGCTGCGCGCCCTGCGTGGCTCCGGGCCTGACGGCCTGGCCGCGATGCGGCCCTGGCGACGATACGCGCGCGGTTGGCTGTGGCGGCCCTTGCTCGGTCTTTCGCGCGACAGCCTGCTGGGCTACGCCGAAGCCCACGCGCTCGGCTGGATCGAGGACCCGAGCAATGCGTCCTCCCGCTTCGATCGCAACTTCCTGCGCAACGAAGTGATGCCGATGCTGAGGCAGCGCTGGCCACGGGCCGATGCTGCCTTCGCGCGTGCGGCCGCCCTGCAGCAACAGGCCAATGCCACGCTGCAGGCTGGCGACGCCGATCATCTCGATGTCACATCGTCGCCACTGCCGTTGGCCCGCCTGCGCACGCTGTCGCCCACGCAACGTGCACGTGGCTTCCGCGCATGGGCATCGCATCACGGCCTGCCGCCCGCCCCGGCCCGCGCAATGGATTGGCTGGAGACCGAACTTGCCAAGCCACCCGGCGACGGCGCCTCCGAATATCGGTGGGCGGGGACCGTGTTGCGGCGCTGGCGCGACGCCCTCTACCCAAACGATGACGCGCCACCCATGCCGGTCGATCTGGAGCTCATCTGGGACGGCCGCGACGCCCTCGTACTGCCCAATGGCCTGCACTGGCAGTTGGCGGGGGTCGCGGGCTTCGATAAGCCACTCCACGTCCGCGCGCGCCGGGGCGGCGAACGCATCCGGTTGCCCGACCGCCACCACCGTCACCTGCTGAAACACGTGCTGCAGTCACGAGACCTGCCCCCGTGGCGTCGCGCCGGCATTCCGCTGCTGTTCGATGCCGATGGCGATTTGCTGGCCGCGGGCGACATCCACTCGAAGGCGCTGGCGGCGTGGCTTCGGGCCCATGGTGCCTCGCTCGTCCTCATCGATCCCGCCCGCGATTGACCCCATCCGCCAGCCGCCGCACACTGGCTGCCATGGCACGCAAAACACCCGAGAAAGACGCTTCTCCCGTCGCCAACTTCGAGCACTCGCTGGAGGAGCTGGAGCAGTTGGTCGAGCGCATGGAGACCGGCGAGCTGTCGCTGGAAGAATCGCTGGCCGCCTACGAGCGCGGCGTCGGCCTGTACCGCACCTGCCATCAGGCGCTGGAAGAAGCCGAACTGCGCGTGCGCCTGTTGTCGGACCCGCAGGACCCGGCCAGCGCCGAACCCTTCGACGAAGCCGATGCGTGATTCGACCGCTGTCGATGCGCGCCTCGCCGCCTGGCAGGCGCGTTTCGAGGAGGCATTGCGCCGTGCACTGCCCGACAGTGAACATCAACCCGCGCGGCTGCATGCGGCGATGCGCCATGCCGCGCTGAACGGTGGCAAGCGCATCCGTCCCCTGCTGGTGTACGCCACCGGCCACGCCCTCGGCGCCGCGGATGAAGCACTGGACGATGCCGCGCTCGCGGTGGAGCTGATCCACTGCTATTCGCTGGTCCACGACGACCTGCCGGCAATGGACGACGACGATCTGCGCCGAGGCCAGCCCACCGTGCACGTCGCCTTCGATGAGGCCACGGCGATCCTCGCGGGCGACGCGCTGCAATCGCTCGCCTTCGAGCGCCTTGCCGGCGCACCGTTGGCTGACAACGCCAAGGTCACGATGTTGCGGGAGCTCGCCGTCGCCAGCGGCCATGCCGGCATGTGCGGCGGGCAGGCACTCGACATCGACGCCACCGGCCAGCGCATCGACATCGACCAGCTCCAGCACCTGCATGCGATGAAGACGGGAGCATTGTTGCGCGCAGCCGTTCGCCTCGGTGCACTGGCCGCCGGCGCGGATGCCACGCAACACGACGCGCTCGATGCCTATGCCGATGCGCTCGGCCTCGCCTTCCAGGTCAAGGACGATTTGCTCGACATCGAAGGCGACAGCGTCACGCTCGGCAAGACGGCGGGCAAGGACATCGCGCAGGACAAGGCGACGTTCCCGGCGCTGATCGGCATCGATGCCTCGCGCGTGCGATTGTTGGAACTCGCTGCCTCGATGCAGGCGTCACTGGCGCGGCTGCAGGCCGACACCACTTCGCTTGAAGTCCTTGGCCGGCGCGTCGTCGAACGCGACCGCTGATCCGGCATCGCCCATGAAAAACGCGCGGCAGCCAAGGCCACCGCGCGTCATGATTGTCGCCGTCCCCGCTTACTTGAACAGGCGGATCGTCAGCGGATAGCGGTACATCTGGCCGTCATAGGCCTTGATCGCCGCGATGATGGTGAAGATCAGCCAGGCAAGCCCCAACACGATCCATACCGGCAGCGCCACGATGAGGCCGATGCCAAGGGTGAACACCACCAGCAGGACCGATGCCACGGCATAGATGAACATGCTGAGGTTGAAATTGAAGGCTTCCTTGGCGTTCTCGGCGGCGAAGGGCGAGCGGTCGCGCACCAGGAACCACACCAGCAGCGCGGCCAGGCAACCGGCGATGCCGGCGAACCAGCTGGTCAGGAACGCAGCCACCAACGCCGCCACGTGTGCGCCGCATGCCCACAGGCGGTGCTCCTGGCTGATCTCGACCGGCGGGGGCGGCGGGACCGCTTCGTATTCGTAATCGTTCATGGCGACCTCCTTTCGTGTTCGCTTACCTACAATATCGGGGCGATGGGCGCGCGCCACAAGTGAACTGAAGACCTACTGTCCGGCGACCGTCATCTTGCCAATGAGAATGGGGCCCGTGCGGATATGCGAGCGCGGGTCGATGTCGGCGCCGACGGCTTCGACGGCCTCGAACATGCCGCGCAGGTTGCCGGCGATGGTGATGCCATCGACCGGGTAGGCCAGCTCGCCGTTCTCGATCATGAAGCCGGCCGCGCCACGCGAGTAATCGCCGGTGATCAGGTTGATGCCCTGCCCCATCAGCTCGGTGACCAGCAATGCGCGCGACTGGCCACGCACCAGGGTTTGCAGGTTGTCGGCGTTTGCAGTGACCTCGAGGTTGTGCACGCCGCCCGCATTGGCCGTGGTTTGCAGGCCCAGCTTGCGCGCCGAGTAACTGCCCAGCACGTAACGCCGGACGATGCCGGCTTCGATCAACGGTGAACGACGCGTCGCCACGCCTTCGCCATCGAACGCGGCGGAGCGGAACCCGCGTGGCAGGAATGGATCTTCCAGGATGCCGAACCAGTCGGGGAACACGCGCTGGCCGACCGAATCGCACAGGAAACTGGCGCGGCGATACAGCGAGCCGCCCGACACCGCGCTGACGTAATGGCCGATCAGACTGCGCGCGACTTCGGCGCTGAAGATCACCGGCATCGCGCCGGTCGGCACGCTGCGCGGATCAAGCCGTGCCAAGGCGCGTTCAGCGGCGATGCGGCCTACCGAAGCGGCATCCTCCACCCCATCCAGCGACAACGCGGTGCTGTACCAGCCATCGCGCTGCATCGCGTCGCCCTGCCCCGCGATCAGCGCGCAACCCAGCGTGTAATGGGTGTCGCGCTCGGCACCGACGAAGCCGTGCGTGTTGGCATACACGCCGAGTGATTGCCCGCTGCCGAACGAGGCGCCGTCGGAATTGCCGATACGTGTATCCATCGCGCGGCCGGCAGCCTCGCAGGCGAGCGCACGCTCGACCGCTTCATCGGCGCTCACCTCGGCCGGATGCCAGGTGTCGAACTCGCGCAGGTCGGTGGCCATGAGGGCCGCATCGGCCAGGCCCGCGGCTGCGTCTTCCTCGGTGAATCGCGCGATGGCGCAGGCCTGGGCAACGGTCGCGACCAGGCTCTCGTCGCGCACGTCACCGGTGCTGGCGCTGCCCTTCTTCTTGCCGAAATAGACGGTCACGCCAATGCCGCGATCCTGGTTGGATTCGACCGTTTCGACCTCGCCCATGCGCACGCCGACGTTCAGCCCGCGCGATTCCGAGCAGCTGACTTCGGCCTGGCTGGCGCCCTGCCGGCGAGCCAGCTCCAGCAGGCGTTGTGCGGTCGATTCCAGCTGGGCAATGCGGGCCTGGCTGTCGTCAAGAACGGGGGAATGGGCGGGCATGGCTTATCCTGTCACGGTATTTGTTGAATGGGTTTGATCGATGCGCGGACGCGACGAAGACACCGGCGATTTCCACTCACCCAGCCGCAGCGAGCAGCGACGCGAGGCGCTGGACGTGCTGGCGCTCGCCCACGTGCTGGTCGGCAAGACGGTGGTCGAGCTGGAAAAGCTGCCGATGGACGATGCGCTGCGGGCGCATGTCCGCGATGCGGCGCGCATCAGCTCGCCGATCGCGCGCAAGCGCGCCGTGGCCTTCCTCGCCAAGCAGATGCGCAAGGAAGAGGACGAAACGCTCGACGCTATTCGCGACGCGCTCGATGCCAACAGCGAAGGTGCGCGCCGGCAAGTGGCGATGATGCATCGCGCGGAAGACTGGCGCGTGCGGCTGATCGAAAGCGGTGACGATGCCCTCGCCGCCTTCATCGACGAAAACCCGAACGCCGATCGCCAGCGCCTGCGCCAGCTCGCGCGCAACGCGCAGGAAGAAGCCAAGCGCAACAAGCCGCCGCGCGCCTTCCGCGAGCTGTATCGCGAAGTGCTGGCCGCCGTGCAGGGCGAGGTTGCCCGCGATGGCGACGTGGACATCGAGATCGACATCGACGACGAAAACTGAGTCACGCGCACGGCCTCAGGCCTGGGTGCCGCCGACGGTGAGCTCGCTGATCTTGAGCGAAGGCTGGCCGACGCCCACCGGCACCGACTGGCCGTCCTTGCCGCAGACGCCAACGCCATCATCCAGCGCCAGGTCATGGCCGATCATGGTCACGCGCTGCATCGTCTCCGGCCCGTTGCCGATCAAGGTCGCGCCCTTCACCGGCGCGGTGACCTTGCCGTCCTCGATCAGGTAGGCCTCGGTTGCGGAGAACACGTACTTGCCGCTGGTGATGTCCACCTGGCCGCCGCCGAAGTTGACCGCGTACAGGCCGCGCTTGACCGAACGGATCATGTCCGCGGGATCGTCCTGCCCGGCCAGCATGTAGGTATTGGTCATGCGCGGCATCACCAGGTGCGCGTAGGACTCGCGCCGGCCGTTGCCGGTCGGGGCCATGCCCATCAAACGTGCATTGAGGGTGTCCTGCATGTAGCCGGTCAGCACGCCGTCTTCGATCAAGGTCGTGGATTGCGTCGGCGTGCCTTCGTCATCGATGTTGAGCGAGCCGCGACGCCCGGCCAGCGTCGCGTCATCGACGATGGTGACGCCTGGTGATGCCACGCGCTGACCCATGCGGCCCGCGTAGGTGGACGTGCCCTTGCGATTGAAGTCGCCTTCCAACCCGTGTCCGACCGCTTCATGCAACAACACACCGGTCCAGCCGTGGCCGAGCACGACCGGCATCACGCCCGCCGGTGCATCGATGGCTTCCAGGTTCACCAGTGCCTGGCGCAAGGCCTCGCGCGCGAATTTTTCCGGCTGTCCATCGCCGAGCAATTGCTCGTACGAATAGCGACCGCCAAAGCCGGCGTAACCGGATTCGCGCCGGCCGTTTTGCTCGACGATCACCTGCACGTTCATGCGCACCAGCGGACGCACGTCCGCCGCCAGCACGCCATCGGTGCGCGCGACCAGCACCGTATCGACCGCGGCGGAGATGCTCACCATCACTTGCTGCACGCGCGGATCCAGGCTGCGCAACAAGGCATCCACGCGGCGCAGCGCCTCGACCTTGGCCTCGTTGCCGAGCGCATCGATCGGATCATCGGAGGCATACAGCCGGCGTGATGCACGCGTTGCCAGTGCCTGCGCCCCCATCGCGGCGCCGTCACGCGCGATGGCACGCGCCGAGCCTGCGGCGGCAAGCAGCGCCGGCGCATCGATTTCACCCGAATAAGCGAAGCCGGTCTTCTCGCCGCTGATCGCGCGCACACCCACGCCCTGCTCGATCGCATGCGCGCCGTCTTTCACGATGCCGTCTTCCATCGACCAGCTCTCGCGCCGGCTGTGCTGGAAATACAGGTCGCCGAAGTCGGCTCCGCTGGCGAGCAGGGTCGAGAAGGTGCGGTCGATGTCCGATGTCGACAAACCCGTGGGCGTCAGCAAACGGGATTGGGCGATGGCAAGTGCTTGGCTCATGTCGTTCCTGTGTTCGTTTCGTGTCGCGCTCAGTCGGTGCGTGCCGCGGCCGGCTTCGGCTTGGCCATCACTTCCACCTTGGGCGCATCCCAGGGACCAGTGACGCGATAGGCCTTGGCACCGACTTCGCTCAAGGGTTTCTTCAGCACCGCGTTGGCCACGGCGCCGACGGCCGCGCCGACCGGCCCGCCTGCGACCGCGCCGACGGCAGTGAGCAGGTTGCCGGTGCGCGGACGCACCTCGATGGTCTGGTCGAATTGCTGGCTGACCATGTTGGCGTTGCCCATGATGTCGATTTGGGCCGCCGGACCCTCGATTACAAGGCCTTCGCTACGCGCGAGGCCGCCGCCGAACCCGACCTTGCCCTCGATCCGGTCGAAGGCGAAGCCCTTGTCGAAGAAATCGCGGAAATCCAGGGTGAGCCGTTGCGGCAGTCGCGTCACGCTGAGCAGGCCGAGCACGCGGCCCGCGCCGGGCTCGACTTCGACCAGCTGGCCGTCACGCAAGTTGATGTCGAGCGTGCCACTGAGCGCAGCCGGCGAAAAGTCCGATGGCGCGCCGGGCCATGCCAGCGACATCCCCAGCCGGCCATTGCCCTTTTTGACCTGGTCGGCGAAGCCGAGCCGACCGAGCAAGGCGCCGACGTCGCGGCTGTCGACTTGCGCGTCCATGCGGGTACGCGCAGCCGGGCCCATGCCGCTCCACTGCCCCTGCACATCGATCACCTGATTCGGTGCGCGCAGTTGCAGGGCGTCCACCTGCAGGCCGGTGGCCGTGGGCCGCGTCTTCAGGTTGAGGCTGCCGAGCGCCTTGCCGTTCACCCGCATCTCCTGGATGGCGATGTCCAGCGGCGGCACGCGTGCGGGGTTGATGTCGTCGGGGCTGGCGACCGGGCGGCGCACCGGCCCCGCCACCAGCTTGCCGATGGCGAACGATGCACGATTGAAGCGCCCGCTGACCGTCGCGCCCTCGGCTTGCGGCACCTCCAACGTGCCGTCGATGTCGCTGCCTTGCACCTGCACGCGGTTGCCCGAGGCGATCGGCGCCATCTGCAGGCGCGTGTCGGCGTAATGCTGGCCCAGCAACGTCAGGCGCGCCGCCTGCATGTCGATGCGCACCGGCGCGATGCTCGGCCCGCCTTTGCCGGCGCCGCCACCAGCCAATCCGGCCCAGGCCAGGGCATCCACTTCATCCGCGCGGCCTTCGACCTGCAATCCCTGCTGCGGCGCTGGACCCGGCAGGTTGGCGGTCCCCAACTGCGCGCGAACCCCGGTGCGCCCGCCGCGCGACTGCGCGCGCAGCGCGATGCGACGCCCCATCACGATTTCGACATCGCCCGCATCCATCGGGATCGGGATGCGCACTTCGCTGGGCAAGGCTTCGCTGGCAGGTTTGCCGAGGGGCGCAGGCAGACGGATCGCCGTACCGACCAGGTTCGATTGCAGGCGGACCCGGCTGGGGCGCGCGCTGGCGACATCGGCATTGGCCGGCAGCGCGACCGCGACCGTCCATTCCGAGCGCCCTTGCAGATACGGCTGCAACCACGCCATGTCGGGCGCCTTGGCGAGCAGCGCCTGGCTGCTGAGCGTGGCGGCCAGGTCCGCCTCGAAGGCGTTGCCACGATCCTGCACGTGCGGCGTCCCCGCGCGCAGGCTGAGGCGCCCGGGCTGGCCGTCATGGTTCACGGCCAGGCGCTCGGCGGTGAAGCCATCGCCGTCGTATCGCGCGCTGCCGGTCACGCCACGGAAAACCAGGTCCAGCTCGCGTTCGATCAAGGTGGCGCCATTGAGGACGACCGTGCCGGCGATGCGCTGCGCTGGCGCACCCTCGTGCAATGGCTGGAACATCGAGAACGTGACGTTGGCCGGGCCGCTCGCGCCAATACGCGCAAAGGTGTCGCCCAAGGTTTTCTCCAGCGGGCTCGCACGCAGCAAGGTCAGCAATTGCGCGGCATCGCCACGACCATTCGCGCCGATCGCCAGACCGCCATGACCAAAGTCGGGGATTTCCGCGGTGATCGCCTCCACCTTCACCCCGGACAACTCACCGCTGCCCTGTACCTTCATGCCGTTGCCGATGAAGGCCGCGTGCAGCCGCGCGTGCTGGATGGCCGGCCAATCGGGCTGGAAGCGCAACTGCGCGTCATCGATATCGGCGCGCGCCTCGAAGCGACCGTTGTTGTTTCTGAACGGCCAATCGTCGAGGTCGCCGCTGACGATGGCGCGGCCATTCCTGACGTGGCCATCGACCAGCGCCATGTCCAGCCAGTTGATCGCCGCCGGTGACATCAGGTGGCGGATCCAGAACTTGCGCGCCACCGGCACATCGGCCTCGCCCAATTTCGCGGCGAGATCGATCCACGGGCGGGTGCCGTCGTTCTGGAACCACAGGCCACCCCGCACGTCGCTGCTGTAACCGCCGCCCTGGATGTGCAGGTTGCCGGTGCCCACGCGCACACCCGCGCCCTCGCGCCAGAGCGCGACGGTGCCGCGCGCGGTGATCGGATGCGGCACGCCAAAGCCGCGCGGCCAGTCGAAGATCATGCGGGCCTTCGGGTCCAGTTGCAGCGACATACCCTCCCCATCGCCCTGGATCCGCCCCGCGACGCCCTCCAGTCCCGGCGCATCGCCGACCGACTGGAAACCGAGTGCCTGTGCCTGCGCCTGGATGGACTGCAACTGCTTGCCGATGCCACGCGCACTGACATCACGCAGGCTGCCGATTGGCTTGGCGCGCCCCAGCCAATGACGCAAACCGGTCGGCAGGCGATCACTGAGATCGACGACCTGCAGCAACGGCCCCAGCGCCACGTGCTCGGCATGCGCCGCCCACTGCTGCCCCGCCTGACGCACCTGGATGCCGTCCATCTCCGTTTCGCGTCCTTGTTGCGTCCATCGCAGCTCTGGTGCTTGCCACGTCCACGCATCGCCCTCGCGCTCGAAACGGGTGCGCTGGCGCAGGCGGTCGAAACGCACTTCCGTGGTGGCACCGGGCGCGGGCGATACCGGGCGCAGCGCCACGTCACGCAAGTCACTGATGCTGGTGATCGCAGCGATGCGATGGCCCTTCAATTCCAGCCAGCTCTGCGCGCGGCCATTGCCCGACACCAGCATCGCGCCCTGCCAGCGCAGCAGGCTGGACCAGCCGGCAAGGTCGATGCGACGCGAGCCCGCGTACACGCGACCATCGCCACGCTCGCGATTGACGTCGAGACTCGCCTGCAGCGGCATCTCCGCGCCCTTGGCCCAGGCACGCACACCGGCGCGCACGCGGGGGCCGCTCACCTGCACGCGCAGGTCGATGCGTGGGATCTCCACATCCAGCCCCGACGCCGGCGCGACGATGTGCAGCTGGCCACCGATCACCTGCAACTCGCCAAGGCCCTCCAGCGTGTCCAGCGGATCGCGTCCGCTGGATTGCCCGGGCAGACCGCGCACATGCCACTCACCTGCCGGGTTGCGCTCCAGCGTCAGCGCCAGGCCATGCAGGCGCAATTCGGTGAAGCTGCGACCGGGCAGCCAGCCGGTATAAGGCGCCAGTAGCACCTCGGCCTGTCCCATCGGGATCGCGTCCTTGCCCGGGCCGATGTGCAGGTCGCTCAGCGCGAGCAACGGGCCGCGCCGCGTCCATTCGGCGCGCACCGCGCTGAAACGCACGGGTTGCTTGGCGCGCTGCGAGAGCCAGCTCGAGATCGCCGCCGGGTTCGATTCCATCCAGCGCAGGCCCTGCGTCGCCGCGCCCACGCCCAGGGCCAGCAGCAAGGCCAGCAGCGCGAACGTGTACCACGCAGACTTGCCTGCAAAACGCAGGCCGCGACGCAACGGCGTCGGCATCAACGCGCCCCGGGTTCAGAGCAGCACGACATCGTATTGCTCCTGCTGGTACTGGTCATCCGCCTGGAAGCGGATCGACTTGCCGAGGAACTCCTCCAGCTCCGCCACCGCGGCGGACTCTTCCTCGGTGATGCGATTGACCACCAGTGGCGATGCAATCACCAGCAGGCGCTCGGCCTCGAACTGGCGCACGGCGCGGGTGATCTCGCGGAAGATTTCGTAGGTGACGGTCTCGGCGGTCTTGACCGTGCCGCGCCCGTTGCAGCAGGGACAGGCTTCCGACAGCTGGCGCTCCAGGCTCTCGACCGTGCGTTTGCGGGTCATCTCCACCAGGCCCAGCGGCGAGAAGTCGTACACCGTGGTCTTGGCGTGATCCTTGGCCAGCGACTTCTCCAGCGTGCGCAGCACTTGGCGCCGATGATCGGCGTCGTGCATGTCGATGAAATCGATGATGATGATGCCGCCGAGGTTGCGCAGGCGCAGCTGTCGCGCCACCGATTGCGCAGCCTCCAGATTGGTGCGGAAGACGGTTTCCTCCAGCGTGCGCTGGCCAAGGAAACTGCCGGTGTTCACGTCCACCGTGGTCATCGCCTCGGTCTGGTCGATGACGAGATAGCCGCCGGACTTGAGCGGCACCTCCCTCTGCAACGCGCGCTGGATCTCGTCCTCGACGCCGTACAGGTCGAAGATCGGGCGCGCCCCGGAATAATGTTCGATCTTGTCGGCCAGGCCGCCTGCTTCCTCGGAATCACCCGGCATGTACTGCGCGGCGAAGGTACGCAGCTTCTCGTAGGTCTCGCGCGAATCGACGCGCACTTTCTCGACGTCGCGACGGATCAGGTCGCGCACCGCGCGCAGCGGCAGGTTGAGGTCCTCGTACACGCATTCGCCGACACGTGACTCACGCGAGCTGCGTTCGATCAATGCCCACACGCGGCTGAGGTAGGCGATGTCCTCGGCCAGCGCCTCGGACGGCTGGCCCTCGGCATTGGTGCGCACGATATAGCCGGCCGCGGACGGCATCGACAGTTCGCCGACCAAGGTCTTCAGCCGCGCACGCTCGGCATCGTCCTCGATCCGCGCGGACACGCCGATCACCCGCGACTGTGGCAACAGCACCAGATAGCGAGAGGGAATGCTGATCTGGGTGGTCAGGCGCGCGCCCTTGCTGCCGATCGGGTCCTTCAGCACCTGCACGACGATGTCCTGCCCTTCGCGCAGCAGCTCGGTGATCGGGCGCACCTGCGGCGGCGCGGGCGGCTCTTCCAGATGCGCCTCGTCGTTGCCGACCGCCGCGTTCGGGCGATGGATGTCGTTGGCGTGCAGAAACGCCGCGCGCTCCAGGCCGATATCGACGAAGGCCGCCTGCATCCCGGGCATCACCCGTTGCACGCGGCCCTTGTACAGGTTGCCGACCACGCCGCGTCGCCAGCCGCGCTCGATGTGCAGCTCCTGCAGCATGCCGTTTTCGACCACCGCCACGCGGGTCTCCCGCGGGGTGACGTTGACCAGGATCTCCTCGCTCATCCGTGCACCCCGCATTGGCGCAGCAGGCGCGCGGTCTCGAAGAGCGGCAAGCCCATCACCCCGGAATGACTGCCGGACAGATGCGAGATGAAGGTCTGCGCCGCGCCCTGGATGGCGTAGGCGCCAGCCTTGCCCTGCCATTCGCCGCCTTCGATGTAGCGGGCGATGCGTGCGTCATCAAGCGTGTCGAAGCTGACCTCGGAGATCGACATGGCGTGCTGTTCCTGGCCGGCGGACACCAGCCACAGCGCGGTCGCCACCGTGTGGGTGCGACCTGAGAGCCGACGCAGCATCGCGGCCGCATCGTCGGCATCAGCCGGCTTGCCGAAGACCTCGTCGCCAAGGATCACCTCGGTATCGGCGCCCAGCACCCACGCGCCGGGCACAGTGACCACTTTCAGCAGACCCGCGCCGGCCTTTTCGCGGGCCACGCGGGAGACGTAATCGAGCGGCGGCTCGCCCTCGCCGCGCACTTCGGGCACGTCGATGTCGAGCAGGCCGAAGTCCACCCCCAGTCGGGCCAAGAGTTCGGATCGGCGGGGGGAACGCGAGGCAAGATGCAGCATCTTGCCAGCATAACCCGCGCAACCTGCATGGAAGGACCCATGCGCCGCTGAACCCGCGGCAACAGGCGCGCCCGCTCTCACCCTGTTGCGTGTCACGGCCCGTTAACCCCGGCAAGCCCACCCTTTCTTCGATAAATAAGGAGCCTTTCGTGACCCCAAGCAACCGTCTGATCCGCCTTCGTCCCCTCATGTTGGCCATCGCCCTGGCCGCCGGAACCGCCATGACTGCCGCCAATGCCCAAACCTCCCCTGCCGTCGCCCCGATGGTCTCCAGCGACGGCACCCTGCTGTCGGTGAGCGCCGAAGCCACCAGCAAGCGCGTGCCCGATGTGGCCACGATCTCCACCGGCGTGGTCACCCGCGGCGCCGACACCAACACGGCGATGCGCCAGAACGCCGAGCAGATGGCCAAGGTGATGGCCGCGCTGAAGGGCGCAGGCATCAACGAACGCGACATCCAGACCAGCGGCATCAACCTCAACCCGCAATACCAGTACGAACAGAACCAGCCGCCCAAGATCACCGGCTACGAGGCCCGCAACACGGTCAGCGTGAAGGTGCGCGACCTGGCCAGGCTCGGCAGGATCATGGACACGCTGGTCGCGGAGGGGGCGAACGAACTCAACGGCCCCAGCTTCGAGGTGGACAAGCCGGAGGAGGCCTACGACGAAGCGCGTCGCGCCGCGCTGGAAAAGGCGCAGGCCCGCGCCGAGATGTATGCCAAGGCGCTCAACCTGCGGGTGCGCCGGATCGTCAGTATCGACGAATCCGGTGGCGGCTTCCGCCCGCCGGTGCCGATGATGCGTGCGATGGCGATGGAGGCCAAGGGCGCCGCCGACACCTCGATTTCGCCAGGCGAGAGCAGCCTGGGCGTCACCCTCAACATCGTGTTCGAACTGGGCCGCTGAGCGCGCCCAGGATCGTCGCAACGAAGGGTCCCGGACGGGGCCCTTCTTTTTTGCCGCATCGATCAACCCCGTTCCGCCGCGCCGGACGTTCTCCCCCATGCCAATACCGGCAGGAGGTGACCCATGGCCAACACGTTACGACTTGCCACGACACGGACCGACGACGGGCTGCGGCTGGATCCCGCGCGCATCGGCGGCATCAGCAGTGCCATCGCCTTGCACATCATCGCGTTCGGTTTGCTGATGATGCCGGCGCAGGTGCCGTTGCAAGCCACGCCGGAGGAATCGCGCACGCGGGTGGAACCGATCTTCCGCGATCCGCCTCCGCCGCCTCCGCCGCCGATCGAAGTGCAGGTCGTCGAGCGCACGCGCGCACTACCGAAGCCCGGCATGACCACGCCGCCGCGCCGGGAAGTCGTGCAAACGCCGAACGACACCCCGACATCGAACGACCTGCCCAGCCTGGACGTGCCGGTGATCGTCGATCATGGCGAGACGGTCGTCCCCAACGGTAGCGGGGAAACGCCGGTGCCTGGCGACGGCGGGCCGGTCAGCGGCATCGCACTGCAATACCTCAGCAACCCCAAGCCCGCCTATCCGCGCGAAGCCCTGCGTGACGGCCTGCAGGGCACGGTGATGCTGCGCGTGGTGGTGGACGAAGCCGGCCACCCGATCGAGGTCAGCATCGCGACCAGCAGCGGGCATCGCGTGCTGGATCGCGCCGCGCGCGAACAGGTGCTGCGCAAGTGGAAGTTCGTG
>JACSSF010000222.1 GCA_014879375.1 Lysobacteraceae bacterium
GCCAACTGGATGGTGCCCGGCAAGATGGTCAAGGGCATGGGCGGCGCGATGGACCTGGTCGCCGGCGTCAAGCGCGTGGTGGTGCTGATGGAGCATACGACCAAGAGCGGCTCGCCGAAGATCCTGCCCGAATGCACGCTGCCGCTCACTGGCCTTGGCGTGGTCAACCGCATCATCACCGAGCTGGGCGTGTTCGATGTCACGCCGAATGGGTTGAAGCTGGTGGAATTGGCGCCTGGCGTCAGCATGGACGAAGCGAAGGAAAAGACCAGCGTGCCGCTGGCCGCCTGATGCCAGTGCTACAACTCATTTCACCGGATGGGCGCTCTAGAGCAGAGCTGTCCACTTTCGGTGCGCGTGTGCTGAGGTGGAGCAATGCCGGCCGAGAACGCCTGTTCGTGCCGGCCGCGTTGATTGATGATGAGCGGGCCGCGCCCCATGGCGGGGTCCCGGTACTGCATCCGCAGTTCGGGTTTTTCGGTCCAGGGCGCAAGCATGGATTGGTGCGCGATCGGACATGGCAGATTGAGCGCCATGGCCCGGATGAGGCGGTGTTGCGGCTTGAACTGGCAGAGGCAGAGGCAGAAGCAGGTTCGACTTATGCGGTGAAGCTGCATGTGGTGTTGTCTGACAACGCCCTGGATATTCAGTTCAAGGTCACGAATGCCGGCGCCAACCCGGCTGAGTTCACCTGTGGCTTGCATACTTATCTTCGTGTTGACGACATCGCCAATACGACGTTGCTGGGACTGGCCCAGACTCCTTATCTCGATGCCTTGGATGAAATGGCGCTCAAGCCGGAGGCGGGCGTGAATCTACGCGCTCCGATCAACGTGGATCGGGTGTATGTACAAGCGCCGCGATGTCTGGAAGTGAATGGCGGCACTTCATCATTGGCGATCAAACAATCGGGTTTTGCCGACACTGTGGTGTGGAATCCCGGCGAGGAGGTCGCCGCAGGCTTTGCCGATCTTGCAGGTGATGAGTGGCGACACTTCCTGTGCGTGGAAGCTGCCCAGATCAAGCCTGCCGTGCAACTGGCCGCTGGCGCGAGCTGGCAAGGTAGCCAGCGACTGGAAGTGCTGACTACCTGAGCCGAGTTTGCTTCGGCGGGGCCTGCCTCATAAGTTCTGGTAATTCGGCCCCGATCCACCTTCTGGCGTCACCCAGTTGATGATCTGGTAAGGGTCCTTGATGTCGCAGGTCTTGCAGTGCACACAGTTGGCGGCGTTGATCTGCAGGCGCTTGCCGTGCGGCTTGGAAGCATCCTCCACCATCTCGTACACGGCGGCGGGGCAGAAGCGTGTGCACGGGTTGTCGTATTCCGTAACGCAGGTCGTCGCGCACACGTCGGTGTCGGCGACCTTGAGGTGCACCGGCTGGTCTTCGTCATACGTGGTGGACGCGAAGAACACGCCCTGCAGGCGATCGCGTGGCGGCAGGCTGCGCTGCACATAATCGTGCTTCGGCTCTGCGGTGCCGAGCACATCCAGCGAGCCGTAGTCGGCGGTCTGCTTGAGCGTCCACGGCGAATGACCGCCGGTGACGGTTTCCCACGCAGCGTTGGCCATGCCAAACCAAAGGCCTTTCTTGAAGCCGGGCTTGATGTTGCGGACCTTGCGCAGCTCGGCCATCACGTCGGAGCCGCGCAGCTTGGCATCAAAGCCTGCGCTCGAAAATTGAGAGGCGACCAGATGTTCCGCGGCCATCATCCCGGACTTGATCGCCTGGTGCGTGCCCTTGACCTTGGGCACGTTGAGCAGGCCCGCGCCATCGCCGATCAAGAGGGCGCCAGGCATCTCCACCTTGGGCAGCGATTGCCAGCCGCCGGTGACGATCGCGCGCGCGCCGGCGGAGACGATGCTGCCGCCTTTTAGCAGCGGCGCGATCAGCGGATGCGCCTTCCATTGCTGGAACACTTCCCACGGCTTGTATTCGGGGTCGTGGTAGTCGAGGCCGCTGACGTAACCGATCGCCACGCGCCCGCCTTCCAGGTGATAGACGAAGCTGCCGCCATAAGTGTGGTTGTCGGCCGGCCATCCGAGCGTGTGCACGATCTTGCCGGGGGTGACGCGATCTTCCGGCACCTGCCACAGCTCCTTGATGCCGATGGAGTAGCTTTGCGGGTCCGAATCGGCATCCAGCTTGAAGCGCTTCACCAGCTGCTTGGTCAGCGAGCCGCGCGCGCCCTCGGCCAGCACCGTGACCTTGGCGTGGATGTCGATGCCGGGGGTGAAGCTCGACTTGTGGTGGCCGTCCTTCGCCACGCCCATGTCGCCGGTACGGATGCCGATGACCTTGCCGCTCTCGTCATGCAGCGTTTCTGATGCCGCGAAACCCGGGAACACCTCGACGCCCAGCGCCTCGGCCTGCGGCGCGAGCCATGCGCACATCGCGCCGAGCGAGACGATGAAGTTGCCGGTGTTGTGCATGCCGGGCGGCAAGGGCAGCTTGCGATGGCCGGTCTTGGACAACATCCAGAATTCGTCTTCTTTCGCCGGCACGCAGATCGGCGGCGGGTTGTCGCGCCAGCCGGGCAGCAATGCGTCCAGCGCCGCCGGCTCGATCACCGCGCCGGAGAGAATCTGCGCGCCGACGGTCGCGCCTTTCTCGATCACGCACACGGACGTATCCGGGCTGAGCTGCTTGAGGCGGATGGCGAAGGATAGGCCGGCCGGGCCGGCGCCCACCACCACCACGTCGTATTCCATGACGTCGCGTTCGATCTCGGGCGGG
>JACSSF010000092.1 GCA_014879375.1 Lysobacteraceae bacterium
AAGGGCGAGACCATCGACCAGAAGTCGATGAACTCGATCTACATCATGGCCGACTCCGGCGCGCGTGGTTCGCAGGCGCAGATCCGCCAGCTGGCGGGCATGCGCGGCCTGATGGCCAAGCCGGACGGCTCGATCATCGAGACGCCGATCACCGCGAACTTCCGCGAAGGCCTGAACGTCCTGCAGTACTTCATCTCGACCCACGGCGCCCGCAAGGGCCTGGCCGATACCGCGCTCAAGACGGCGAACTCGGGTTACCTGACCCGTCGCCTCGTCGACGTGGCACAGGACGTGGTGATCACCGAGACCGATTGCGGCACTTACAACGGCCTGACCATGACCCCGATCGTCGAAGGCGGCGACGTGGTCGAACCGCTGCGCGACCGCGTGTTGGGTCGCGTTGTGGCCGAGGACGTGTTCCTGCCGGGCAACGACGAGGATCCGATCGTCACCCGCAACACCCTGCTGGACGAAGCCTGGGTGCAGGTGCTGGAAGACGCCAGCGTGCAGTCGATCAAGGTGCGTTCTACCATCACCTGCGATGCGCCGTTCGGCGTGTGCGCACTGTGCTATGGGCGTGACCTCGGCCGCGGCCACCTGGTCAACATGGGCGAGGCGGTCGGCGTGGTGGCCGCGCAGTCCATCGGTGAGCCGGGTACCCAGCTGACGATGCGTACGTTCCACATCGGTGGCGCGGCCTCGCGTGCGGCAGCGATCGACAACATCACGGTGAAGACCACCGGCTCGGTGAAGTTCAACAACCTGAAGTCGGTCTCACACGAGAGCGGCGGACTGGTCGCGGTCTCGCGTTCGGGCGAGCTGTCGGTGCTGGACGACCACGGCCGCGAGCGTGAGCGCTACAAGCTGCCCTACGGCGCGATGATCAACGTCAAGGACTTGGCTTCGATCAAGGCGGGCCAGACCATCGCCAACTGGGATCCGCACAACCACCCGATCGTGTCGGAAGTGGCGGGCTTCATCCGCTTCTACGACTTCGTCGACGGCGTCACCGTCATCGAGAAGACCGACGAGCTGACGGGCCTGGCTTCGCGCGAGATCACCGATCCCAAGCGTCGTGGCTCGCAGGGCAAGGACCTGCGTCCGCTGGTGCGCATCGTCGACAAGAACGGCAAAGACCTGAACATCCCGGGTACCGACCTGCCGGCGCAGTACCTCCTGCCGCCGCGCTCGATCGTCAACCTGCAGGACGGCGCCGCCGTCGGTGTGGGCGACGTGGTCGCCAAGATCCCGCAGGAAGCGTCCAAGACCCGCGACATCACCGGTGGTCTGCCGCGCGTGGCCGATCTGTTCGAGGCGCGCAAGCCCAAGGACCCGGCGATTCTCGCCGAGATCTCCGGCGTGGTCAGCTTCGGCAAGGACACCAAGGGCAAGCAGCGCCTGATCATCAAGGGACCGGATGGCGTCGATCACGAAGAGCTGATTCCGAAGTACCGCCAGGTCATCGTCTTCGAAGGCGAACACGTCGAGAAGGGCGAGACCGTGGTGGACGGCGAGCCGAATCCGCAGGACATCCTGCGCCTGAAGGGCGTGGAAGAACTGGCGGCTTACCTGACCAAGGAAATCCAGGACGTCTATCGCCTGCAGGGCGTGAAGATCAACGACAAGCACATCGAGGTGATCGTTCGCCAGATGCTGCGCAAGGTCGAGATCACCGATGCCGGCGACAGCCGTTATCTCGCGGGCGAGCAGGCCGAGCGCCAGCGCGTCATCGAGGACAACGTCAAGATCGAGACCCGCAAGGAGTTGCCGGCGAAGTACCAGCCGGTGCTGCTGGGCATCACCAAGGCGTCGCTGGCGACGGAATCCTTCATCTCCGCGGCTTCGTTCCAGGAGACCACCCGCGTGTTGACGGAAGCC
Organism: Lysobacteraceae bacterium; assembly: GCA_014879375.1. Lineage (GTDB taxonomy): Bacteria > Pseudomonadota > Gammaproteobacteria > Xanthomonadales > Xanthomonadaceae > Solilutibacter. The sequence goes on from JACSSF010000092.1 coordinate 1,879, forward strand.
GCCGTTCGCGGCACCCGCGACAACCTGCGCGGCCTGAAGGAGAACGTGATCGTTGGTCGCCTGATCCCGGCCGGTACGGGCTTGGCCTACCACGCCCAGCGTCGCCGCAACGCCGCCGGCCTGACCGAGGCCGACATGGCGCTGCTCTCGGCGGATGTCGCCGAAGCCGCCGAGCCGGTGGAGACCCCGGTGGAAATGGTGATGATCGAAGCCGACGCTCCCGCCGGCAACGAGCAGGCCGAGGCGGAATAAGCCGCCCGGCCCCCTGTTGGCCCGGCCACTTGCCGGGCCGACGGGATTGGATTACAATCCTCTAGCTTAGGTGGCCCAAGGGCCGCCCAGAACCCGAAAAGAAGGACAGGAGGTTCTTCGTATTCGGCACAGGGATGCGCGGGGACGTGCGGTGGGCAGCGTGCTGCGCCCGTACAGCTTCAGGAGCTTGCGCCGACGGAAATGTCGTGCGCAGGCTATGTTTTTTTGTCTTCGCCCTGCGGTTTTCCGGACGGCGGGGATGCCAACCCAAGCAAGGCCTCAGGGCCAGAGAATCATCGGAATCGCATGGCAACCATCAATCAGCTGGTCCGCAAGCCGCGGAGCCCGGAAACCTACAAGAGCACGTCGCCGGCTCTGCAGAACTGCCCGCAGCGTCGCGGCGTCTGCACCCGCGTCTACACCACCACCCCGAAGAAGCCGAACTCGGCGATGCGCAAGGTGGCCAAGGTGCGTCTGACCAACGGTTACGAAGTCATTTCGTACATCGGCGGCGAAGGCCACAACCTGCAGGAGCACAGCGTGGTGCTGATCCGCGGCGGTCGC
>JACSSF010000066.1 GCA_014879375.1 Lysobacteraceae bacterium
GGTGATGCCCAGCACAACCAGCAGCTGTCCGAAGGCCGCGCCTGCAGGCGCTCGGCATCGACCCCTTGCGCTACCAACGCCGCGACCACTGCCTTGGCGCGGCCTTCGGACAGCTGCTGGTTGTGCTGGGCATCACCCGTGTTGTCGGTATGGCCGTTCACCGAAAGCTGGAGCCCGGTGTCGTCCTTGAGGAGCTGCACCACTTGGGCGATCTGCGGCATCGAGTCCGGGAGGATGTCGGTCTTGTCGGTGGCGAAGTTCACCTGCAACGCCACCTTGCCGGTGCCGTCGATTTCCTTTTTGAGGTCGGATGCGACCAGCAACGTCGCCGTGGGCTGCAAGGCCTCCTCATGCCCGACGATGTATTTGCCGCCCGCACTGGTAGTCACCAAATGGAGCCAGATGTTGCCGCCGGGATGCCGCACGAGGTAGGTGGTCGCCGGGTTGTTGTAGATGTCACCCAGCCCATCGACGAAGCCCATGGTGATCTCGTCGCCCCAGCTCCTGACTTCCTCGCCGGGGATGCGCCCTTCCGACACCTTCTCGCCGCCCATTTGTTTGACCAGGGCTTCGAAGTTGCGCTTGAACTCGTATTCGGAAAATTCCTTGCCCTGCACCGGCGCAAACGTGGTGCCGTAGAACTTGCCTTCGACCCAATGCGCGTTGCCGTTCACCCAGAACGGAAACCGTGCGAAGTCCTTGGTGAACCTGCCATAGCCCTGGTTGGTATAGCCCTCGGGCAACGAAAAATACGGGAACGCCGGCAACGCAACATCCGACATCGGGTATTGGTTGATGTCGAACCCGTCCTGCTGTCGGGTAGTCGGTGCCGCCGCCACCACCTCGGCCGTGCTGGTTGCCTTGGAAACAGGCGGATCAGGCGGCGCCTCCGCCTTCTTGCAACCGATCAGCAAGGTGATGATGCCCAGTGCCGTGACGATGGCGACTCGCATGTTCATGATTCCTTTCATGGGAACCACGAGTGTAGCAATGCGTTCGGACAGCGAAACTGCGCCTCAGCTGCGCATCCCGATGCCACGCTTGAGCAACCACAGGCCGAGCGCACCCAGCGCGATCACGAACGCGATCATCAGCGCGAACGCCATCCACACCGGCACGTCGGACTTGCCCAGCAGGCCGTAGCGGAATGCATTGACCATGTAGAAGATCGGGTTGAGGTGGGTCGCGGCCTGCGCCCAGCCCGGCAGCAACGTGACCGAATAGAACACGCCGCCCAGGTAGGTAAGCGGGGTGAGGATGAAGGTTGGGACGATGGTGATGTCGTCGAACTTCTTCGCGTACACCGCGTTGACGAAGCCGGCCAGCGAGAAGATCGTCGCACCGAGCACAACCGAGGAGATCGTGATGATCGGATGCGGCATGCGCACCGGCGTGAACAGCATCGCGATCGCCATGACGATCGCGCCGACCATCAACCCGCGCAACACCGCACCGGCAACATAACCGGTCAGGATCACCCAGTTCGGCATCGGGCTGACCATGAGTTCTTCGATGTGGCGGCCGAACTTGGCACCGAAGAAACTCGAGCTGATGTTGCCGTAGCTGTTCTGGATCACGCTCATCATGACCAGGCCCGGCACGATGAAGGCCATGTAGTCGACGCCTTCCATCTTGCCCACGCGCGAGCCGATCAGGCCGCCGAAGATCAGGAAATACAGGGTCATCGTGATCGCCGGCGGCACCAGCGTCTGCGGCCAGATGCGCAGGATGCGCATCACCTCGCGGCGGATGATGGTGCCGAGCGCGATGAGGTTCGGGTTGCTCATGCGCCCACCTCCGGCACGGTCGCTTCCTGCGGCGTCGAGATCATGCGCACGAAGAGTTCTTCCAGCCGGTTCGACTTGGTGCGCATCGAGCGCACCCGGATGCCGGCATCGCCCAGTGCATCGAACACGCGGTTGAGGTCCATCGCGCGCGGCATGTCGAGATCGAGCGTGTGGCCGTCGAGCGCAAGCAGCGTCGCGCCTTCGATCACCGGCAGTTGCCCGGGCAGTTCACCTTCGACATCGAACAGGAAGCCCTCGACGTCCAGCCGCGCCAGCATTTCCTTCATCGACCCTTCGGCGACGATGCGGCCGTGGTCGATGATGGCGAGGTTGCGGCACAGCGCCTCGGCTTCTTCCAGGTAATGCGTGGTCAGGATGATCGTCGTACCTTCGGCATTGATCTTCTTCAGCGTCTGCCACATGCCGCGGCGGATCTCGATGTCGACGCCCGCGGTGGGTTCGTCCAGGATCAGCAAGCGCGGCTCGGTCATCATCGCGCGCGCGATCATCAGCCGCCGCTTCATGCCGCCCGAAAGCGTGCGGCTCATCACCTGCGCCTTCTCCCACAGCTGCGCGTCGCGCAGCACGGTTTCGGCGCGCACCAGCGCGAGATCGCGTGGGATGCCGTAGAAGCCCGCGTAGTTCACGCAGATGTCGATCGGCTTCTCGAACATGTTGAAGTTGATTTCCTGCGGCACCAGGCCCAGCTGGCGCATCGCTGCGCTGCGGTCGACATCGATGTCGATGCCGCATACCTTCACCGTGCCCGAGGTCTTGTTGACCAGCGAGCTGACGATGCCGATCAGGGTGGACTTGCCGGCGCCGTTGGGGCCCAAGAGGGCATAGAAGTCGCCCGGGGCGACCGCCAGCGAGACGCCCTTGAGCGCCTCCACGCCGTTGTCATAGGTCTTCCGCAAGGCCTGCACGGACAGCGCGGGCACGCGGGTGTCGATTGTGGTCATGGGGGACCCGGTCAAAACGCTAGTATATGGGCCCGCTCCCGATGCTTCCTTTCCGCCGCACCCGGCGGCGCCCCGCATGTCCAAGTTCTTCCCGATCCGCCTGACTTCGCGCCAGCTGGCCACGCCCGCGGTCTTGCACCTGACCTTCGTCCGCGACGACGGCGGCTCGCTGGACTACACGCCGGGCCAGTTCATCCAGATCCACTTTCCGCTGGCCGATGGCACCACCGCGCGGCGTAGCTATTCCTGCGCGACCCGTCACGACCACCACATGGCGCCGGGCGAGGCGGTCGAGTTCGTCGCCAGCCGGGTGCCGGGCGGCGCGGCGACCGCGTTGTTCGAAGGCATGGCGATCGGTGACTGCCTGGAGGCGAGCGGACCGCTCGGCCTGTTCACCCTGAAGCCCGACGACAGTAACGGCCGCTATCTGCTGATCGCGACCGGCACCGGGGTGGCGAGTTATCGCTCGATGCTGCCGGAGATCGAGAAGATGATGGCTGCGCGGCCGCTCGACATCGTGTTGATGCACGGCATCCGTACCGTCGACGATTTGCTGTTCGCCGACGAGTTCGCGGATTTTGCCCTGCGTCATGGCTCGCGCTTCCGCTACATCCCGTGCTTTTCGCGGGTGGATGTCGAAGCCGCCACCAGCATCCCCGGCGCGGAACCGCGCCATGGCTACGTGCAGAACTTCCTTGAGGAATTGGCGCCGGACCCGGCGCGCGACATCGCCTACATGTGCGGCAACCCCAACATGGTCGATGCCTGCGTCGAGGCGCTGAAGGGCTTCGGCCTGCCGATGAAGCATATCCGCCGCGAGAAGTACGTCAGCCTGAAGTAGACCGACCGCGCGTTCGTCGCCCAAGTGTCAAGGAGACTTGACACCACAAAACCTAGCGCCTACTCTCGATGTCAAGCTTACTTGACACGAGGTGCGGCATGGACAACAACCAGCGCAAACAGATGGGCGGCGTCGGCGGGGTCTTCCTCGTGGTCGGGCTCGTGTTCCTGGTCCTGGCGATCACCGGCAAGACCGTGTTTCTCGGGGTCGGGAGTGCCTTCATCGCGCTCGGTGTGGTGTTCACCGGCGCCGCGCGCAAGGGCAAAGACGGAGACGCCGCCCCATGACCAGCCGTCACGTCATCCGGATTTTCTGCGGCATCGGCATCGCCGCGCTGTTGCTGGCGCTGGCCGGCCATTTCATCTGGCATTGGAAAAGCGATTTGGTCGGCATTTGGACCGGCATCGGCGTGGGTTACCTGCTCGCCGGCGGGCTGATTCGGCTGATGCCGCGCTGGTGGCGCGAGCATTGCGACGATGAATATGCGCGCCCCGCCGGTCGCCGCTATATCCGCGCGATGTGGCCGATCCTGATCGCGTATTCGCTGATCCTGTTCTTCTCGGGCTGGATGATCAAGCGCGGCATCGAGTCGATCCCATTGCGTGCGCTCGTCGCGTTGCTGCCGGTATTGCCGCTGCTGCTGTTGCTGCGCATCGCGCTGCGTTACCTGCGCGAGACCGACGAGCTGCAGCGACGCATCGAGATCGAGGCGATCGGCATCGCCGCGCTGCTGGTGTCGCTGGTGTATTTCGGTGGCGGCTTGCTGCAACAGGCCAAGGTGATCTCGCTCAATGCCGGCGTGGTGATGATCTGGGTGTTCCCGCTGATCATGGTGTTCTATGCCATCGCCAAGTTCTTCGCGGTCAGGCGCTATCGATGAACAACCACCTGCGCGAATTGCGCGAGCGCATGGGCTGGTCGCAGGCCGCGTTGGCCGAGCAGCTGGCGGTGTCGCGGCAAACCATCAATGCGCTGGAAACCGGCAAGTACGACCCGTCGCTGCCACTGGCGTTTCGCATCGCCCACCTGTTCGACGAACCGATCGAGTCCATTTTCATCTTCGAGGAATGACCATGCGCACATGCCAAGCGCCATCGAATCCTGCATCTTCACCCGCCACTTCATGGGGAATCCACCGATGAGAACCACCACCCTGCTGCCACTGGCCGCGGCGATGGCGCTGGCGTTGTCCGCCTGCGCCGACAAGCCGAAGGCCGCGCCTGATCCTGCCGCCGCGCAAGGGCGGGCATTCGGCCAGCTGGTCTTCCAGCCGTGCTCGCTGTCCTCGCCCATGGCCCGCGAGGGCATCGAGGCGCAATGCACCACGATGCAGGTGCCGGAGAATCCGGCCGAACCCAATGGCCGCAAGATCGGCCTGAAGATCGCCTGGCTGCCGCCGGAGAACGAGGCCGACAACTTGCTCGATCCGGTGTTCATGCTGGCCGGTGGCCCCGGGCAATCGGCGATCCAGACCTACCCGGCGATGGACCCGGTGTTCAAGGAGGTGCGCAAGCATCGCCACGTGATCCTGGTCGACCAGCGCGGCACCGGCGGCTCCAACCTCCTGAGCTGCAAGTTCGATGACGAGACCGCCGACGACGTGTCGCCCGAGGCCGCCGGCAAGCTGGCCGCCGACTGCGCCGCCGAGCTGTCGAAGAAGGCCGACCTGCGCTTCTACACCACCACCGATGCCGTGCGCGACCTCGACGCCGTGCGCCAGGCCCTGGGCGTGGAGCAGATCAACCTGATGGGCGTGTCCTACGGCACCCGCGTCGCCCAGCAATACACGCTGCGCCATCCGCAGCACACCCGCACCGTGTTGCTGGATTCGGTGGTGCCCAACACCCTGCCGCTCGGCAACATCTTCGCCCGCAACCTGGACGATGCGCTCACCCTGCAGTTCAGCCAATGCACAAAGGACCCGAGCTGCCGCGACAAGCTGGGCGATCCGCGCCAGCAGCTCGACGCCCTGCTGACCAGGCTGCGCAGCGATCCGCCGCTGGTGAAGTACCACGATGCCTCGACCTACGAATTGAAGGAGGCGCGTCTCACCGCCGACATGGTCGCCGGTCTGGTGCGCATGTACGCCTACATGCCGGCCGCGGCCTCACTGCTGCCCAACCTCATCCACGAAGCCAGCCAGGGCCGCTACGAGGACCTGATGGCGCTGTCGCAGATGCTCACCACCCAGATACAGGACTCGATGGCCACCGGCATGCAGTTCTCGGTGGTCTGCACCGAGGACCGCGGCAGCTTCACCCCCAGCGACGAGGACAAGGACACCGTGCTCGGCCAGGCGATGGCGAGCTCCATGGGCGCGATGTGCGCGGTCTGGCCGACGGGCAAGGTCCCGGCGGACTTCCGCACCCCGCTCACCGGCAACACCCCGGTGCTTGCGATCTCCGGCGAATTCGACCCGGTCACCCCGCCGCGCTACGGCGATGAAGCCATCGCCAAGCTCTCCAACGCGCGCCACCTGGTGCTGAAAGGCCAGGGCCACAGCGTGCTGGGCGTCGGCTGCATGCCCAAGCTCTTCGCCCAGTTCGTCGAGAAGGCAGACCCGAAGGCACTCGATGCGACATGCCTCGACACCCTCGATGCCGTGCCGCCATTCACCTCTTTCAACGGATGGAACCCATGATCGTCGCCGAGAACCTCCGCAAGACCTTCCCCGGCAAGGGCAAGAAGGCGAAACCTGTCGTCGCCGTGGACAACGTCAGCTTCACCGCCCACGACGGCCAGATCACCGGCCTCTTGGGCCCCAACGGCGCCGGCAAGACCACCACGTTGCGCATGCTCTACACCCTGATGCAGCCCGAGACCGGCCGTGTCAGCGTGGACGGGTTCGATGCCACCACCGATGCCGACGCGGTGCGTCGCGTGCTGGGCGTGCTGCCCGACGCGCGCGGCGTGTACAAGCGCCTGACCGCGCGCGAGAACATCACCTACTTCGGCAAGCTGCAGGGCCTGTCCGACGCGGAGATCGCCGAGCGCACCCAGACCCTTGCCGCGGCACTGCAGATGGAGGATTTCCTCGATCGCCAGACCGAGGGCTTCAGCCAGGGCCAGCGCACCAAGACCGCCATCGCGCGCGCGCTGGTGCACGACCCGAAGAACGTGATCCTGGACGAGCCGACCAATGGCCTGGACGTCATGACCACCCGCGGCCTGCGCGAATTCCTCAAGCAGCTGCGCGCCGAGGGGCGCTGCGTGATCTTCTCCAGCCACATCATGCAGGAGGTCGCCGCACTGTGTGACCGCATCGTCATCATCGCCAATGGCCGGGTGATGGCCGAAGGCACGCCCGACGAGCTGCGCGCCAAGGCCGGCACCGACAACCTCGAGGACGCCTTCGTGCAACTGATCGGCACCGAGGAGGGCCTGCACGCATGAACACTCGCAACGTTCGCAAGATCGGCTTCTTCTCATCGATGGTCACGGTGATGAAGAAGGAGCTGCTGGACTTCTCCCGCGATCGCAAGACGCTGGCGCTCACCCTGCTGATGGGCCCACTGATCTACCCGATCATCATGCTCGGCATGGGCAAGCTGATGGAGATGCGCATGCAGACGCAGCTCGAGAAGCCGCTGGAAATCGCCATCGTCGGCAAGGAGCGCGCGCCCAACCTGGTCGGCTTCCTTGCCAGCCAAGGCGTCACCGCGATGAAAAGCCCGCCCAAGGATGTCGAGGCCGCGATCCGCGCGCAGGATGCCGATGTCGCCCTCGTCATCGATGAGGACTTCGGCAAGGACTGGGCCGCCGGCACGCCCGCACGCGTCACGTTGGTCACCGACACCACCCGCCGCAACGCCGACATCCCGATTGGCCGGGTGACCGCGGCGCTGGATTCCTACAGCCAGGTCGTCGGCTCAATGCGACTGGTCGCGCGCGGCATCAATCCCGGTATCGCTGTCGCGATCGGCGTGGACCGCAAGGACCTCGCCACGCCCGAGGCCAAGCGCGGCGTGCTGCTGTCGGTGATCATGCCGCTGATCCTGCTGATCCTCGCCTTCATCGGCGGCGCGCACCTGTCGATGGACACCACCGCCGGTGAGCGCGAGCGGCAATCGCTCGAGCCCTTGCTGGCCACGCCCGCGCCACGTTCGGCGCTGGTCAGCGGCAAGATGCTGGCGGCGGCCAGCGTCGGCATCGTGTCGATCATCCTTACCCTGCTGGCATTCAAGCTGAGCGCTAACCTTGCCGGCGGCGGGATGGCGAAGATGCTGGACGTGAGCTTCGCGGCGATGGGCAAGATGCTGCTGGTGCTGCTGCCGCTCATCATCATGGGCACCGCGCTACTGACCTTCATCTCGGCCAACGCCAAGAGCATGAAGGAAGCGCAGGCGCACATGACCTGGCTGCTGTTCGTGCCGATGTTCCCGGCCTACGCGCTGATGGCCTATCCGCTCAAGGACACCCAGCTGTGGCAGTACGCGGTGCCGTTCCTGTCGCAGAACCAGTTGCTCGGCAAGATCTCGCGCGGGGAATCGCCCTCGCCCGAGCAGTGGGCGGTGTACCTGGTCTCGTCGCTGGGCCTCGCGGCCGTGTTGTGGCTGGCCGCGGTATGGCGCTACAAGCAGGAGAAGCTGGCGATCTCCGGCTGAGCCGCGACATCGGCGACAAGCTTCACCCAACAAAAAGCCCGGCATAAAGCCGGGCTTTTTGTTGCCGCTCGCGGCGATCAGTTGGCCGGTGAGAAGCTGATGGTGCGTCGGCTGGTGACCGGGCTGCCGACTGGCTGGAAGCGCCAGCGCTTCACCGCGTTCAGGGTTTCGGTATTGAACACGCGTGGCGGGTTGGCGCTGACCACACGGGCCGAGGTCACCGAACCATTGGGGCCGACGGTGAACTCCACCTGCACCGTACCGCTTTGACCGCTGCGCAGGGCTTCGGTCGGATACTTGGGCTGCGGCGTGCTGATCGCGACCAGCTCGTTGCTGGCGCGCGGCGCCGGGGCAGCGGCCGCAGGAGTCGGCGCCGGGGCGGTGGCAGTCGGGCGCTGGGCGGCGGCACGTTGCTCGGCCTGGCGGCGCTCTTCGGCTTCACGTGCCTGCTGCGCGGCGGATGCCTGTTGCTGGCGTTCGGTCTCGGCGGCGCGCAGGTCGGCGACGCGCTTTTCCTCGGCCTGGCGCGCGGCCAGTTGCTGCGCGGCCTGTTGCTGCATCTTCTGCTGCTCGGCCAGGCGCTCGCGCTCAAGCTGGGCCAGACGCGCGGCGTCGGCCTGGTTGGTCTCGGCCTGCTGCTGGCGCGCCGACAGCGACTGCTGTGCATCGGCGATGCTCTGCTTCAGGCGCGGCAGTGCCGGCGCGTTCGCATCGGTCTTTTCCAGCAGGGCGTACAGGCGCTGCGCCTCGGCGAAATCGTCGCGGGTGATGGCCTGCTCGGTCGCGATCAGCGCGTAAGGCTGGAGGTCGGTCAACGCACCCGAGACCGCCGCGTCGGTCGGCGCCTTGTCGCGCAAGGCAAGGTAGTACTCCATCGCGTTGTTGGCGGCTGGCGCGTACAGGCGTTGCTCGGCCACCGCCTGGGTCGCCGCTTCACGCAGTTGTTCGGGCGACATCGCCGCGACTGCGGCAGCGACGGCCTGGGTGGGCGCCGCGGCCGCCTGCTTGGTTGCGGCATTACTTGCCGCGGCCTGATCAGCCTGCTTGTCCCCGCAAGCCACCAGGCCGCAGGCCAGCGCACCGGCCAGCGCCACGCGCAAGACGGCGTTAGATTCTTGATGACGCGACATCTGGTTTTCCCCTAATTCCGGCTGTGACCGCCATGTGAAAAGCATACATCGCTTCCGCACACGGGGTTTGTCAACACCTCGGGCGAGGGATTGCCCGAATCTGTGTGCTTGATCCGTTATCCGGCCTGACGACGGCGGCCACGCGGCTCTTCGGCCAGGCCATGCGCCAGGCGCATGAGCGCGGCGGGATCGACCAGCGCGACCTGCCGGCCATGTACCTCGATCAGGCCGTCGTCCTGCAGGCGGGTGAAGCCGCGGCTGACGGTTTCCAGCGCCAGGCCAAGATAGTTGGCGATGTCGATGCGGCTCATCGGCAGCTGCAGGCGTATCTCGTCGCGCCGGATCGCCTTGTAGCGCTCGGACAGGCCGTGCAGGAACAGCGCGATGCGCTCGTTGGCCTGCCGACGCACGAGGATTTCCTTGTGGTCCTGGTCGCGGCCGACGCTCATGCCGATCACCCGCAGCAACTGCTGTTGCAGGCCGGGGATCTTGGCCGCGATATCGCCCAGCTGGGCGAACGGGATCTCACACAGGCTGGTCTGGGTCAGCGCCACCGCCTCGCAGCGATGCTTGCCGTCGGCGAGTGCATCCAGCCCGATCAACTCGCCCGGCAGGTGGAAGCCGATGATCTGCTCGTCGCCGTTCTCGCCGAAGGTGACGGTCTTGACCGCGCCATCGCGGGTGACGAAGACCGAGCCCAGCGATTCACCCATGCGGAACAGGCGCGCGCCGGCACTGAGCGGGCGTCGCTGGCGGATGATGTCATCTAATCGGATGAGATCTTCCTGGGTCATCCCGTCGGCCAGGCACAACTGCTGCAGCGAGCATTGTGCGCAGCTGCGGCGCAGGCCGGGCAGGTCGATGGCGGCGGCAACGGCTTCCATGCCCGGCATTATGCGCCTTGCCCGCGGGCGATGCTGCGCTGCATCAGCGCCTGCATCGCCCTCATGCAGGCAGGCTGCGGCAGCCGAGCGCGGTCAACAGGCCGTGCATCGCGGGCACCTGCATCAGCCAGGGTGCGGCCAGTGTCAGCAGCCCGGCGAGCAGCACCAATGCGCCCAGAAACAGACGCAGGCCGCGTCGGTCCAGCCAGCGCGCCGCGCGCGCGCCCGACCAGGTCAGCGGGATCATCAACGGCAGCGTGCCAAGGCCGAAGGCCAGCATCGTCAGGCCGCCGTGGAAGGCCGAGGCCTGCAGCCACGCCGCCGCCAGCATCGTCGTGCTGAGCCCGCACGGCAGCCAACCCCACAGCATCCCGAGCGCCAATCGTTTCGGCCAGGTATCCGCCGGCAGCAGCGCACGCTGCAAGGGTTGCAACCGGCGCCACAGCCCCTGGCCCGGGCGGGCGAGGAACGCCAGCTTGCCCGCCGGCAGCAGCAAGCGCAGCGCGACCAGGATCAGCACGACGCCGACCAGCATGCGCGCGCCGGTCGCCATCCAGTCAAGCCGCGCCGCCGCCAACAGGCCACCACCGATGCCGCCGACGATCACCCCCGCCAGCGTGTAGCCCGCGACCCGGCCGAGGTTGATGAGCGTCGCATCGCGCGCCCCGGACCGCCGCGCACTCACCCCGAGCCCCGTCGCGATGCCGCCGCACATCGTCACGCAATGCACGCCGCCCAGCACGCCCGTCAGCCAGGCCGAGCCCAGCACCAGCCAGTCAATCGGCATCGGGCGGCGCAGCCTGCGGCGAGCGCGGTTGCGGCTCGCGCGGATCGTTGGGGTCGTCGCGCAGGATGTCGAGCGCCGGCGTTTCCAGATCGTCGAACTGCCCGCGCTTGACCGCCCAGATGAACGCCGCGACGGCGATCCCAAGCAGGATCAGGCTGATCGGGATGAGGGCGAGGAGGATGTTCATGCGGTCGGGACCTTGGTCAGGCGCAGCGCGTTGAGGGTTACCAGCAGCGACGAGAGCGCCATGCCCAGCGCGGCCATCCACGGCGTGACGTGGCCGGTCGCGGCCAGCGGCAATGCCACCAGATTGTAGGCCGTCGCCCAGCCGAGGTTCTGCCGGATCACCTTGCGCGTGCGTCGCGCGATGGCGATCGCCTGCGGGATGCGCGCGAGGCGTGGCCCGGTGATCACGAAATCGGCTGCACGCTGCGCCAGCGCCGCGCCTTCGCCCATCGCCAACGACACGTCGGCGCCGGCCAGCACGGGCGCGTCGTTGATGCCGTCGCCGACCATCGCCACGCGGTGTCCGGCCGCCTGCAATGCACGCACGCGCGCCAGCTTGTCTTCCGGCGTCTGCCGCGCCGCATGGCGCGGGATGTCGAGTCCGCGCGCCATCGCCGCGACTGCCGCCTCGCCATCGCCGCTGGCAAGCTCCACCTGCAGGCCGGCGTCGCGCAAGGCCTGCACGGCCGATGTCGCGTCATCGCGCACCTGCTCGGCCAGCACGAAACGTGCGTGCACGCGTTCGCCATCGCCCAGCCACAGCGCATGTCCCTCATCGAGGGCACCACGGGCCGCGAACGATGCCTGCCCCAGTTTCCAGCAGCGGCCGTCGATCTCGCCCTCGATCCCCTGCCCCGGCACCTGGCGCACCGCGTCTGCGTGCAGCACCCGCGTCGCCGGCAAGGCCTGGAATGCACGCGCGAGCGGATGCCGGCTGTCGCGTTCCAAGGCGCGTGCGATGTCGATGGCCTCGGCTTCGTGCATCGCGCCCAGGGCTTCGACGCGTTCGATGCGTGGATGACCGTCGGTCAGCGTGCCGGTCTTGTCGAACACCACCGTGTCGACCGCAGCAAGGCGATCGAGTGCATCCTCGCGCACGCCCAGCACGCCGATCTTCGACAACGCACCGTGCGCGGCCGCGAGCGCGGAGGGAATCGCCAGCGAGAGCGCGCACGGGCAGCTCACCACCAGCACCGCCAACGTCACCTCGAAGGCACGCGCCGGGTCATACATCCGCCAGCCGATATAGACCAACAAGGCGGAAAGCAAAAGAACAACGACGAAGCGATGCGCGATGCCGTCGGCCACCTGCGCCATGCGCGGGCGCTCGGCCTGCGCCTCGTCCACCAGGCGCGCCAGCTCCGACAACCGCGTTTGCGCGCCGGTATGGGTGACCTGCAGACGCGCCGGCACGTCGATGACCAGGCTGCCGGCGAACACTTCGTCGCCTGCCTGCTTCGGCACCGGCGTGGATTCACCCGTCAACAGCGCCTCGTCGAACGCGCCCGCCTGCAGCAGGAGGCCATCGCTCGGCACCGGCTCGCCCGGCGCCACCCGCACGATGTCACCGGGCTGCAACTGCGACACCAGCACTTGCTCGCGTGCCGCGCCGCCGTCACCATCGGTTTCCCGCGTCGCCAGCAAGGGCCGCGCCCGCGCGAGTGCATCCACCTGCGCGCTCGCGGCCTTGCGCGCGCCTTGTTCGATCATCCGCGCCGCCAGCAGCAGGAACACGAACATCACCGCAGCGTCGTACCAGACGTGCACGCCGTGGCGCACCGTCTCCACCACCGAGGCACCCCAGGCCAGCAGCGTCGATGTTGCGATCAGCGTGTCCATGCCCAGCCTGCGATGGCGCAATTCGCGCCACATGCCTTCGAGGAACGGCCAGCCCGAATAGAACACCACGGGCGTGGCGACGAGGAAGGTGATCCAGCGGAAGAAGTCGCGTGTGGGCGGCGACATCTCGCCGGCGGTGTCCAGATACAGCGCCTCGGCAAACATCATCGCCTGCATCGCGCCCAGCCCGGCGATGCCCATGCGCAGGATCCAGCGGTTGCGCTCGCGTCGGCGCGCTTCCTCGCGCGCCAGCCCGGTGGCGAGGTAGGGCCGATAGCCCAACGCGGCCATCCGTTCGAGCGGCCGCGAGAGCGGCGTCGCCTGCGGCTGCCAGCGAATGCGCACGCGCCCGGTCACCGCGTTGGCGACGATGTCCTCGATGCCGGCCTCGCGGCGCAACGCCTTGTCGATCAGCCACGCGCACGCCGCGCAGCGCATGCCGTCGGTGAGCACGGTGATCTCGCGGCTGCCGTCCTCGAGCGTGCGCGCATGATCGGCGACGACATCCTCGCGATCCCAGGCCGCGTAATCGGCCGGTTCCGTGCCGACGCGATCCGCGGCCTCGCGGCGCAACTGGTAGTAATCGGTCAGCCGCGCCTCGCGGATCCACACCGCCGCCGCGCTGCAGCCGTCGCAGCAGAAGGCGCGGGTTTCACCCCCGACCTCCGCGCGCACCGGTCGTGCCGGCAGGGCTTGCGCACAATGAAAACAAAGGCCTTCGCCGATGGCGAGCTCAGCCATGGCGCGGGCTCACTCCGGCATCAGCGCCGGCAGCAGGACGATGGCGCTCTGTTCCTTCGGCATGCGCCCGCGCAGCCGCCACGCCTCGTTGCCGGGGGTGAGGGTGAACTTCCACGCGTGCAGGCGCGCGGTCTCGAATGCGTCCTTCGACAGCCAGCCTTGCGTGCTGGCCTGCGGTTGCAGCACCAGCACGCGATCCTGCATGCGGTCGGTGGGATGCTCGGCCACGAGGCGCAGCGATTGCCCGTGGGGGAAGTTGCCGGCGACCGGCAGCACTTCGATGCGGCCATCGCGCTCACGCAGCAGCACGCGCAGGCCCATCGCGCCGGCGCGTGCATCGGGACCAAGATCGGTCTGCTGGATCTGCGCGGTGCGCTGCACCTGGTCGGTGACTTCGCCGCCATCGCGATGCTTGATCGCGATCACCAGCGTGCTGATCCCGGCCACCACCACCAACGCCGGCAAGCCGAACACCAGCCACACCATCGGCTCGCGCCAGGCCTTGTCTTTTTTCGCTTCCATCACATCGGCCCGAAGAACTTGCTGTCCACCTGCTCGCTCACGCTGCCGTCGCCGGCCTTGACGGTGAACGCCACCGGCTTGCCGCCGGATACCGCGCCCGTCGAGCGCAGGGCGATCGGCAGGGTCAAGACTTCTTCCGGCTGCGCCTCGACCGTGATCGGTCCTTGCGCCATGTGGATGCCATCGGCGGCCTTCACGTCGATCACGAACGTGCGCGCGACATCGGCCTTGTTGACCACGCGCAAGGTGTAACCGTTCTCGATGTCGCCGCCCTCGACCACGCGATACAGCGCGTTGCGGTCACGCATCGCCTCGACGATCAGGGTCGTGCGATGGGTGACGCCCCACGCCCAGGCCGAGAAGATCGCGAGCAGGATCAGCCCGTAGATGATCACCCGCGGCCGCAGCACGCGGGTCGGCTTGCCGTCGATCGCGTTCTGGGTCGAATAACGGATCAGGCCGCGCGGGTAGCCGATCTTGTCCATCACCTCGTCGCAGGCATCGATGCACGCGCCGCAGGCGATGCACTCGTACTGCAGGCCGTTGCGGATGTCGATGCCGGTCGGGCACACCTGCACGCA
>JACSSF010000180.1 GCA_014879375.1 Lysobacteraceae bacterium
CTTGCGATGGTTGCGCAGGTCCACGCGGCCGATCGCCAGATGCCCGAGCCGCGGCACGTCATCCAGCATCGCATGCACATGCACGCCGGCTTGCTGCATTTGTTTCCAGCGTGGACCGTGCACGAACGCCCGCGAACCGAGCGCATCCACCATCACCCGACATTGCACGCCGCGCCGTGCAGCGGCGCAGACCGCATCGGTCACGTGACCGCCGTTGTGGTCATCCAGCCAGATGTAGAAGCCGATATGCACGTGGTCGCGGGCTTGTTCGATGTCGGCGATCAATACCTCGATCGAGGCGTTCGAATCGGCCTTCGGCTCGGACGGCGGCGCGGCCGGATCACCGAGCAGGACGATGCGGTTGCCCGCGACCGGCCGGAAGCCGTTGATCGATTGGGCTAGGTCGAACAGCGGCTTGGCCTGCACCGAGATCGCGTCCGGCGCGCTGCCGGCATCATTCGGCAGCGGCATGCTGGCCTCGACCTTGTGCAGGTTGTGGATGCGGGTGCGGCCGATGCTGGTTTCGCCGAGGCACAGGTAGGCGATCATGCCGATCAGCGGCAGGAAGGTGATGACCGCGACCCAGGCCACGCGCGAGGCAGGCTCGCGGTTGGGTCGGGTGATGGCGCGTGCAATCACCACCAGGTGCAGCACGAAGACCAGCCAGCCCAGGATGGGCGTCATGTCGGAACTCAACCAGACCAGCCACGCACCCATGCACGCCTCCACCACGACCCCGGGCGATCAGGCTATCGCAACGGCGCGACGTTGGCGCAAAGAAAAGCCCCGGACAGGATCCGGGGCTTGATCGATGCGGCGGGTGGCGTGTGACGCCTGCTCAGCCGGCCTTGGCCTTGGCCAGTGCGAGCCAGGTGTCGACCACCGTGTCGGGGTTGAGCGACACTGACTCGATGCCTTCGTCCATCAGCCACTGGGCGAGGTCCGGATGGTCGCTCGGGCCCTGGCCGCAGATGCCGACGTACTTGCCTTTCTTCTTGGCGGCGGAGATCGCCATCGACAGCATCTTCTTCACCGCCGGGTCGCGTTCGTCGAACAGGTTGGCGACGATGGAGGAGTCGCGGTCCAGACCCAGGGTCAGCTGGGTCATGTCGTTGGAGCCGATCGAGAAACCGTCGAAGATGTCGAGGAACTCGTCGGCCATCAGCGCATTCGACGGCACCTCGCACATCATGATGATTTTCAGGCCGTCCTCGCCTTGCTTCAGGCCGTTCCTGGCCAGCACGTCGATCACCTTGCGGCCTTCGTCCAGCGTGCGCACGAACGGGATCATCACCCACAGGTTGTCCAGCCCCATGTCCTCGCGCACACGCTTGACCGCGCGGCATTCCAGCGCGAAGGCATCGCTGAAGGACGGGTCGATGTAGCGGCTGGCGCCACGGAAGCCGATCATCGGGTTCTCTTCGTGCGGTTCGTAGCGCGCGCCGCCGATGAGGTTGGCGTACTCGTTCGACTTGAAGTCGGACAGGCGCACGATCACCGGGTTCGGCGCCACCGAGGCGGTGATGGTGGCGATGCCTTCGGCGAGGCGATCCACGTAGAAATCCACCGGCGACTTGTAGCCGGCCATCTTCGCGTCGATCTTGGCTTTGGTCGCGGCATCCTGCTTGTCGTATTCCAGCAGCGCCCTGGGATGCACGCCGATGTGGCTGGCGATGATCATCTCCAGGCGGGCCAGGCCGATGCCTGCGTTGGGCAACTGGCCGAAGTCGAAGGCACGCTCGGGGTTGGCCACGTTCATCATGATCTTGAGCGGCGCCGGCGGCATGTTGCCCAGATCCGTTGTCGTGCGCTCGAAGGGCAGGGCGCCCTTGTAGATGAAGCCGGTGTCGCCCTCGGCGCAGCTGACGGTCACTGCCTGGCCGTCCTGGATGGTGTCGAGCGCGTTGCCGGTGCCGACGACGGCCGGTACGCCCAGCTCGCGCGCGATGATCGCGGCATGACAGGTGCGGCCACCGCGATTGGTGACGATGGCGGCGGCGCGCTTCATCACCGGCTCCCAATCGGGATCGGTCATGTCGGCCACCAGCACATCACCGGGCTGCACGCGGGCCATGTCGTCGAGCGAGCGCACCACGCGGGCGACGCCGGCACCGATCTTCTGGCCGATGGCGCGGCCTTCGCAGATCACTTCGCCGCGTTCCAGCAGGGCGTAGCGCTCGATCTGGGTCACGTGCGCACGCGACTTCACCGTCTCCGGGCGCGCCTGCACGATGAAGAGCTTGCCGCTGATGCCGTCCTTCGCCCATTCGATGTCCATCGGCCGGCCGTAGTGCTGCTCGATGACCAGTGATTGCTTGGCGAGCTCCTGCACGTCGACATCGGAGATGGAGAAGGCGTTGCGCAATTCGGTCGGGGTGTCCTCGATGCGCACGCGCTCGCCCGGCACGTCCGAATACACCATGCGCAGCTGCTTGCTACCCAGCGAACGTCGCAGGATCGCCGGCTTGCCAGATTTCAGGGTGGGCTTGTAGACGTAGAACTCGTCCGGGTTCACCGCGCCCTGCACGACCATCTCGCCAAGGCCATAGCTGGAGGTCACGAACACGACATCGCGGAAACCGGATTCTGTGTCCAGGGTGAACAGCACGCCCGAGGCGCCGACATCCGAGCGCACCATCTGCTGCACGCCGGCGGACAGGAACACGTCCTCGTGGGCGAAGCCGTGATGCACG
>JACSSF010000063.1 GCA_014879375.1 Lysobacteraceae bacterium
AGGCGGCTGCATCGAGGTGGATGGCGAAGGCACCGCGATCATCACCGAGAGCTGCACGCTCAACCGCAATCGCAACCCGGGCATGAGCATGGCCGAGTTCGAGGACGTGCTGATGCCGCTGCTCGGCCTGGACAAGATCATCTGGCTGCCCGGCATCAAGGGCCGCGACATCACCGACGGGCATACGGATTTCTATGCGCGCTTCGTCCGCCCGGGCGTGGTCGTCGCGGGCCTGGAGATGGACACGGGGCTCGATGACTACGATGTCACCCGCACCCATCTGCAGATGCTGAAGGACGCAACCGACGCGCAAGGCCGCAAGCTGCAGGTCCTGACCCTCGAATCGCCGGCGCAAGTGCGGCCGCGGTGGATGGACAATGCCGAATTCGCCGCGGGTTATGTCGGCTACTACGTCTGCAACGGCGTCGTGCTGATGCAGCAATTCGGCGACCGCAGGGCCGACGAAAAAGCGCGCGCCACGCTCGCCCAAGCCTTCCCCGATCGCAAGGTCCTCCAGCTCGACATGGACGGCATCGCCGCCGGCGGTGGCAGCATCCATTGCGCCACCCAGCAGCAGCCCGCACAAGGAACACATCGATGAACGAGCCGCCCCCCTTCGAGATCAAGGACTATCGCCAGCCACTGGTGACATCGCTCGGGGTGATCCTGGGCTTCCTGATCGGCTTCCTCGCCCAGTGGGTTTCGGAGGAATCCTTCGCGCTCACCGGCGCCTCGGACTGGCTGGTATTCGGCGGAAGCATCGCCGGCGCGGCCATCATGCTGCGGGTGTTGTTCCGCATGCTGATGCCGCCCGATGGCAGCGAGCCGCTGGTCTTCTATCGCCGGACCCTGCGCCTGTACGTCATCGGCATCGCCACTGCCTTCCTCAGCTTGATCGCCGCCGCCTTCTTGTGAACCATGCCCGCATGTTCGACAAAATCCTGATCGCCAATCGCGGCGAAATCGCCTGCCGCGTCATTCGCACCGCCCGCCGCATGGGCATCCGCACCGTGGCCGTGTATTCGGAAGCCGATGCCGATGCACAGCACGTGCGCCAGGCCGACGAGGCGTGGCCGATCGGTGGCTCGCGCCCGCAGGACAGCTATCTGCGCGGTGACGTGATCCTGGATGTCGCGCTCAAGAGTGGCGCGCAGGCGATCCATCCCGGTTACGGCTTCCTGTCAGAGAACGCCGATTTCGCCGATGCGGTGGAAACCGCCGGCCTCGTCTTCATCGGGCCCAAGGCAGGTTCGATGCGCAAGATGGGCAGCAAGGCCGGCGCCAAGGAATTGATGCAGGCTGCCGGCGTGCCGGTGGTGCCCGGCTATACCGGCGAGGATCAATCGCTCGAAACCCTGCAACGCGAAGGCGACCGCATCGGCTACCCGCTGATGATCAAGGCCGCGCACGGCGGTGGCGGCAAGGGCATGCGGATCGTGCGCTCAAGCGACGAGTTCTCGCCGAACCTGGAAAGCTGCCAGCGCGAGGCGGCGAACGCATTCGGTCGCGACCGCGTGCTGCTGGAGCGCTACATCGAGAAACCGCGCCATATCGAGATCCAGATCTTTGGCGATGCGTCCGGCAACGTGATCCATCTGAACGAGCGCGAGTGCTCGGCGCAGCGTCGTTACCAGAAGGTGCTGGAGGAATCGCCCTCGCCCTTCCTCACCCCCGAGCTGCGTACGGCGATGGGTGAAGCCGCGGTGGCCGCCGGTCGCGCGATCGATTACCAGAATGCCGGCACGGTCGAGTTCATCGTCGACCAGGATGGCCGGTTCTATTTCATGGAGATCAACACGCGCCTGCAGGTCGAGCACCCGGTGACGGAATTGGTGACGGGCCTGGATCTGGTCGAATGGCAGTTGCGCGTCGCCGCAGGTGAATCGCTGCCGCGCACGCAGGACGGTATCTACAGCAGCGGGCATGCGATCGAAGTGCGTCTGTACGCGGAAGACCCGGACGCGGGCTTCCTGCCGGGTTCGGGCACGTTGACACGCCTGCGCCTGCCGGAATTCATGCCCGACGTGCGCATCGATTCCGGCGTCGTCGAAGGCGACACCGTGACGATCTTCTATGACCCGATGATCGCGAAACTCATCGTGTTCGGCGTGGATCGCCCGCGCGCCTTGGCGAAATTGCGCGAAGCACTCGCCGCCTGCGAGATCGAGGGGCCGAAGTCGAACATCGTGTTCCTCGAGCGATTGGCGCGGCATCCGGCGGTGGTGGACGGCACCATCGACACTGGCTATCTGGATCGCCACCTCGACGAATTCATCGGCGATGCCGATGACGACGCGGAATCGCACGTGCTCCGCGCGCTTGCCGCCGCCGTGCTGCGCCTGCGTGGCGCGCGCGCGGACGATGCGACATCTCCCTGGGGTCTGCACGATGGCTGGCGGCTGGATGGCGATGGCGACACGCCGCTGCGCCTGCAGGACGGCGACATCGACGTGCATCTGTCGATCAGCGGCTCGAATGGCGACTTCATCGTGCGCGAAGGCGAGGTGCTGACGTATCTGGAAGGCCTACGGTTGCAGGGCGAGGTGCTGAGTGGCCGCGTCAACGGCCGTGCGCGCCGCTACCAGGCGCGCACCGAGGGCGAGAGCGTGACCCTGCACGACGGCGAGCGCCGCCATCGCCTGTTGCGCACGCCGCTGCATCGGTTGGATGACGTCGTCGCCGGCGGCAGCGGCGATCGCATCAAGGCACCGATGCCCGGCCGCGTGGTGCTGGTGAAAGCGCAACCCGGTGACAAAGTGAAGGCGGACGACATCTTGATAGTGATGGAGGCGATGAAGATGGAGCTCGCGCTCAAGGCGCCGCGCGATGGCGTCGTGGCCGAGGTCCAGGCCGTCGAAGGCGAGTTCGTCGAAGCTGATGCCACCCTGGTCACGCTGGAGCCTGCCGGATGAAAGCCGCCGCCCGGTTCGCGCTGATGCTGTCGTGTTGCAGCTTGCTGTCGGCATGCGGAATGGCGGTGTTCGAATCGCCCCCGGGCCAGCAGCTGGCCGGCTGCGATGCACGCTTTGTCGGTCACTGGCGCCTTGTCACGCCCGAGGACCATGGCGACACCCGGCTGCTTTATGTCTCGATCGGCCCGGAATGCAGCAGCTACGAAGTGGGCGGCAAGAAACTGTATCAAGCACCGGGCAAGCAGGTATCTCCCGTGTTTGCACGCGTGGACGACCAGTCGATCCTTGCATTGCCTTTGGCCAGCACGCAGCCAGCAGGCGAGGATGCCCCGCGCTGGGAGCGCGGCGGCTATCTTTACTTCGCCTATCGCCAACAGGGTGACCGCCTGCACCTGTATCCCGTGCTCGACAAGACGGTTGCCCGGCTGATCATCGATGATGCAATGCCCGGTCGGGTCAACGTGGTGACCGGCGTGCCACCCGAGGAATATGAGCCGCTATCGGTCTTCGCCATCGGCGCGCCTGAGCGCATGGCCGACATCGTGCAACGGCCCGACTTGTTCCACAAGGAACCGATGACCCTTGTGCCGGTCGCCGCCACCGAATTGCCCCAATCCCAAGCCGGCGGAATGCCATGACCGTTTCCAGACTTCCTTCCTTCGTGCGCATTGTCGAAGTCAGCCCGCGCGACGGGCTGCAGAACGAGAAGACGATGGTCTCGACCGCCGACAAGATCGAGCTGGTCAACCGCCTGTCCGATTGCGGCCTGCAAACCATCGAGGCCGCCAGCTTCGTCAGCCCGAAATGGGTGCCTCAGATGGCCGATGCCGCCGAGGTCTATGCCGGCATCGACAAGCGCCCGGGCATCGCCTATCCGGTGCTGGTCCCCAACCTGCAGGGTTACGAGCGCGCCCGCAGCGTGGGCGTCAAGGAAATCGCGGTGTTCACTGCCGCCTCCGAGGCGTTCAACCAGAGGAACATCAATGCATCCATCGCCGAATCGCTGGAACGCTTCGCACCAGTGATCGCGGCCGCCCAAAACGACGGCGTGCGCGTGCGCGGCTATGTCTCGACCGTGCTCGGCTGCCCCTACCAGGGCGAAGTGCCGTTGTCGGATGTCGTGCGCGTGGCGAAGGACCTTTCTGCGATGGGCTGCTATGAAGTCTCGCTGGGCGACACCATCGGCGTCGGCACGCCGGCCAAGGCCCGCGCGATGTTGCAGGCCGTGGCCACCGAGGTGCCGATGGACGCGCTGGCGATCCACTTCCACGACACCTACGGGCAGGCGCTGGCCAACATCCTCGCCTGCCTCGAGGAAGGTGTGTCGGTGGTCGATGCCGCGGTCGCTGGCACCGGCGGATGCCCGTATGCCCAGGGCGCCAGCGGCAATGTCGCTACCGAAGATGTTGCGTATATGTTGCATGGCATGGGCATCGAAACCGGGATCGATTTCACAAAACTCGTCCAAACCGGCGTATGGTTGGCCGGGCGACTCGGTCGCGAAACCGGCAGCAAGGCAGGACGCGCGTACGACCCATGAAAGACGGCCAGGCCACTGTCAGCACGCAAGTTTCGGAGAATGAACTCCGTTGCGGGCTCGGCAAGCTGGCCACCCGTCCCGATCTCGATGCGAATGCCCGCCGCTTGATCGCCGATGCCGTCTCGGCCTGGCAAGATGCCAGCACCGCGCGCGATGCCGCCGAGCGACGCTACCGCAGCCTGTTCGATGCCGTGCCCGATCCGGTCAGCATCATCGACTGGGATGGCACGGTACTCGACATGAACACGGCCGGCTTGCGCCTGTTCGGTCGCTCGCGCGAGAAGATGGTCGGCGAGCCGATCGAAACCATCAATCCCGACCTGCCGCGTGACCACATGATCCCGGTGCTGGATGCACTCGGGCGCGGCGACAGCTACGTGGTCGAGGTCACCAACATGCGCGCGGACGGCACCCGCTTCCCGGTCGAGGTGCATTCGGCCTCGATCGATTACGAAGGCGCGCAACGCATCGTCGCCGTGGCGCGCGACCTGTCCAGCCGCGCCGACGTGGAGCGACGCTACGCGGAGCTGATCGAATCCGTCGACAACGGCATCGTCGTGCAGGATGGCGATGGCCGCGTCGTCCATCTCAATGGCGCGGCGATGCGCATCCTCGACCTCAAGCCGGGCGACTCATCGGAGGCCGCGTTCGCCTCGGACCGATGGCTGATCGTCGACGAGAACGGCCTGCCGCTGCCGACCTCGCAACTGCCTGCGGTGATCGCGCGCACCACCGGGCGAATAATCGAGAGCCGGATCGTTGGCGTCTTCAACATCGAGCGCAACCACTTCCACTGGCTGTCGGTGACGGCCATCCCCAAGTTCCATCCGCAATCGGGCCAGCCCGACCAGACGTTGTCGCTGTTCAGCGACATCACCTCGCTCAAGCGCGACAGCGCGATGTTCGAGCGCGTGCAATCGCTGGCCACCATCGGCGCGTGGGAATACAACCGCGGCAATGCCCACATCTACCTGACCGATGGCGCGCGCGGCGTATTGGGCCAGGGCGGCACGATCGATTCGCTGGAGGAATTCTGCGCCTGTTTCAGCGGCAACGACGCGACGCGCCTGGCCGCCGCGATCGATGCCGCCTACGAGGACCATCGGGCGTTTTCGCTGGATCTGCGCTCGCCGCAGACGAGCGGCAGCGATTCTTGGGTGCGCGTGCAGGGCGAACTCGATCGCAAGGATCCCTCCGGGCAATGCGTCACGGGGACGATCGCCGACATCAGCGAACGCAAGCTGGTCGAGAACTCGCTGCGCAAGCAGGCACGTACCGATCCGCTCACCGGCCTGCTCAACCGGGATGCCATCCTGGACGAGCTGCAGGCCTACCTGGCGGGGGCTTCGCCCAATCTCGCGGTCCTCTACATCGATCTTGACCGCTTCAAGATCATCAACGACGTGCTGGGCCACAACGTCGGCGATCGCCTGCTGTGCGCGGTCGCCGAGCGCCTGTGGGCGGCGGTCGGCAATCGCGGCTTGTCCGCGCGCCTGGGCGGCGACGAATTCCTTGTCCTGTGCCGATTGACCAAGCCCGACATCCACATCGAGATCGCCGAGGCGATCCTCGCCGAGCTGGCACGCTCCTTCCGCATCGACCAGGAGGAATTCTCGATCAGCGCCAGCATCGGCATCACCGAATCGCCGCGCGATGGCAACGACGCTCTCGCCCTGATCCAGAACGCCGATGCCGCGATGTACGACAGCAAGCGGCGCGCCTACAACGGCTGGCAGAGCTATACCGATGACCTCGCCCGCCGCCAGCGCGACCGCCTGCAGGTGGATTTCCAGATGCGCGGCGCGCTCGACAACAACGAGCTCACCCTGCTCTACCAGCCGCAGGTCGATCTGCGCAGCGGCCTGGTGGTCGGCGCCGAGGCGCTGATGCGCTGGCACAACTCGCAACTGGGCGTGATGCGCCCCGACATCTTCATCAGCCATGCGGAGAGCACCGGCGAAATCATCCGGCTCGGCGCATGGGCATTGCGCGAGGCCTGCATGCAGGTGCGACGCTGGCGCGACCAGGGCCACAACACCGTGCGCGTCGCAGTGAACGTCTCCTACCGGCAGTTCCTCGCCGACGACCTCGCCGGCACGGTCGAAGCCGCGCTGTCCGCAGCCGGCATCCCGGGCACCGCACTGGAACTGGAATTCACCGAGCGGGTGTTGATCGAGGACGAGCCGGACACGCTGCGGATCTTCGCCCAGTTGCGCGAGTTGGGCGTCATGCTGTCCATCGACGATTTCGGCGAAGGCTACAGCGGCCTCAACTACCTGCGCCGCCTGCCGATCCACGGCCTCAAGCTCTCGCAGCTGTTCCTGCAGGGCGTGCCTAACAACACTTCCGATGTCGCGGTGTGCCAGGCAGTGGCGGGCATCGCACGCAGCCTGGGCCTTGGACTGGTCGCCGAAGGCGTGGAGAACGAGGCACAGCGTCGCTTCCTGATCGAATTGGGCGTGCCGGTCGGCCAGGGCTACCTCTTCGCGCAGGCCCTGGATCCGGACGAGTTCATCCATTTCCTGACTGCCCCGTCCCATGCCAAGCCCCACGCCTGATTCGCTGATCATCCGCCCGATCCACCCCGAAGACGATGCCGCGATGGCATTGATCATCCGCACGGTGATGCCCGAGTTCGGCGCCGGTGGCAGCGGTTTTGCCATCAATGACCCGGAAGTGGACTGGATGTCGCAGGCGTATGCCGAGCCCCGCCATGCCTACTTCGTGGTCGAGCGCGATGGCGGTGTGCTCGGCGGCGGCGGGATCGCCCCGCTCGTGGGCGGAGGTCCCGACACCTGCGAGTTGCGCAAGATGTATTTCCTGCCGCAGGCGCGTGGCCTCGGCGCGGGCGGCTTGATGATGACGCGATGCCTCGACGCCGCACGCGAGGCCGGTTTCCGCCAGTGCTATCTGGAAACGCTGACCGGCATGGACGCGGCGATGCGACTGTACGAACGCACCGGCTTCCGGCCTATCGACCAGCCGATGGGCGCGACCGGCCACGGCGGCTGCAACACCTTCTACCTGCGCGATCTGTAGCCGTCGCAGGCCCCGCGCTACGCTAAAATCGGCGTTTTCCGCAGCAGGACTTCCCCATGCAGATTTCCAACGCCCGCGCCATCGTCACCGGCGGCGTCTCCGGCCTCGGCTTCGCCGTCGCCCGGCATCTGGTCGCCGGCGGCGGCAAGGTCGCCCTGTTCGACGTCAACGAGGAAAAGGGAGCCGCTGCAGTCGCGGAACTCGGTGCGGACAAGGCCGTCTTCATCAAGACCGACGTTACCGACGAGGCAAACGTTGCCGCCAACGTCGCCAAGGCCAAGGCCTTCCTCGGCGGCCTGAATGCCTGCATCAACTGCGCCGGCATCCTCGGCGCCGGCCGCGTGCTGGGCCGCGAAGGCTCGATGAAGCTCTCGCAATTCCAGACCACGGTGATGGTGAACCTGGTCGGCAGCTTCAACGTCGGCAAGGCCTGCGCCGAGGTGATGCAGCACAACGAGGCTGGTGTGGATGGCGAACGCGGCATCATCATCAATACCGCGTCGGTCGCGGCTTATGAGGGTCAGATCGGCCAGGCTGCGTATTCGGCGTCAAAAGGCGGCGTGGTCGGGATGACGCTGCCGATGGCGCGCGAGCTGGCCCGTTTCGGCATCCGCGTGATGACCATCGCCCCCGGCATCTTCTGGACGCCGATGGTCGACGGCATGCCCGACGACGTGCAGCAATCGCTGGCGGCTTCCATCCCCTTCCCCTCGCGCCTCGGCAAGCCGGAAGAATTCGCGGACCTCGTCGCCTACATCATGGGCAACACCTACCTCAACGGTGAAACCATCCGTCTGGATGGCGCTACCCGCCTGGCGCCCAAGTGAGCAGCCATCGGCTCGAGGGGCGTACGCATGGTTGGGTGCGCGAGCGCTGGCCGGCGATCCGTGCGCGCGGCTTCGCTCACTTCCTGCTGGTCAAGGGCCTGCTGATCTGGGGTGGCGCGATGTTCATCACGATGGTGGTGATGGTGACCTTGCGCCTTGGCACCGACAACCCGCGCCTGCCGATGCTCATCGGCCTCGCCGCCATGCTCTGCGCCATCGGCGGCCTCTTCTGGGCCAGCATCACCTGGTGGCTCAACGAACGCATCTTCCGCTCACTCAGCAACGACAAGAACCCATGAAGGCTCACGACATCAAGAAAGGCAACGTCGTCGAATACAACGGCGGCGTGTACCAGATCCGCGACATCGAGCGCAGCAGCCCGCAAGGCCGCGGCGGCAACGTGCGCTTCCGCTTCGTCATGTATTCGGTGCCGGGCGGCAACAAGCTCGATGCCAGTTTCGATGGAGACGACGACCTGCGCGAAGTCGAACTCTCGCGCCGCCAGGCCACGTTCTCGTACAAGGATGGCGAGGCGTTCGTGTTCATGGACGACGAGGATTACACCCAGTACCAGCTCGATGCCGACAGCATCGGCGATGCCGCCGGCTACATCACCGATGGCCTGGCCGGCTGCTACGTGCAGATCATCGACGACCAGCCGGTCGCGCTCCAGCTGCCGACCTCCGTGGTACTGGAAGTCGTCGACACCCCGCCGGAGCTCAAGGGCGGCACCGCGACCAAGCGCCCGAAGCCCGCGCGCCTCAACACCGGCATCGAGATCCAGGTACCTGAGTACATCACCAATGGCGAGAAAGTCTGGGTCAACACCACGACCGGTGAGTTCGGTGGCCGCGCTGACTAAGCCGATGGGCGCAGGCTTGCTCATGCTGATGCTGCTCGCGGCGTGTTCCTCGCCGCCGACCGGCGAGGTCGCCCCGGAAGCCCCTGCCAACAAGCAGTCCGTCGATGTTGCATCGGCGCCGGCTTCGCAAGCCGTGCCGCAGTCTCAGGAGGATGCCGGCAACGCACAAATCGATGCGGCAACACTGCCCGAGGATGTCCGCGACTTCATCCTCAAGCAGCGCATGTGCCGGCATTTCAGTCGCCCGGAAGCCGAAGGCGGCAATCCCGCCATGGCTGGCGTGATGTGCGCCGGTGCGGATGAAGCCGCATGGAAAGTGCTGGTGCGCAAGTATCAGGACGATGACGCCATCGCCAGCGTATTGCTGGCCGAGCGCCCGCCGTCGAGCGAACCCGCCCAATGACCGGCACGCTGGCTGGCTGGCGCGTGCGCCTTGAACCGCTGGCCCGCCAACACCTCGCGCCGCTGCAGGACGCGGTGGAAGACGGCGATGTCTGCACGTTGAACTACGTCAACGTGCCTGGCCGCGCTGGCATGGCGGACTGGATCGAGAAAGCCATCGCCATGCGCGATGCCGGCGAGCAATTGCCGTTCGCCGTGATCGCCGATGACCGCGTGGTCGGCGCGACGCGCTTCTACGACATCGACCTCGCGGTGCCGACGCTCGCCATCGGCTACACCTTCCATGCCGCCTCGGTGTGGCGCACGCACGTCAACACCGCCAACAAGCGGCTGATGCTGGGCCATGCCTTTGACACGCTGGGCGCGGCATCGGTGTTCTTCCACACCAGCCATGAGAACCTGCGCTCGCAAGCCGCGATCGAGCGCCTGGGTGCCAGCCGCGACGGCATCTTGCGCCATCACAAGCGGCACAAGGATGGCTCCCTGCGCGACACCGTCACCTATTCGATCATCGCCAGCGAGTGGCCTGCGATCCGCGACCGCTTGGACGCGCGCCTGTCCAACATCCCGCGTTGATCAGTCGAAGAGCTTGCCCGGGTTCAAGATGCCGTCCGGGTCCAGCACGCGCTTGATCCCCTGCATCACCGCCACTTCTTCCGCGCTGCGGGTGCCGAGCAGATAAGGCTTCTTCACCAGGCCGATGCCGTGCTCGGCGGAGATGCTGCCGCCGTGGCGCTCCAACACATCGGCCAGCAGCTTGGTCACCCGTTCGCAATCACGGACGAAATCTGCCTGCGGCAAGTCGGCAGGTTTCAGCACGTTAATGTGCAGGTTGCCGTCGCCGATATGGCCGAACCAGACCACTTCGAATTGCGGATATTCGTCGCTGATGAGCCGCTCCGCTTCCTGCAGGAAGGCGGGCAGCGCCGAGATCCGCAACGCGACGTCGTTCTTGTAGGGCGTATGCGAAGCCAGCGACTCGGTGATGCCCTCGCGCAGACGCCACAGCTGCGCGGCCTGCGCCTGGCTGGCCGCGATCACCCCATCCAGCGCCCAGCCGTTGTCCAGCCCTTGCTCGAACAACGACAACGCGGCCACTTCATCCGCCTCGTCCTCGTTCGCATATTCGACCACGGCGTAGAAGGCATGGTCGTCATCGAACGGGCGTTGCCCACCATGCGCCAATACATGCTTCAAGGCGAGCGCGGTGAAGAATTCGAAGGCTTCCAGCCGCAGGCCTTCTCGCAGCGTGGAGAACGCCGCAAGCACGGCGTCGAAATCCGGCAGGGCAAGCAGCATCACCTGCGTCGGCGGAGGCGGCGCGGTCAGTTTCAGCATCGCCTCCACCACGATGCCGAGCGTGCCTTCCGCCCCGATCAGCAAGTGGCGCAGGTCGTAACCGCTGGAGTTCTTCACCAGTCCGTTGTTGAGGCGCAGCACCTCGCCGTCGCCGGTCACCACGGTCAGGCCGGCAATCCACTCGCGCGTATTGCCGTAGCGCAGGACGCGGATGCCGCCGGCGTTGGTGGCGATGTTGCCGCCGATGGTGCACGAACCACGCGCGGCGAAATCGACCGGATATTGCAGGCCGTGCGTGCGCGCCGCTTCCTGTGCCATTTGCAGCGGAATGCCCGCCTGTACCGTCAGCAACCGGTCCACCGGATCGAAGCCCCGCACCTTGTTCATGCGCTCCAGGCTGACGACCAGCTCCCCGTGCGCGGCCACCGCGCCACCGGACAAGCCCGTGCGTCCGCCGGAGGGCACCAGCGCAACGCCCTGCCCACGCGCCCAGCGCACGATGCCGACGACCTCGTCCACCGATGCGGGCAAGGCAATGGCGCGAGGTGCCGGCGTCCAGCGTCGCGTCCAATCGCGTCCGTAATGCGCCAGTTCCGATGCTTCGGTCAGCAGGCGCAGGTCGGGCAAGGCATCGTGAAGGGCATCAAGGGCAGCATCCATACGGCCAATCTACTCCAAACGCATGCGTATGTAGCACAATGGATGCAGCCCCCATCGCGAGCCAACCGTGTCCCCCACGTCTTTCCCGAAGTCCGACATCCGCGTGCTGCTGCTGGAGGGCATCAGCCCGACCGCCGCACAGATCTTCGAAGATGCCGGCTACAGCGACATCCGCCGCTTCGACAAGGCGCTGGCTCCGGCGCAACTGGCCGAGGAACTGCGCGAGGCGCACATCGTCGGCATCCGTTCGCGCACCAAACTGGATGCCGCGATGGTCGGCGAGGGCCGCAAGCTGATCGCGATCGGCGCGTTCTGCATCGGTACCAACCAGATCGATCTTTCCGCCGCCAAATTGGCCGGCATCCCGGTGTTCAACGCGCCCTACTCCAACACCCGCAGCGTGGCGGAGCTGGTGATCGCCGAGGCGATCATGCTGATGCGCGGCATCCCGCAGAAGTCCGCGCAGTGCCATCGCGGCGGCTGGAGCAAGTCCGCCAGCGGCAGCCACGAGATCCGCGGCAAGACGCTCGGCATCGTCGGCTACGGCCACATCGGCACCCAGATCGGGGTGATGGCCGAAGCGCTCGGCATGCAGGTGATCTACCACGACATCGAGACCAAGCTCGCGCTCGGCAACGCGCGCAACGCCGGCGACCTGGATGCGCTGCTGGCGATGAGCGACATCGTCACCCTGCACGTGCCGGAAACCCCGGCGACGCGATTGATGATCGGCGCAACGGAACTCGCCAAGATGAAACCCGGCGCGCACCTGCTCAACGCGTCGCGCGGCACCGTGGTGGACATCGACGCGCTCGCCGATGCACTCGGCAGCGGCCATATCGCCGGCGCCGCGGTCGATGTCTTTCCAGTGGAACCCGAGGGCAACGCGGATGCCTTCGTCTCACCGCTGTGCGGCATGGACAACGTCATCCTCACCCCGCACATCGGTGGCAGCACCTTGGAGGCGCAGGACAACATCGGCGCGGAAGTCGCCGCGAAACTGGTGCGTTACAGCGACAACGGCAGCACGCTCTCGGCCGTCAACTTCCCCGAGGTCACCCTGCCCGGCCATGTCGGCAGCCATCGTTTCCTGCACATCCATCGCAACGTGCCGGGCGTGCTCTCGCGCATCAACGAGGTGTTCTCCGCACGCGGCATCAACATCGACGGCCAGTACCTGCGTACGGATCCGGAAGTCGGTTACGTGGTGATCGATGCGGCCTCCGACCGCGACGAGGCCAACCGCCTGCGCGAAGCGCTGGCCGGCATCGACGGAACGCTGCGCACGCGCGTGCTCTACTGAGCCGCGCGGCGTGGATCAGGACAGCGTGCGCGCCAGCCAGTGGCGCGCCATGCGACGCAAGGATTCATCGGCATCGGTGTCGGCCGCCAATGCGGCGATGTCGCGCCACGCCAGGTCCAGCGATTCGTCGCTGACCGCGAACTCTTCACTGTCGCCCGCGTAGACGACGAAACGCACGTCGTAATGCCAGTGGCCGGGTACACCACCGTGCTCGGGGATCCAGTGCCGGTCCAAGTCATAGATCTGCGGCTCGACGCTCAACCCGGCAAGGCCGGATTCCTCTTCCGCCTCTTTCAGCGCGACCCGGGACAGATCCTCGTCGCCATCGGCATGGCCACCCAACTGCAGCCAGCGCCCCAGCTTGCGATGGTGGGTCAAGAGCGTGCGTCGGCCATCCCCGCTCACCAGCCAGCTGGATGCGGTGAAATGGCCTTCAAGACGTTCGCGGCGGTAGGCAAGGCTGCCTTCTGCCGCCAACTCGGCAAACGCCATGCCCGCGTTCGCGTCATCATCGGATTGTGCACCCACCCATTCGGCGAGCCGCGCGGCGAAATCCCAAGGCCTGTTCATCCGGAGGATGCTGCATCGCATCACGTTTTCGTGCAAGGCTTGATGTGAGATACGCCTTGTGCTGGCGGGCAAATGCCGGTTATGGTCGCGGCTGCTCGTCGTTTCGGGCAACCCAATCAATAGTTGTTGCCCCAGGGGAGAACGCAATGCTGTTCCAACGCGTCAAGCCACTCGACAAGATCCTTGAAACCGCCGAGAAGAAATCGCTCAAGCGCCAGCTCGGTGCCTTCCAGCTGACCATGCTCGGTATCGGCGCCATCATCGGCACCGGCATCTTCGTGCTCACCGCCGAAGCCGGCCAGAAGGCAGGCCCGGCGATGATGCTGGCCTTCGTGATCGCGGCGGTGGTGTGCGCGTTGGCCGCCCTCGCCTATTCGGAACTGGCCTCGATGGTGCCGGTCTCCGGCTCCGCCTACACCTACACCTATGGGGTGATGGGCGAAGCCTTGGCCTGGACGGTCGGCTGGGCGCTGGTGCTGGAATACGCCGTTGCCGCGGGCGCGGTGTCGGTGGGCTGGTCGGGCTACATGAACGGCTTGCTCGCCAGCGCGGGCATGGAACTGCCCACCTATCTCAAGACCGGCCCGATGGACGGCGGCGCGTTCAACCTGCTCGCGTTCTGCATCGCGCTGCTGGTCACTGGCCTGCTGGTCATCGGCACCTCGAAGTCGGCCAAGGTCAACGCGATCCTTGTGCTGATCAAGGTCGCTGCACTGACCGCGTTCATCGCGATCGCGATGCCGGCTGCCAAGGACAGCAACTTCGAACCGTTCTTCCCGACCGGCTGGGGCAGCCCGCTCGGCGGCATCGGCGTGCTGGGCGCGGCGGCATCGATCTTCTTCGCCTACGTCGGCTTCGACGCGGTCTCGACCGCGGCCGAGGAAACCAAGAACCCGAATCGCAACATCCCGATCGGCCTGATCGGCTCGCTGCTGGTCTGCACCATCTTCTACATGCTGGTGGGCTATGGCGCGGTGGGCGCGATCGGTTCACAGCCGATGCTCGATGCCGCCGGCATGGCCATCCATCCGGGCACCCCGGAAATGGCGGCCGCCTGCGCTGCCAACAACCCCGATGCCCTGGTCTGCAGCAAGGAACCGCTGGCCCATGTGCTGAAGATGCTGGGCTTCGCCGGCTGGGGCAATGCGATCGGTATCGCAGCCGCGCTGGCGCTGCCTTCGGTCATC
The DNA here is from genome assembly GCA_014879375.1 of Lysobacteraceae bacterium. Lineage (GTDB taxonomy): Bacteria > Pseudomonadota > Gammaproteobacteria > Xanthomonadales > Xanthomonadaceae > Solilutibacter. The sequence continues at coordinate 14,602 of JACSSF010000063.1, forward strand.
CTGATGATGATCTACGGCCAGACCCGCATCTTCTTCACCATGTCGCGCGAC
>JACSSF010000062.1 GCA_014879375.1 Lysobacteraceae bacterium
GTTGCGGATGATCCATTCGCGCGTCTCGTGGATGTGCTTGCCGGTGGACAGGTCCATGACGGTGTCGCCGCCCCAGCGGATCGCCCAGACCAGTTTCTCCACTTCCTCGGCGATGCCGGAGCTCACCGCGGAGTTGCCGATATTGGCGTTGATCTTGGTGAGGAAGTTGCGACCGATGATCATCGGCTCGCTCTCGGGGTGGTTGATGTTGTTTGGCAGGATCGCGCGGCCGCGGGCGATCTCCTCGCGCACGAATTCGGGCGTGATCAATTGCTGGATGTTCGCGCCGAAGGCCTCGCCCGGGTGCTGCGACAACAAATGCGCCTCGCGCACGGCTTCAAGGCGCTGGTTTTCACGGATCGCCACGAATTCCATCTCGGGCGTGACGATGCCGCGCCGGGCGTAATGCATCTGGCTGACGTTGGCACCGGCTTTTGCCCTGCGCGGCAGGGCGCGATTCGGGAAGCGCACCGCATCGAGCTTGGCATTGGTTTCGCGCCCGCGACCGAATTCCGAACTGAGCGCGGGTAGCGCTTCGGTATCGCCGCGCTCCTCGATCCACCTCGCGCGCAGCGGCGCAAGCCCGGCGGCAAGATCGATGCGGGCATCGGGGTCGGTGTACGGACCCGAGCAGTCGTAGACCGTGACCGGCGCGTTGTCCTCTCCGCCGAACAAGGTCGGCGTTTTCGTCAACGTGATCTCGCGCATCGGCACGCGCAGGTCGGCGCGCGAGCCCTCGACATGTACCTTGCGCGAGCCGGGGATCGGGCGCACGACCTCGGCGGAGAGTTCTTCGGCCTGGCGCAGCAGTTCGGTGGCGGGGATGGCGTTCATCGGCATTCGTCCTGTGTGGGTGGACGAAGCGGCGGCGCGCACATGCAATGAAGGCATGTGTCGCGAAGCTTCCCTACGCCGGTATCAACCGGATCAGGTTCGAAGGGTCTGTCTCAACCACCGGCATTGCCGACGGTACCCCCGCTTCATGGGGACATTGGAACACGCTCGCCGCAGCGATGCGAGCGCACCCGCGTTAATCTGGGTGCCCGCCGCATCCCGGAACCGTCATGCCGTCCAGTCTCCACGAAGCCCGAGCCCGCGCGCCCGGCAGCGTCGGCAACATCGGCGTCGGCTTCGATTTGCTGGGCCATGGCATCGACGGGATCGGCGATGTCGCGACGGTGCGGCGCATTGCTGCCCCCGAGGTCCGCATCGCGCGGGTTTCCGGCGACGTGGCCGGGGTCGAGCACATCCCGCTGGCTGCGGCCGACAACACGGCCGGCGCGGCGCTTCTCTCCTTGCGCAAGGCACTCGCGCTGCCGTTCGGCTTCGAGGTCGAACTGGACAAAGGCATCGCGCTCGGCTCCGGGCTGGGCGGCTCGGCGGCCTCGGCGGTGGCGGCGCTGGTAGCGGCGAATGCCCTGCTGGAGGCGCCGCTGTCACCGCAGGCCCTGTACCCACATGCGCTGGACGGCGAATTCGTCTCCACCCACAGCCACCAAGGTGACAACGTCGGTCCGATGCTGCTGGGCGGCATCGTTCTCGCCACGCGCACCCGCCTTGTCCGCCTGCACGTCCCGCTCGGCCTGCACGCGGCGATCGTCCATCCGGCCCTGGTACTGGAAACCCGACGCAGCCGCGAGGTGCTGGCCGCGCCCTATCCGCTGGCCGATGTCGTCGCCCAGACCACCGCGCTGGGGCTGTTCCTGACCGGGCTGGCGCGGGACGATCTGGATCTCGTCCGCGAAGGGTTGCGCGATGTGCTGGTCGAGCCACGCCGCGCGCCATTGATCCCGGGCTTCGCGCAGGTAAAAGCGGCGGCGCTGGACCACGGGGCGCTGGGCGCCGGTATCTCCGGTGGCGGGCCCAGCCTGTTCGGCTGGTTCGACTCCCGTGCGTATGCCGAGGCCGCGGCCGCGGCGATGCGACAGGCCTTTGCCGATGCCGGCCACGAGGCAACATCCCACGTCAGCCCCGTCGATGCCGCCGCCGCGCACCTGATCTGAGCCCACCCGTTCGGGCCCGCCACTGGACCCGGTGCGGCCTGCATCTCGAATTAAAAAACCAATCGGTTTATTATTGCGGGCATGTCTATCGCTACATCCCCTGTCCGCCCGGCTCCCGGGCGCCCCAAGGACCCGGCCAAGCGCGCCGCGGTGCTGGACGCCGCGATGGCCCTGTTCTCCGAGCAGGGCTTCGATGGAGTCAGCATGGACCAGATCGCGCAGACCGCCGGGGTGTCCAAGCTGACGGTCTACAGCCATTTCGGCGACAAGGAGGGGCTGCTCTCGGCGGTGGTGCAGGCCTATTGCGAGCAAGAGATGCCGATGGAGCTGTTCGAGCCATCGCCGGAGATGCCGCTGCGCCCGCGCCTGCTGGCCATCGCCCAGGCCTTCTACGCGATGATCAGCTGCCCGCAGGCCATCGCCGGCCATCGCATGTTGTGCGCCCCGCAGGCGATGACGCCGCAGCTGGCCCAGTTGTTCTGGGAAGCCGGCCCCGAACGCATCCAGGGCGGCCTGTCCGGTCTCCTCAAGCGCCGGGTCGCGGCCGGCGAACTGTCCGTCGACGACACCGACATGGCCGCCTCGCATTTCTTCGCCCTGCTCAAGGGCGAGCCGCACGCTCGCCTGATGGTCGGCTTCCCCGCGGACATGGACGATGCCGCCACCCAGCGTCACCTCACCGGCGTGGTGGGCATGTTCCTGCGCGCCTATCGCCCGTCCGATTCGTGAACGCACCCGGCGGACGCGAGCGCGTGACCATCGACCCGATGACTTCCGGCACTCAATCGCCGCGCCCATCACGGGCATCCTGACCTCCGGGCCGGTAAAATGCCCGCCCCCTCCCGCGAATGCCCGACATGACGATCGATTACAGCCAAGCCCGCGAAAACATGGTCGAACAACAGGTTCGCCCGTGGGAGGTGCTCGACCCGCGCGTGTTGTCGGTGATCGGCAGCACCCCGCGCGAGCATTTCGTGGACGCCGCGTACCGCGAGCTGGCCTATGCGGACCTGTCGCTGCCGATCGGACACGGCCAGTACATGATGAAGCCGGTGATCGAGGGTCGCACCCTGCAGGCACTCAACATCCAGCTGAACGAGCGCGTGCTGGAGATCGGCACCGGCAGCGGCTACCTGACCGCGTGCCTGGCGCAACTGGGCCAGTCGGTGCACAGCCTGGAGATCGACCCCGCGCTGGCCGAAACCGCGCGTTCGCGCCTGGCCGCACTGCGCCTTCACGCCGCGACGATCGAAGTGGCCGATGCGATGCACTGGCAGACCGAGGATCGCTACGATGCAGTCTGCGTCACCGGCGCCGTCGCGGAGATCCCCGCGCGCTTCCTGGAATGGCTGACACCGAACGGCCGCCTGTTCGTCATCCACGGCCAATCGCCGGTGATGGAGGCCACGTTGTTGCGTGGCGGTGTCAACGCAGGTCGCGCTGAGTCGTTGTTCGAAACCGATATCCCCTACCTTGTCGGTGGCGAACCCGCCCCCCGATTCGTCCTATGACCCGTGCGCGTGGCGCCCCCAGGGCTAACCGCGCACCTGTTTGCCCTTGAAGGATTGCCGATGCGTTGCCGCCCGCTTGCCCTTGCCCTGTCGATCGCCCTCCTGCCTGCCGCCGTGCAGGCGGAAGACCTGATCCAGACCTACCAGCTTGCGCGAGTCAGCGATCCGCAACTGGCCGCCGCCGAAGCCGGGCAGCGCGCCACCGCCGAAGGCCAGGTGCAGACCCGCGCGCAGATGTTGCCGCAGGTCAGCGGCAGCCTCGGCGCCAGTCGCTCGCGCACAACCAGCGATTCGGGCGACGCCCAGTACGACCCGGTGACCGGTGTCCTGACCGCCGGCGGCGAACGCACCAGCACCACCGACAGCGTCAGCGGGCGCGTCTCCGCCAACCAGATGGTCTGGGACCCGACCCTGCTCAGCCAGCACAAGTCGCAGAAGCTGCTGACCCGTGCCGGTGAGCTGCAACTTGATTCCACCAGCAACCAGCTGATCACCCGCACCTCGCAGGCCTATTTCAACGTGCTGGTGGCACTGGAAACGCTGGCCGCCGCCGAAGCGCAGGAAGCCGCGCTGAAGAAGCAGTTCGACTTCGCCAGCAAGCGCCTGGAAGTGGGCCTGGCCCCGATCACCGACATGCACGAGGCCCGCGCGCAATACGAAGCCGCGCGTGCCAACACCATCCTGCAACGCAATGCGCTGGAAGACACCTACCAGGCACTGGCCGAGATCACCGGCCAGCCGGTGCGCAGCCTGATGGGCCTGCCCGACGACTTCAAGCCCGAGCTGCCGGCCGCCGGCGGCGCGGACGAATGGGTCCAGCGCGCCATCGAGAACAACCCGGCACTTGCCGCACAGACCGTGCGCGTGGCCTCCGCCGAGCAGAACATCAGCACCGCGCGCGCCGGCTACCTGCCCTACCTGTATGCCAATGCCGGCTACAGCCGTTCCCGCAACGACACCGATGGCCACCAGGCGGGCATCAACTTCAACAGCGACAGCACCAGCTACGGCCCCAGCATCGGCCTGACCCTGTCGGTGCCGATCTTCAACGGCTTCGCCACTTCCTCGCGCGTGCGCCAAGCCGTGGCCAATCGCGATGTCGCGCAGGACCAGCTGGAGCAGCAGAAACGTGCGCTCGAGCGCAACACCCGCAATGCCTACCAGTCGCTCTCCGCCGGCATCAGCGCGGTCGAGGCTCGACGCCTCGCCTTGGTCGCCGCGCAGAGCGCCTACGATGCTTCGCAGGTGGGGCTGGAAGTCGGCACCCGCACCGTCATCGACGTGCTGCTCAACCAGCAGGCGCTGTTCAACGCGCAGCAGGCGTATTCGCTGGCCAAGTACAACTACCTGCAATATCGCCTGCTGCTGGAGCAAGCCGCCGGCACGCTCAACATCGACGACCTCCAGGACGTGAACCGCCAGCTGACCGTCCAGGCCGGTCAGGTGCCACGCATCCGCGACTGATCGCGTTCGCCAAGTCTATTGGATGACGCCGGGCCAGACCCGGCGTTTTTCATGCGCTCAAAGGCGCACGGCGGTCAGCGTGCGGGCCAGTGCGCCGCGCCCTGATTCGGCGAGCGCGCGCCCTGCCTCGCCCATCTTCGCTCGGAGTGCGGGGTCTTCCAGCAGCATGTCGAGCACATCGCCCAGTTCTTCGTCGGATGCGACCACCGTCAACGCGCCCGCCTGCTGCAAGGCATCGGCGATCTCGGCGAAGTTGTGCAGGTGCGGGCCGGTGACGATCGGCACGCCCGCCGCCGCCGGCTCCAGCAGGTTGTGCCCGCCAATGTCCTGCAGGCTGCCGCCGACGAAGGCGACATCGCTGGCACCGAAGAACATCGGCAGCTCGCCCAGGGTGTCGATGACGAACACCGCATCCTCGGGCCCGGCCAAGCGCTCGGTGCTGCGGGTTGCGGTGCGCAGGCCGGCGCTCTTCAGGCGCTCGATCACCGGGCGGAAGCGTTCGGGATGGCGCGGCGCCCACAGCAGCAGCAGGTCTGGCCAGCGCCGACGCAGGCGGCGATGCGCCAGCAGCACCGGCAGCTCCTCCTCGGGATGCGTACTTGCCGCGATCCACACCATGCGGCGTCCCGCGTGACGGCGGAAGGTCTCAACGAAGGCGGCAGTGTCCTCCCGCTCGGCCACATCGAACTTGAGGTTGCCGGTCACCACCACCGTTTCCGGACGGGCACCCAGCGCGACGAAGCGCTCGCCATCGGCGGCCGTCTGCGCGCACACCCGCGACACCGTACGCAACGCGCGCGACACCAGCGGCGCCAGCACCCGGTATCCGCGCAGCGAGCGTGCGGACAGGCGCGCGTTGAGGATCGCGGTCGGGATGCCGCGATCACGGCAGCCAAACAACAGGTTCGGCCACAGTTCCGTTTCCATGATCAGCGCCTGCGACGGCTGGTAGCGATCAAGGAAACGCCCGACCGCGCCGGGCAGGTCATAGGGCAGATACACGTGCTCGACCCGGTCGCCCCACAGCGCCTGGACACGCTCGGAACCGGTCGGGGTGATGCTGGTCACCACCATCCGTCGGCCGGGGTATTTCTCCAGCAGCGTACTGATGAGCGCCGCCGCCGCAGCGACCTCGCCCACCGATACCGCGTGCACCCACAGCGTGCGCTGCGCGTTGGCATTGGATGCAGCTTCATCGCCATACACCGCGTAGCGCTCGTTCCAGCGCGACAGATAGGCGGGATGACGGAAGCCGCGCCAGACCAGGTGGTAGATCGTCACCGGCAACAGTGCATACAACGCGAGCGAGTACAGGCCGCGCAGCAGGCGTTCGGTGAAATCGGGCTTCATCGCGCAAGGATAAAGGAAGCACGCATCGCCCCGGCGGGACCGCGCCGCTTAGAATCCCTGCATGGCCGACTCGCCCCTACCGCTGCCGCGCGCCCTGCTTGCCCCACGTCATTGGCCGACGTGGTTGCTGCTCGGCTTCCTGGTGTTGATGGCGCGACTACCGTGGGGCTTGCAACGCGGCATCGGTGCGCCGCTCGGCAGGCTGCTCAAGCGCCTCCTGCCTGATCGGCGACAGGCCGCGCATCGCAACCTGGAGCTCGCCTTCCCCGGGATGCCGCCGGAAGTGCGCGCGGAATTGTTGGATGACAGCTTCCGCGACCTCGGCATCGGCCTGTTCGAATTCGCGCGCGCCTGGTGGGGCTCGATCACGCCGATGCGGCGCACGGTGGAGATCGAAGGGATGGAGCACCTGCAACGGCTGCAGGCGGAAGGACGCGGCGTGCTGATGGTCTCCGGTCACTTCATGACGCTCGAGATGTGCGGGCGACTGATGTGCGATCACGTGCAGCTGGCCGGCATGTACCGGCGCTACCGCAATCCGGTGATGGAATGGGCGGTGCTGCGCGGACGCCTGCGCTATGCGCAGACGATGTTCGGCAACGACGACATCCGTGGCGCGATCCGCCATCTCAAGCGCGGCGGCATGCTCTGGTACGCGCCCGACCAGGACATGCGTGGCAAGGACACGGTGTTCGCGCCGTTCTTCGGCATCCCGGCATCGACCATCACCGCCACCCACCAGCTGGCGCGCATCAGCGGCTGCGCGGTGGTGCCGTTCTTCCATCGTCGCGAAGGCGCGCGCTACCTCCTGCGCATCGCGCCGCCGCTGGCGCCGTTCCCGACCGACGATGCCACCGCCGACAGCGCATGCGTGAACGAGGCGATCGAAGCGATGGTGCGCGAGGCGCCTTCGCAATATCTGTGGATCCATCGCCGCTTCAAGCGCCAGCCCGATGGCGTCTCGCTCTATTCGAAAGGCTGAGCGCCACGCTTGCGCTCGGCCTCGACCAGCTTGGCGTATTTCAGGAACGCGTAGAACGACTGCGTCTTGGCGGCGAAAAAGCCGGCCCAGCCGTTCAGGAAATAGCGCTTGCCGAGGTAGAGCTTGAGGAAGGCGAGCATCGGATAGAACAGCAGGCGCAGCGCGATGAAACGCCGGCGCTTGCCGCGCGTGTGCTCGATGAGGCCGCTGGAATAGCGATTAACCTTTTCCACCCGCACCGCAAGATCGGCTTCGCCACAATGGCGGAACGGTGCATCGAGATAGATGACGCGACCTGTTACCTCCGGCGCCGCATGCACCGGTACCTGGTTCATGCCGCCGCGACTGCGACGAAAGAGGCGCAACTGATGATTGCCGCGCGTACCAGGATGCGGCCAGCGCCAGAACAACCACTCCTGTCGCGGCAGGCGATAGCCTTCGGCGCGCGGCGATTGCAGCTCGCGCGTGATGGCTTCACGGCCTGCATCGGTCAGATATTCGTCGGCATCCAGCAGCAACACCCAATCGTGCATCGCCTTGTCGATCGCCGATTGTTTCTGCGCGCCGTAGCCCTTGAACGGCTCGATGTCGATGCGTGCGCCATGCTGCTGCGCGATCTCGCGGGTGGCATCACTGGAGCCCGAATCCAGCACCACGACCTCATCGCAGAACGCCAAGCTGGCGAGGCAGCGATCCAGCGTCGCGGCGTTGTCGAAGGTGGTGACGACCGCCGACAGCGGCGCGTGCGCATTCACGCCGCGGGCTCGTCGCGCGCGAGCAGGCTGCCGGCATAGAGCGCCGCAAGGAACAGGGTCACACCGCCCCAGAAACTGGAATAGAACGCGAGGTGCGTATTGAACGGGAACACGGTCACCGCCAGTGCGAGCATCGCAGGACGTGCGCGCTCGCGGGCAGCGATGCTGGCGTAACGCCACGCGCGCCACGCCAAGGCCGCGCCGGCCAGCCACAGCAACAGGCCGATGAAACCGGTTTCGGACAACACTTCCAGCACCAGTTGATGCGCGTGCAATGCCGGACCTTCGCCCCAGGCGGGTTTCACGCCCGGGCTGGGATCGCAGGCGGGATACGCGTGGCGGAAGTCGCGCACGCCGACGCCGTTGATCGGGTGTTCGCTGATCATGCAGGCCGCCGCACCCCAGATCTTGCCGCGGCCCGACAGCGCGGTATCGACATCCTTGTCCCCGCCGTTCATCGCCACGGCCGTGCGTTCCAGCCGGTCGCCGAGCGGCGCGTACACCGTCGACAACACGGCCAGGATGACCGCGCCGGAGGCAAACAGCACCAACAGCCGCTTCCAGCCCAGCACATGCCAACCGGAGAACAGCAGCACCAGTGCATAGGTGAGCCAGCTGGCGCGCGAGCCGGCCAGCACCACTGCGAAGCCGACGACGAACGCCGCGGTGAGCCAACCCTTGATGCCCAGCCTGTGATGCGCCACGAACAGCAGGAACGGCGAGAAGCTCGCCAGCAGCACGCCCAGCACCGGGTTGCAGGTGCCGAAGATGCCGTTGAAACGATCAAAGCCGCGATCAGCCTGACCTTCGCAGATGCCCTTGTCCTTGATCGCCGAGTAGAGCGCATCCAGGCCGTTGAACAACACGCTGCGCCCGCTCAGGGCTTGCAGCAGCAGATCGACCGACCACACCAGCACCAATACGGCCAGTCCGCCGAACACGATGCGTCGCCCGGATCGGGTGGCGACCGAGATCGCCACCAGCCACAGGAACGGCAGGTAGCGCAGTCCGGCCAACGTCTTGCCGAGCGCGCCCTGCGGATCAGCGGCGTCGGAGGTGGAAATCAGTTGCGGCAACCAGTAGGCGAAGAAGAGCGCGGTGGTCAGCGCCCACGCGCCGGAACTCAGCAGCCGGTTGCCGTCGCGAAAGCGCGCCTTGGCCAGCAGGAACAACGCTGCCAGTGCACCCAGCGACAACACCGCCTCGGACACCCGCGATGCCGGCCACAGCACCGCATACGCCAGCACCCACACGGGCGCCCAGCGCCAGCCGACCGGGGTCGAGGAGTCAACGTCGGTGGTGCTGGGTGAATTCATGCAAGTCCGTCGGCAAGTTCGTCATACACGGCGAGCGTGGCGTCCTGCATCGCCCGCAGGGTATAGGGCATGGTAACGGGCGGGGCTGGCGGCTGCCGCAGCATCGCCATCACCCGGCTTGCCAGCGCATCGATGTCGAACGGCGGCACTGCGCCTTCAGGTTGCAGTTCCTGCAGCAGTTCACCGACGCCGCCATGCGCCCAGCCGGCGACCGGCACGCCGACGCTCAGCGCCTCGATCACCGTGCGGCCGAAGGTTTCCGGCTTGCGCGATAGTTGCAGCACCAGGTCGCTCATCGCATAGGCCGCGTCGATGTTGAAAGTCGGCGCGGTGATCGCCACCGCATCCGCGATGCCTGCCAGCCTGGCTTCGGCTTCAAGCTCGGCCACGTAATCCTCGCGCCCCGGTTCGCGCGCGCCGGGCATCCACAGGCGCGCATCGATGCCTGCCTCGCGCAGTCGCGCCAGCAAGGCCAGGGCATCGGCGTGACCTTTCAACCGCGTGCCGCGTCCGGGCAGCACCAACATCGGCCCATCGCTGGCGAGGGCGGGATATTGCATCGCCAATGCCGCGCGCGCAGCGTGATCGACACCGTGGCGGCGCGGGAACTCGCTCGGATCGATGCCGCGCGGGATGACGCGCAATTTGGCTGGATCGGTCTGCGGATACTGCTGCAGCACGTAGTCACGCACGGTGCGCGATACGCAGATGACGCGCTCGCCCGTGGTCATCACCGCGCTGTAGCGCGAGGGCGAATTGAGCCCGTGCACGGTCGTGACCCAGTGCGGGCGCGTCGTCGCGGGCATCCCGCGCAGGGCCAAGCGACCCAACCACGCGGGCAGGCGCGAGCGGGCATGGACGATGTCGGCGTCGGCATCGCGGATGATCCGGCGCAGCGCGCCGACCCGGGCCAAGGTCAACAGCGACTTCGCCCCGATATCGAGTTCGACATGTTCGCCGCCGACCTCGATCAGCGCAGGCACCAGCCGTCCGCCCTTGGAGACCACGATGGCGCGATGCCCGGCGCGTACCAGTGCCTGCGCGATCTCGATGGTCGAACGCTCCACGCCGCCGGAAGCCAGCGCCGGCAACAGTTGCACCACGGTCAGGCGACGGCCCACGCCGGCGCGCGATCAGTCGATCAGGCGGTACTTCGCACCGCAATAGGGGCACTCCGCCTGGCCGCCTTCGGCCTCGATCGGCAGGTACACGCGCGGGTGCGAGTTCCACAGGGCCATCGACGGCAACGGGCAGGACAGCGGCAGGTCCGCGCGGCGCACCTCGTACTCGCGCTGGGCGTTGGCCTGGGTCGGATGGGCGTCGGTCATGGCGATGCGGAATCTCGTGGGAATGCGTTGATTCTACCGCCGCCTGCCGCACAATGCCGCCCATGAACACGCATGCCGACCCGCATCCGCCTTCCTCCCTGCCCCATGGCCTGAAGCCGATGTCGGGCCGTAGCTTCAACGAACCCCATCGCACCGCGACGCCGCTGGAGCTGCTCTACGACCTCACCCTCGTCGTCGCCTTCGGCGTCGCCGGTGGCCAGGCAGCGCACCTGATGGTCGATGGCCACGTCGTCGCCGCGATCATCGGCTTCCTGTTCTCGATGTTCGCGGTCTGCTGGTGCTGGATCGGCCACACCTGGTTTTCCTCCGGCTACGACACCGACGACTGGGGCATGCGCCTGCTCACCCTGCTGCAGATGCTGGGCGTGATGGTGATGGCCGCCGGCATGCCGCGCCTTTTTCACGGCCTGCCCGAAGGTCATCTGGACAACGGCGTGCTGGTCGCCGGGTACGTGCTGATGCGCGTGTCGCTGATCCTGCTGTGGCTGCGCGCCGCGCGCGGCGACGGCGAGAAACGCAAGATGGCGCTGCGCATGGCCAGCTTGCTGATCCTCGTGCAGATGGGCTGGGTGGCGATGGCCGCGGCCGACCTGTCACTGCCGACGGTGGTGGCGAGCTACTTCGTCCTGTTCCTGCTGGAGACCGTCGGCATGTGGTGGGTCGCGCGCCATTACGGGCCCACGCGCTGGAATGCGCACCACATGGCCGAGCGCTTCGGCCTGCTTGCCATCATCACCTTCGGCGAAGGCATCATCGGCACGATGGCGGCCATCCAGGCCGTCGCCGCCAAGCAGGGCTGGACGTTCGATGTCGGCATGATCGGTTTTGCCGGCCTCACCCTGACGGTCGGCATGTGGTGGGTCTATTTCACTGTGCCCAACGCGCAGCTGCTGCATGCGCGCCCGCGCAAGTTGCTGGGATGGTCGTACATGCACATGGTGGTGTTCGCTGCCATCGCCGGCACCGGCGCCGGGCTGCACGTGGCGGCCTATCTGGTCGAAGGCGAATCCCGTCTGGGGATGGTCGGCACCGTGCTGTCGATCGCGTTGCCGGTCGGCGTGTACCTGCTGATGGTGTACGCGATCTTCGTCTATCTCGCGCCGGGTCGGCATCGGCTGTATGCGGGACTGCTGACCGGCAGCGGCATCCTGCTTGCGCTCGCAGTCGGCATGGCAGCGGCAGGCATCTCGCTCAATGCCTGCCTGCTGGTGATGATGCTGGCGCCGTGGGTCACCGTGCTGGGTTACGAATGGCGCGGCCACCGCGACATCGATGCGCGCGTGGCCGTAGCGGAAACCGAGACCGGCGGCGCGATGCACTGAGCACCCCGCCGCCGCAGCGGTTCATCGCGGCAAATCGAACCACAACAGTTCGGAGGCCTCGGCCACGCCTTCGATCGACAGCGTCTGGCCTTCGTCGATGAAGGCCAGTGCGTCGCCTGCACTCAGCGGTTGGCCACCGATGCTGACTTCGCCGGTCGCCACATGCAGCCAGTACAGGCGTGACGCATCCAGCGCGGCTTCGACACGCTCGCCCTTGGGCAATGCGCAACCCCGCAGCCAGGCCTGCTGGCGGATCGCGATGCTGCCATCCGCGCCGTCAGGCGAGGCCAGCGTCACCCATTGGCCCGCGTGGCCGGGCAGGTCGAACGCGCGCTGCGCATAGGCCGGCTCGGCATTGACCCGATCGGGCTGGATCCAGATCTGCAGGAAGTGGGTGGTGCCGTCCGGGTCGCCGTTGTACTCGCTGTGCTCCACGCCATGACCGGCGCTCATCCACTGCACTTCGCCCGGCCGCAACACGCCTTCGCCGCCAGTGCTGTCGCGATGCGCGAGCGCACCGGACAACACCACGCTGATGATCTCCATGTTGGCGTGGCGGTGCGGCGGGAAGCCCGCGCCGGGCGCGAGGCGGTCCTCGTTGATCACCCGCAACGGGCCAAAGCCCATCCACTTCGGGTCGTGGTACTGGCTGAAGGAGAACGTATGCCAGCTGTCCAGCCCCGGATGGACGGCATGGCCGCGCTCATTCGCCGGGCGCGCGATGATCACTGCGCAGCCCCGTCCGCGGCGGGTGCGGCGGCGGCCGGCGCTTCCATCATCGCCTCGGTGGTGATGCGCAGCTTCACGTCATCGCTCACCGCCGGTGCGTAGGCGCCAAGGTCGAAATCGGTGCGCTTGATCGTGCCGGTGGCATCGAAGCCCACCGCCTGCAACTTCGTCATCGGGTGCTCGCCCGCGCCGTTGACGATGACATCCAGCGTTACCGGCTTGGTGATGCCCTTGAGGGTCAGGTCACCGACGACCGTGTACTGGTTGGCGCCGGCGGCGGTGACCGAGGTGCTCTTGAAGCTGGCATCGGGGAATTTGGCGACATCGAAGAAATCGGCGCTCGACAGGTGCTTGTTGAAATCGGCGCTGAAGGCGCGCAGGCCCGACATCGGGATCTCGACTTCCACCGAGGAAGCGGTCGGGTCGGCAGCGTTCCAGTGGATGGTGCCGGTCACGCCTTCGAAATTGGCGGTCGGGTTGGAGAAGCCCATGTGGTTCCACTGCGCGAGCACCATGGTGTGCGCGGGATCCATCTTGTAGGTGCCGGTGGCGATGTTGATCGCCGGCGTGGCCGGCTCGGCCGGGGCGGCGGCAACGGGCGCCGGCGCGGCGCTGGCGCCCGGCGTCGCGGTCTCCTGCTTGCAGGCGCCAAGGCCGATCACGAGGGCAGCGGAAAGAACGGTGGTGGCAACTATCTTGCGATTCATGGGGAATGACTCCTTGGAGTTCTTAGAGATCGATGGGGATTGGGCAGACGCGGATCAGACGATCCGGCAGGCCTCGTCGAACGGCAGGCGCGGGCTGCGCGGGAAGATGCTGGCGGGGTCGCCCTTGCCGAGGTTGACCATGAAGTTGGAACGCCACTGCGTGCCGGCGAAGAACTCGGCATCGACGCCCGCATTGTTGAAGCCCGACATCGGGCCGGTGTCCAGACCCAGCGCGCGCGCGGCCATGATCAGATACGCGCCCTGCAACGTGCCGTTGCGGAACGCGGGGAGCTCACGGTTCTCGCGCGGGCCGTCGAACCAGCTCTTGGCATCGGTATGCGGGAACAGCACCGGCAGCTTCTCGTGGAAGTCGAGATCGTGCGCGACGACCACCGTCACCGGCGCGTTGATCGTCTTGTCGCGGTTGCCATCGTCCATCAACGGCGCCAGGCGCGCCTTCGCCTCGGGCGAACGGATGAACAGGAAACGCGCGGGCGAGCCGTTCGCCGCGGTCGGGCCGAACTTCAGCAAGTCGTAGAGTTGGTGCAGCGTGGCATCATCGATATGACCACTGAACGCGTTGTAGGTACGCGCGGTGCGAAAGAGCTGGTCGAGCGCGGCGGAATCAAGGGCGTGTTCGGACATGGGGGTCGATCTGTCTTGAGGGTTACACAGTGTAGGGTGCCGATGTCGAGAATCGATGATCATCTGCCGCAACACGCAATCGCACGGATGGAACACCCCCGTCTCCCTTGGTTGTGCGTGAGCGACGGCCACGCCGGCAATCGCCGCCAGGCCGAGGCCCTGGCGCATGCGCTGGGCCAGGGCGATGCCCCGCACCTGACCCTGCTGCCCTCCGTCTGGGCCGAGGCGCTGGCACCCCGTCATTTCCCCGGTGCTGCGCGGGCCTTGGGCGATGGTTTGGCCCGGGCGCTGGCGCATCCGCCGGAGGTCGTCATCGGCTGTGGGCGGCAGGCGGCGCTGGCCACCCGCCTGCTGCGTCGCGCCGGCAGCCGTGCGATCCAGATCCTCGACCCGCGCATCGACGCCCGCCATTGGGATCGCGTCATCGTGCCGATGCACGACCCGCTGCGCGGCGACAACGTCATCCCG